>CAJOHG010000001.1:0-72083 GCA_905234395.1 uncultured Selenomonadaceae bacterium
TGACACAAACGAATTAATCATCCGCAAAGGTGCCATTGCCGCTCACAAGGACGAAAAAGTTTTGATACCGATAAACATGCGCGACGGCTCCGTTCTGGCTGTCGGCAAAGGAAATGCCGATTGGAATTATTCCGCTCCGCACGGTGCAGGAAGAATTCTCTCGCGCTCCGAAGCTAAAGAACAGCTTAGCATGGACGAATACAAAGAATCGATGGCGGGAATTTATACGACTTCAATCAGCTCCGGCACACTCGACGAATCGCCGCAAGCTTACAAATCTCTCGACGACATCATTGACGTTATCGGCGACACCGTTGACATTGTCGAAGTTATGAAGCCCGTTTACAATTTCAAAGCAGGTACTTGACGCGTGGGAACAGTAACTTACTTGAATTTTGAATGGGACAGAGAAAAAGCAAAGCTCAACAAAATTAAACACGGCGTCAGTTTCAAGACGGCAACGGCGGTTTTTGATGACCCACATTGTTTTAAAGAGTACGATTGGGATCATTCTTTTGATGAGGATCGTTGGAAAATCATTGGTATGGTTGATAATGTCCTGTTCGTAATTTATACTGAGCGGCAGGATAAAATTCGCATTATCTCCGCTCGCGAGGCAACTGAATTAGAAAGGAGAAAATACTATGGAAGACTTGGAATTTTACACGAGGAGAGTTGGGGAACCTTTGACGGCGGAGGAGAAAGCTGAAATTGCCGCACTGAAAGGTCGTCCGATTGTCTTTGATGAGGATTGTCCGCCGACAACTTTGGAACAAGTCGAAGAATCCCTTCGTCTCATGCAAAAGTACAATACGCGTTGTCTAACCAAAGAAATCTACATGAAAGAATTCCCTGAACGTTTTAAAAATCGTGTCGTAGGCTGATGGAGGTCGTTTAATGATAATTTTGGCATCGGGCTCGCCGCGCAGGCATGAACTCTTGCAAAAGCTCTGTAAAAATTTTGTCGTTGAAGTCAGCGACGCACAGGAAGTTCAATCTGCCGAAAGCCCGAAAAGTTTAGCCGTGGAAAATGCCGTGCGCAAAGCTCAATCTGTCGCGAAAAAAAATCCCGACGCGGTTGTCATCGGTGCTGATACAATCGTCGTGCTTGACGGTGAAATTTTCGGCAAACCGGACGGCTCAAGCAGCGCGGAAAAAATGTTGGCACGTCTCGCCAATCGGAAGCACGAAGTCATCACGGGCTTGGCGATCTGCGCGGGTGGAAAAATTTTCACGGCGGCGGAAGCCACTGAAGTTTTTTTCGGCGAAATGAACGCGGCGGAGATTCGCGACTACGTTGCCACGGGTGAACCGCTCGATAAGTCCGGTTCGTATGCTTTGCAAGGCGGCGCGACTAAATTTATCGAAAAAATTCACGGCGACTGGTCAAACGTCGTCGGATTGCCGGTTTATCGATTGAGAATGTTGGCGCGAACGGCAGGCATCGACTTCAACGCAACTTAAAACAAAAAATCCCTCAAAAGGTCTCGAAAACTTCTTGAGGGATTTTTTTGCAAGTTCTTCAAAAATCTTTCAAGCCGAAATTTTTCAGCGCACCGATGGAATTGCGCCAATCGCGTTTGACTTTGACCCACAAGTCCAAAAAAATTCTCGTGCCCAAAAGCATTTCAATTTCGGGACGAGCCGCCGCGCCGACATTTTTCAACATCGAACCGCCCTTGCCGATAAGAATGCCTTTCTGCGAATCGCGTTCAACGTAAATCGTCGCCCGAATAAAAATCGTGCCGTTATCGCGCTCGGTGAATTCGTCCACGTCGACGGCGATTGAATGCGGAACTTCGTCCTGCGTGGCGTGCAAAATTTTTTCGCGAATCAGCTCGGCGATAATCAAACGTTCGGGCTGATCGGTGACCATGTCGGCGGGATAATATTGAACGCCTTCGGGCAGAAAAATTTTCGCCTCGGTGAGGAGCGCGTCGACGTTTGTACCTTCAATCGCACTTATCGGAACAATCGCATCAAATTTTCGCCGCGCAGAGTAGTCGGCAATTATCGGCAAGAGTTTCTCGCGTTCAAGCAAATCAACTTTGTTCACGACGAGAATCACGGGCTTAGTCGTGGTGCTCAAGCGTTCAAGGATATATTTTTCACCGCCGCCGAATTTTTCCGTCGCGTCAATGACAAAGAAAATCGCGTCGACTTCACGGAGCGTACTTTCCGCCGCCTTGAGCATATATTCGCCGAGTTTGAATTTGGGCTTGTGAATGCCGGGCGTATCGAGAAAAATTATCTGCGCGTCGTCTTGCGTCAATATGCACTGAATTCGGCTGCGCGTAGTTTGCGGCTTATCGGAGGTTATGGCGATTTTCTGACCGATGATTTTGTTTATGAGCGTGGACTTGCCGACGTTCGGTCGTCCGATGACCGCGATGAATCCCGATTTATATTCCATGATGTTCCTCCAAAAATTTTATATGGTTTGCAGTTGGAAACCTTTCGCGTGAACTTTTCGGGGAAGCAAATTTTTTTCCTGCGCGGCAAATTTATTCGCGAGCCATGAGATATTCGGCGGGCTTATTGAAAATCTTCACGAGTTTGGCGATGTCTTTTGCCGTGAAATTTCGTTCGCCGCGCATTTTTCTGGAAAATATTGATTGCGACAAACTCAAAAGCTTCGCAAGTGAACGATATGATATCTGTAGTTCGCTTATCGCGTCCAATAAATTTTTATAGGGCGATTTACCACGTTTTGAGGCTGATAATTTTGCGCAAGTTTCCGCTGTATGATGTTTTCCCAACATGTTTTTGTTACCTTGCGTGGCTATTGATATTTTCAGCCGTGCCGCCTTAGTATGATGCTTGCCATAAAAAGGATTCTTTTCACCCTTATGAGCCGCAGATTTTTTAGCTAACGTTTCGGGCGAATCGCCGCCTCTTTCCCATCGATTTTTAGACGAAGCTTTCATTTTTTCTATGGTCTCTTCTGAAGGAGAGATCAAACCGTCGCCGCCCGCCGTGCAGTTGTAACCTTTAGGTGCTTTGCAGTTGAGTTTAGCGATCCAAAAAATTTCGCGTTCATTGAGTTGTTCAGGCGTGTGGCACTCTTCGAGAACTTCTATTGTAAAATTTTCCACGCCGTGCTTGCGAATCGCTCTGCCGACAGCAGTATTAGCAGATTTATGCCCCGAAATTCGTCTGCCAAGAGATTGCGTTGTCTTCCCGACGTAAGACTTGCCGTTAATCGTATTCGTGAGTTTGTAGATAACACCGTACATAATACATGCCGCCTTTCGTTTGACTGCGCGGCGCGAGCGTGTTAGAATCAGAATGCGAAATGGCTCCGCCGTGCAAAGGATTAACTGTTAACAAGTCAATCTTACACGACAGAGCTTTTTCCGTCAATAAAGCAATTTTTTTGTGCGGCGTTGACTTTGCAAATTAATTCGGCTAATATCCTGCCATAAATGCTGATAATCACGAAGATAACTTGAGGAGGCGAGACAAAACTTTTCGCAAGATATAAAATTTTTACAGGAGGAAAAAATTTATGAGCAATGCAGAACTGGACTTACAATCTCTGATTAAACAGTCCGAAGCGCAAGAAAATTTTCCCGAAGTATCACTTGACGAGTTCACTCCGCCCAGCTTTGACGCCTGGAAAGAAGCGTGTATCGCTTTACTGAAAGGCGCACCGTTCGAGAAAAAACTTTTCACGAAGACATACGAAAACATTACGTTCTCGCCAATGTATTTTCACAACGACGCGGAACCGATTCAACCGAAGACTTATCCCGGCATGGGCGACTATCTGCGCGGCGTGACGGCAAATGGCTACGTTTGCTCACCGTGGAAAATCGCTCAAGCCTGCGACGAAACTTTTCCTGCCGAAAACAACGAACTGCTCAAACATGAAATCGACAAAGGCAGCACCGTTTACAACATCAAAGTCGACTGCGCGACCCGCAAGGCTAAGGACGCCCGCGAATGTGAACACATCGGCAAACACGGCTGCTCCTTGACGACTCTCGGCGACGTTGAAACACTGCTCAACGGTCTCAAGCTCGACACTTATCCGCTTTACGTTTATGCCGGTGAAAGTTCTCTTCCGCTCCTCGCGCTGATTGTTGCGGCTGTCAAGAAAAACGGCGGCGACGTTTCAAAACTCAACGGAATTATCGGCGCGAATCCAATCGGCGAATACGTCGGCAACGGCCGGCTCGGTCAAGATTTGGATAAACTCTTCGACGAAGCGGCAACCGTCGCGAAATGGACAATCAAAAACGCTCCCGCGCTCAAAACGATTTTCGTTAAGAGCAACGTCTTTTCAAACGGCGGCGCAAATGACGTGCAGGAAGTCGCTTACACAATCGCAACGGGCGTGGCTTATCTGCGTGCACTGCTCGATCGCGGTTTGACGATTGACGAGGCGGCGTCTCAAATTATGTTCGGCTTTTCGATGGGCGCGAATTTCTTCATGCAAATTGCCAAGCTCCGTGCAGTCCGTCCGATTTGGGCGCAGATTGTCAAAGCGTTCGGCGGCAATGAAGAATCGCAAAAGATTCACGTTCACGGACGTCCCGCGAAATTTTTTGCGACCGTTTACGATCCTTATGTCAACATGCTGCGCGAAACCACTCAACTTTTCAGCGGCGTAGTCGGCGGCGTTGACAGCTTTGAAAATTCCACGTTCGATGAACCTGTTCGCAAAGGCGACGAATTCAGCAGACGTATCGCCCGCAACATGCAGATTATCTTGCAAGAAGAGTTCGGGCTTTTGCAACCGATTGATCCTGCAGGCGGCTCGTGGGCAGTCGAAACGCTCACCAAAGAGATTAAAGAAAAAATTTGGGCAGAGTTCCAAGTCATCGAATCAAAAGGCGGTATCGTTGCCGCGCTCAAAGAAGGTTATCCGCAGGACGAAATTGCCAAAGTTCTTGACGCTCGTTTCAAGGCTGCGGAGACTCGCAAAGATCGTATCGTCGGAAATAACATGTACGCCAACATGACCGAAGAACGCATTGACGCCCGCGCAGAATCTCAAGCCGAAAACATGAAGGCTCGCAAATCGGCGATTGAAACTTTCCTCGCGAACGTCGACGCCAAATCCGCGCTTGCCAATGTTAAAGCTGATGACGTTGATTCGGTGATTAATGCGGCTCAATCGGGCGCGACCATTGCTGAAATTCGCAAGGCTCTCGGCACGGCTGATGTTGATGAAATTAAAACTATCGAGGCTCATCGTTGGAGCGAACGTTTCGAGGCTCTGCGCGAAGTCACGGAGAAATTCAAAGCTCAAACCGGCGACAACGTTAAAATTTTCCTCGCGAACATGGGACCAATTCCGCAACATAAAGCCCGCGCAGATTTTACCACGGGATTTTTGCAAGTCGGCGCGTTTGACGTTTTGGGCAACAACGGCTTTAAAACTGTCGACGATGCGGCACAGGCGGCTAAAGAGTCCGGCGCGGATGCAGTCGTCATTTGCTCAACCGACGCGACTTATCCCGAAATTATCCCGGCTCTTGCTCCGAAACTTCATGAAGTTTTGCCGAATGCAACCGTATTTCTTGCGGGCGCGGCTCCAAAAGATTTGAAAGAAACTTACGACGCGGCGGGCATTGATGAATATATTCACGTCAAGGCGAATTGCTACAAGATTCTTCAAGCTCTTCAGCAGAAAAAGGGGATGTAATGATGGCTGAATATAAAAATCCTGACTTCACGCAGATTGATCTTAGCGACGTCCCTGCTTCTGACGCGGCGGAGTGGAAGTCTAAATTTGAACAGGCGGCTAAGGAAGATTACGACAAGCTGATTTATAAGACGATGGAGCATGTTCCCGTTAAGCCGTTGTACACGCACGACGAATATGCGCACATGAATCATCTCGACTTCGTGAGCGGCATTCCGCCTTTCCTGCGCGGCCCGTATGCAACAATGTACGTCTTCCGTCCGTGGACAGTTCGCCAATACGCGGGCTTTTCGACGGCTGAAGAGTCCAACGCATTTTATCGCCGCAACCTTGCTGCCGGTCAAAAAGGTTTGTCAATCGCATTCGACTTGCCGACACATCGCGGTTACGATGCGGACAATCCTCGCGTTTTCGGCGACGTTGGTAAGGCTGGCGTTTCGGTCTGTTCAATGCTCGATATGAATATTTTGTTCAGCGGCATTCCGCTCGACCAAATGTCGGTTTCAATGACGATGAACGGCGCAGTCCTTCCGATATTGGCTTTCTTCATTCAGAGCGGCATTGAGCAGGGCGTTGACAAATCGATTCTCAACGGCACGATTCAAAACGACATTCTTAAAGAGTTCATGGTTCGCAACACGTACATTTATCCGCCCGAAATGTCAATGCGAATCATCGGCGATATTTTTGAGTACACGACGAAATACATGCCGAAATTCAATTCGATTTCAATCAGCGGCTATCACATGCAAGAGGCGGGCGCACCGGCTGACATTGAGCTTGGTTACACGCTCTCGGACGGTCTCGAATACATTCGCACGGGCATAAACGCCGGCTTGAAGGTCGACGACTTCGCAAAACGTTTGAGCTTCTTCTGGGCTATCGGCAAGAATTATTTCATGGAAGTTGCGAAGATGAGAGCGGCTCGCGTCTTGTGGGCAAAGATTGTCAAACAGATGGGCGGCACTCAAGCAAAGTCGATGGCACTTCGCACGCACTGTCAAACGTCGGGCTGGTCGCTCACGGCGCAGGATCCTTTCAACAACATTTCTCGCACGGTTATGGAAGCAATGGGCGCGGCACTCGGTCACACTCAATCGCTCCACACAAACGCGCTCGACGAGGCTATTGCATTGCCGACGGACTTCAGCGCACGCATTGCACGCAACACGCAACTTTACATTCAAGACGAAACGTCCGTTTGCAAGATTATCGATCCTTGGGGCGGCTCTTACTACGTTGAGGCTCTCACCAATGAAATTATTCGTCGTGCATGGGCGCACATTCAAGAGATTGAACAGCTCGGCGGCATGGCTAAGGCTATCGCGACAGGTTTGCCGAAAATGCGCATTGAAGAGGCTGCTGCTCGTCGTCAAGCGCGCATCGATTCAAACAACGAAACGATTGTCGGCTTGAACAAATTCCGCCTTGACAAGGAAGACCCGCTCGAAATTCTCGCCGTCGACAATACGGCCGTCCGCAATGCACAAGTCGAACGCCTCAACAAACTTCGTGCTGAGCGTAACGAGGACGATGTTCGCGCGGCACTGGAAGCCATCACCAAAGCGGCAGAGACTCGCGACAACGGCAACTTGCTTGAATGTGCGGTTGAGGCGGCTCGCGTTCGTTGCTCACTCGGCGAAATTTCTGACGCTGTCGAAAAAGTTTCGGGCAGATACGTTGCGACGATTCACACAATCAGCGGCGTTTATTCAACCGAATTCGGCGCGCAGACTGAACTTGACAAAGTCCGTGCCCGCGCAGATGAATTTGAAAATCTTACCGGGCGTCGTCCGAGAATTTTTGTCGCGAAGATTGGTCAAGACGGTCACGACAGAGGCGCAAAAGTTATCGCGTCGAGTTTTGCAGACATGGGCTGGGATGTTGATGTTGGTCCGCTCTTCCAAACTCCGCAAGAAGCCGCGCAGGATGCCGTTGACAACGACGTGCACATTGTCGGATTCAGTTCATTGGCTGCAGGGCACAATACTTTGTTGCCCGAACTCGTCGACGAACTCAAAAAGCTCGGTCGCGAAGACATCTTGGTTGCAATCGGCGGCGTTATTCCCGTGCAAGACTACGATCACCTTTACAAGAGCGGAGCCGTTGCAATTTTCGCGCCGGGCACAAACATTCCCGAAGCGTCGATTAAACTTTTGAACATTCTGATTGACCGCGCCAAGGAAGAGGAAGACGCAGGCTGATTAAAAATTTTCATCACGACAAAAATTAACCGTCAGGCTAAAAAGCTTGACGGTTTTTTGATTCCGAAAAATTTTTCTGTCGATTGAAAGTTTTGCGTGATTCAGTTTCGATTGACGCCGACGATTTTTAATCGAACAAACTCAACTGAACGGGCTCCGAAAAATTTTTCTGTCGATTGAAAGTTTTGCGTGATTCAGTTTTGATTGACGGCGGAAGATTTTTAAATTCGCCGCGCTGAAATTTTTCCGCCATAGTTCGGGCAAGAGTGTCGCATCGCTCGTTGAAAAAATTTCCCGCGTGACCTTTGACCCAATTAAAATTCACAGTGCGACTTGCAATAAGTTCGTCGAGTTCAATCCACAAATCTTGATTGAGCACGGGATTGCGCGTCGAAGTCCGCCAACCGTTGCGTTTCCATTTGACAAGCCAACCGTTCGTGAAGGCGTTCTTCAAATAGTTGCTGTCCGTGAAAAGTTCGACGTTCGCACCCGCAGGAATTTTTTTCAACGCACAAATCGCCGCCGTCAACTCCATGCGATTGTTGGTCGTATGTTTTTCGCCGCCGAAAATTTCTTCGCGATGATTCTGTTCGTCGACAATGACTGCCGCCCAGCCGCCCGCACCGGGATTTCCCAAGCAGGAGCCGTCCGTGTGAATTTTAATCATTGATAAATTCCTTCCGTGTTAATTTCGCCTGAAGACTTCGCGCATTTCCCGCGACTGAAAAACTTCATCGACGCCGCCGAATTTGAGCACGCGTTTGTTCAGCAAAATCACTTTGTCGGCAAAACGTTCGAGCATTTCCAAATCGTGCGATATGAGCAGAATCGCCATATCTTCCGCAGATTTTAATTCGGCGACGAGTTCATAAAAAATTCGCATTCCGATTTTGTCGACGCCGCTGATCGGTTCGTCGAGCAGCAAAAGATCGGGCAACGGGTCAAGTGCGAGTGCCAATAAAATTCTCTGCAATTCTCCGCCGCTAAGTGCGCCGAGTCGTCGATCAATCAGATGTTCCGCTTTGACGCGTTGCAAATTTTTTATCACGCGCGGGCGAATGAATTTTGAACTGCAAAGCCAAACAGGTCGCCGCGTCAAACACGCCATAAACAAATCTAAAACGGTCGTCGGGGAGCCGGTGTCGAATTTCAACGTTTGCGGGACGTAGCCGATAATCGGGCGCAAATGTTTGCCTTTCGCGTCGAAATAATTCAACGTGCCCGTGTGATTGACTTCGCCGAGAATAGACTTGAGCAACGTCGACTTGCCCGCGCCGTTCGGTCCGATTAACGCCGTCAATTCGCCGCAATGGATTGTGAAGTTCACGTTTTCAAAGATGGTCAATTCGCCGACTTGCACGCCGAAATTTTCAACGCGCGTCGAACAGAGTTTCGATTGATGATGTTTCATTTAAGTCCTCGAAAATTTTTCACGACCGCGACAGAATTATCGATTAATCAGCCGTTTCAAACATCGCTCCTGTGCGGCAACCACTGAACTTGAATTTTAATTTCTTGACCGGCTTCAACCTTCATATCGCAACTGTAAGGTTTATCATGCCAAGCGGGCGTGAGCGTGTCGAAGATAACTTTATCGTTCACGCAAAACTTTGTGTAGTCAATCCAGTAAGGAATGCGTTTAGACTTGTCCGCAGGGTTGCGAGCATATATTCCTTTGAGGTCTACGGTGAGCTTTCCGTCAACGGCGGCTTTGGCGACGAGTTCCATAAACATCACTCCTTATCCTCCGTTAATTTGTGTTGACCTAACATTGTCGTCAACGTGTCACGGTTGAATTTGTATTCGGCGGCAGAAAAATCTTGTCCGGAGTCGCAGCGATTCGACGGTGCGTTAATCAGTCCGCAGAAGGTATCGTAGAACATATCGTTGGTAAAATATTCGGCGCGGCGACTTTCGAGTCTCGCGACCTTGTCGGGAAAAATTTTTTCGTATTCGGGCGACAACCAGACAAACATCGGCACGCGCAACATTTCAAACCTAAACACGTCGGGATTGTGAGAAATTTCCAAGTCTTCGCCGTGGTCAGAGAAATAAATCATCGCCTGCAAGTTCAAATTTGCCGCCGCGTAATCAAAAATTTTCGACAGGACAAAATCGGTGTACAGAATCGAATTCGCATAACTCGGTGCCGCCAACATCATGCGCGTACCGTCCGCCGTCAACCATTTCTTGAATCTGCGCGGATAGCGGCTGTTGTAATAAATGTGACTGCCCATCAAATGGAAGACGATAAAATTATTTTCGTTCGGGTCGACGCGGTCGAAGAACTTCAACAAAATTTCGTCCTCAAGTTCGCTGAAGTCAAAGGTGTCGTCAGTCCACTCGGAAACGTCGGAAGTTTTGGCGACGAGAGTTATCGCGCTGTCGAATTCGCCGTAGCGTCCCTGGTTGCTGAACCAATAAGTTTTATATCCCGCCTTTCTAGCCACGTCGACGATTGACACGCTGTCGAAAAATTCTTTGTCGTTGTATTGACTTTGCTCGGTCAAGGCGCGTTGCAATACAGGAACCGTCTGCGTCCACGAGGCGTAAACATTTTGGAAGATAATAAACTTTCCGTCGGTATGCGTCAAGTTTGGCGTGTTGTCCGGCGTCGCTTTGTATTCGAGATTAATTTTGGCGTCGTCGGGAAGATTTGGCGTCGGAGAAATTTTTTCCAATTTGCTGTCAAGCCAAGGAGTGTTGTCAAAAAAATTCGTATTGTAGGCGTGCATGTAGTCGCGGCTGGCAGATTCGCCGATGACAAAAATCACGGTGCCTTTGACTTTTGCGGGCAGAGTATTGGCGGCGTCAATGTTCAAGTCGGCGAGACGTTCGGCGCGATTTTGCGAGTAGCGTTGAGTTTGTTCGGCGTAGTCGGTTACGGTCTTCCAAAGTCCCGCCATTGAAGTTTGCGGCATGTAAAAAATCAGCGCGGCAAAACTTCCGATAAGTGCAATCGCCGCCGCCGCCAATCGTTCCGTGTCAAAAGCCTGTCGTAAAAATTTCGCGTGAGCTTTGAACGTCAGCCGCAAGAAAATTCCAATCGTCAACAAAATCAGCGCGACGGTCGGCAGTCCGATCATTGCGCGAATGAATTCGATTGACTCGTGCCAATTCGTCAGATAAATTGCCATAAGCGACGCCGGCGATAAGCAATGCCACGTCATGCAATAATAAATCAGTTCGACAAGCGGAATCAGCCAGAAAATCAAATTCAACGCGCAAATCGTCAGCGGCGAACGAAAAATTATCAGCGCACTTGTCAAGAAAATAAAAATCGCCGTGCCAACCGCGAAGTCGTAATAAATCAGCGACATGAACCATTGACGTTGATAAGTCCACGTGAAAAGCAACGGGAACATCACGAGCCACGCCACGCCGGTCAACAAATTCGGCAGGTGTCGACGATTGAAAAGCTCCGTTCGCGATGCATATTGAATCAGCCACAGCAGAGCGATTGTTATCGGTATCGGCGGCAAAAAATATTGCGGCGCGGCGGGTTGCCCGATGTCGATGTAAAAAACTTCGCCGAGATAATAATACAGTGCCGCGTAAAGTAAAAATTTCGTCGTGTCAGTCATAAGAGAACCTTTGCAGAAAATTTATCGTGAAACGGAGGTGATTTTACATTGCCGCAAATTCAAAGTCAAACAATCATACGAGTCCGCGCAAATGTTTCATGCTCGCGGCGATGTCGAACAGGTCGACGCCGTGAACTTCGACTTCAAAATTCTCCGCCCGATAAATTTTTTCTTCGACGTTCGGCGGACATAGCAAAAAAATTTTCCGCGCACCGCAACGTTTGGCATACGCGAACATCTGATACATGTCGTCTTCCGAAATTTTGAATTTCCACTTCGTGTCGAGGATAATTTTTTCGCCGCCTTCTAGGATAATATCGGGCTTGAGTCCGAAACTGCGCGGCTCGTCGAATAAAAATTTCTCCTGCGCTTGAATTTTTACGGTGAAGCGGTCGGAGAAATATTTTTTTATGTGTTCGGCGACGTAAGCCTCAAAAAGTTTATTCATGTCGAAAAGCAACGTCAAAGCCTCCGATTGTCCGATAAACGACGTGAAACTTTCGCCCGCCAAAATTAGTCGCGTCCAATTCATGACGACTTCATAACCGCGATTCGTCCTGTCGATTGAAATTGCCGCGAAGTCTTTGGAATAATTTCTCGACGCCTCAACCGAATCAAAATAAGTCAGCAGACGCCGCGCGAGTTTTTCACGCCGAAGTTTCAACAACGCCGACTTAATCAATCTGTGTTCGGGACAATCAATTCCGTATTCGTCATAAGAAACGAAAAATCTTTCACGGTGCGCAAAATTGCGACGAAGATTTTCATTGACGAGCAACTTGCCCTTGAAAAATTTCAAATTGTCCTCGCGCTCAACGTATGACGACTTCAGCCCGCGCTTTATCAAATCCAAAACCATTCCAAGATAAATTCGGATAAAAATTTCGTACAGGTCGAGGCGTGCCGTATCGAGTTCCGCGTCGAGAAATTTTTTATAGGAAAAATCTTTCAGCGTCCGAATCATTTCAACGACAAGCCCGCGCAGTTTATCGTTCGGAGCGTCGAGTTTCGGCAGAATTTCAATTTGAAAGCCGCTCGGCAACCGAATCACTCCGACATAATTTTTCGCTTGGACGTGTCGCCAACTTAAATTAAAAAATTCGCCTGCCTCAGCGAAATTTCTAAGCTCATCGAAGTTCGGGCAATCGTCAGGAAAAATTTTTTCGTATTCGCGAATCGTCATCATAGTTTATAACTTTCAGCGTCGTTAAAAGCGGCGTCGTTGATTGTGTAGCGAAATTTTTCATCACTCAAACGTTCGCGCTGAATAATTTTGTTGCCGAGCACTTCGCGAATCCGTTCGCCGTCGTCGAAAAAATATTCTTGCAGGAGCGGAATGATTTTGTTGCTAAAAATTTTGGCGAGATCGTCGAGCGTCTTGCACTTGATAAAATACGCGTGCCCGATTGTGTGTTCGCGGTCGAGGAGCGTTTCAATTCGCGTGTTGAGCGTCGTCAACATTTCCTGCAAGTTCACGCCGTCAACGTCGGTGCTCAAAAGTTCGGGACGCGGCATCATCTCGATAAAATCAAATCTGCGACGCAATGCCGTATCTATCAGCGCGATTGAGCGGTCGGCGGTGTTCATCGTGCCGATTATGTAGACGTTTGGCGGAACGGTGAATTCTTCTTGCGAATACGGCAACGTCACGGAAATTTCGCCGCGTTTATCGTCTTCAATCAGCGTTATCAGCTCGCCGAAAATTTTTGAGATGTTTCCGCGATTTATCTCATCGATGATGAAGACGACGTTGCCCGATTCGTAACGCGCCTCGTCACAAAATTTCTTGAAGACGCCGGCTTTGACTTCGTAGGAAATGTTGCCGTTGACGAGCGTCGGCTTGATACCCTCGATGAAGTCTTCGTAGCCGTATGATTGATGAAACGTCACGAATTTTATGCGACCGTCGGGCGAAATAGTTTCGGCGATTTTCAGCGCGTTGAAAGTCTTTCCTGTGCCGGGCACGCCATAGAGAATTTGATTGAGCGGAAAAATTTTTTTCGACTCTATGACGGACGACAATTCCGAATCAAAATCATCATTTTTATCAAATATAAATCGACCTTGTGCAGGAGGATAGTAAACCATATTGTCACTCGTTTTTCGCTGATAAGTCATACACACGCCTCCTTGCGCAAAAAAAATTAGGCGGGAAGAGAAATTTTCCTGCCTAAAAAAATTTTTGCGTTTTAAACGTTTGTTTTGCATTCCGACTTCACAACCGTTGCCGCCGAAAAATTTTCGTGATATGATAACCGCGCTGTCGCTAAACCTCGTTAGTCTGACAGACTTTGCAGGCGAGGAGGGAGGTGAATGGCGTGGAGAATATGCTCATTACGTTCGTGGTGAGTGTAGTCGGCAGTTCGGTCGGCACGTTCGTCGGCGGACTCGCGTTGCACTACTTATTGAAAAAACTCAACGACAAGCGGCAGTAACATCACGAATCACGCCCTCTGACTGAGTCGCATCGGTTATGGCAAAACGAAACTCCCTACGGTGTCGCAATCCGTTAGGGAGTTTTCGTTCGGTGTTTAGCGTTTCGAATATGCTCGTGTTGTATTTTTAATCCTTGAAGAATTTATCACAGAATTTTTCATCTGTCAACGGCAAAACAATCAGCCGACAATCATATTGACGAGCAAAACAGCAATCGGAATCGTCACGAGTGCAATCCCGATAAAGTCGATGTAAACGCCCGTCTTAATCATCTTTGTTATCGGAACGTAACCGCTGGCGTAGACAATGGCATTCGGAGGCGTGGAGACCGGCAACATAAATCCTAACGACGCACTCAACGCGATGCCGACTGCGACGGGCACGGGACTCAAGCTTGCGGAAACTGCAATAGTTATCGCAATCGGTCCGATCATGTTCGTTGCAGCGGTGTGAGAAGTCAATTCGGAGAGCAACAGAGCCAATACCGAGAATATCGCGACCAACACGACTTGAGACGCCGCGCCGCCCATTGCTGCGACAATTAAATCGCCGAGCCACTGCGACAAACCGGTTTTGTACATCATGCCGCCCATTGCAAGTCCGCCGCCGAAAAGAATCAACGTGCCCCACTCAATGCCGGCTGATGCTTCCTTCCAAGTGATGGTGAATTCGCGCTTAGCAAAGTTCACGGGCAGAAGGAACAGCAATAATGCGCCCGACATTGCCGCAATCGCTTCAGGGAAAAGTTTATTGTACATTTTCAAAATCGGACTCGCGTCGCCCAAAAAAATGTTCATAAAGCCCGGCAATATCCACAGCACGACCGCCACTATAAATGCCGACAACGTATTTTTCTGCGCACGCGTCCACGAACCGAGCTCATTTCTTTTTGAACGGATAAATTCTTCCGCGCCGTCAATTTTGTCAACGTCGGGCGGGAACATCTTCGACAGGACGACGTAAGCGATTATGAAGTAGAAGAACATTGCGCAAAAGCCCCAAATCATCCACTCGAAGAACGAGACGTGAATATTTTGCATTGAATCCAAAAAGCCGAGCATAATCAAATTCGGCGGTGTGCCTATTGGTGTCAAGACGCCGCCAATCGACGCCGAGTAAGCCGTCATCAACATTAAGCCCGTTGCGTATTTGTATTCGCTCAAGTCAATTTCGCGACCGTTCGCCGCCATCATATCTTTAATCGACGTGAGCAAGCCCAAGCAAATCGGAAACATCATTGCCGCCGTTGCAGTGTTGCTGACCCAACCCGAACATAAAGCCGTTGCCAAACCGACTGCCAAAAAAATTCTGCGCGGACTGGAACCGACCCAACTTCGCGACAACAACCAATAGGCGAAACGTTTATCAAGCCCGTGCATCATCATTGCCTTCGCCAAAATGAAGCCGCCCATAAACAAAAAGACTGTCGGGTTTGCAAATGCCGCAAATGCCGCAGCGATTGGAATTGCGCCCGTGATAACTGCAAGCGTCGGACCGATTAGCGACGTGACTGGAATTGGCACCGGCTCCGTTATCCACCACGTTGCGACCAAAACCATAATTGCCAAAAGTTTGTGCGCCTCAAGTGTCAGCGCGTCAATCGGCGTGAGCATGACGGCAATCGCGAATAAAGGCCCGGCAATCAGTCCGAATGTTCTCCGCCGTCGATCGAAAGCCAGTTCAGCCTCTTTGATTCGTTGTGCCTCGGAATTTTTCGCGTCCATTTACATTCCCCTCCTTTTTTGATACAGTTTAGCAACTTACAATGGCGAATCAAGCGGCAAAAGTCACAGTCAAGAAAAAATTTTTTAAAGGAGTGTTGAGCATGACCGTTGAGGAATTAATTGAACAACTGGAACTCGTCCGCAAGGAGCGGATATTGGAAGCGCACCACGACATGATTTTTCAGAGCTATCCCGACATTGAAGCACTCGAAAGCGTCATTGACTTTATAAAATTTTTGGACGATAAAAAGCCTTCGGACACGGTGACGGTCGCGGAAATATTCAAAAAGCTCACCGAAGTCAAGCCGAGAATTCCGGGACTTTAATTGACGTTCAAACAAAACAGCGCGGACAAGTTTGCGACAATCGCAACTCAACCGCGCTTTAAATTTTATTGTCATCGAAAATCTTTCATGCATTTCTTACACGTTGACGCCGTAATTTCTGCCGAGAGCCGCCAGTCCGCCGCTCCAGCCTGCACCAATGGCGTTGAACTTCCACTCACCGCGATTGCGATAAATTTCACCGACAACGACCGCCGTTTCGATTGAAAAGTCTTCGCCGAGATCGTAGCGGATAATTTCTTTGCCGGTATCCTCGTCGACCACGCGAATGTAAGCGTTGCTGACCTGCCCGAACTTTTGCTTGCGAGCATCTGCGTCGTAAATGGTGACGGTGAAGTCAATCTTATCAACGTTTGCGGGCACGAGCGACAGATCAACTTTGATCTCCTCGTCGTCACCTTCGCCCTCGCCGGTCAAGTTGTCGCCCATGTGCTCAACCGCGCCGCTCTTGTGCTTGAGGTTGTTGTAGAAAACAAAATCGTCATCGCTGTTGACTTTGCCGTTGGCACCGAGTAAAAATGCCGCCGCGTCGAGGTCGAAGTCAAAGCCGCCGTCGTATTTGTTGACATCCCAACCGAGTCCGATTAAAAGGTGTTTCAAACTTGGGTTGCCCTTCGTCAAGTCGACTTTCTGCCCTTTTTGCAAACTGATTGCCATTATAATTCCTCCCTAAAAAATTTTTATCATCACGCATTGCGCATGCGCATTAATCTTTGCCGGCGGCTGTCCAAATCAATCCCCAATCAAAAGCGCGATCCATTTGCTCCGAGTCTTCAAAGAACTCAATGATTTTTTCCACGCTGAATGTTCCGCCGATGTTCTCAAGCAGTGCAATGGCGCAGGTGTGTTTATTGGAGCCGTATTCGTCCATGCGAACAACAAGTTCGGGACTGCCGGGACAATTCAACGTGACTACGCCCTTTGCCTTCGACCAATTCGCCGCGCCTTCGTAAATGAACGTGTAAATCAGAATGCGCTGAATCTTGTCCGCGAATTTGCCGTTGACGCGAATTGTCTCGCCGCCTGCAACAGAGCCTGTTCTGTCGTCGCCGTCAAGTGCAATGTAAGGCGGGTGATTTAAATCGCCGAAATGATTGCCCAAAGCTTGCACCGCACCGATATTCCCGTCCTTAAGCTCAAACAGGCACGCCAAATCCAGGTTGATGCCGCGATTCAAAAATCTGCTGAAAAAGCCGTTACTATGCGCGGGCTTATTCCAATTCAGATTGATGACAATTTCGCCGAGAGTGTTACCTTTTTTGGCGAGACTGATCTTTTGTCCCTTGCGAAGTTCAATTTTTTTCGGCTGCGGAGATGTTCCACAAAGAATATCGCGTCCCATGTTGATACCACTGCGATTTGAATCGGGACGTTCATTGCGTGTATCAATCTGCGGACGCTCATCATTTTGCGAAATGTCACGTCCCATGTTAATGCCGTTGCGATTTGAATCGGGACGTTCACGACGTGTATCAATCTGCGGACGCTCATCATTTTGCGGAATGTCGCGTCCCATGTTAATGCCGTTGCGATTTGAATCGGGACGTTCATTGCGTGTATCAATCTGCGGGCGGTCATCATTTTGCGAATTGTCGCGTCCCATGTTGATTCCGCTGCGATTTGAATCGGGACGTTCATTGCGTGTATCAATCTGCGGACGGTCATCATTTTGCGAATTGTCGCATCCACGATTTGAAGCGGAATTCTTCGTGCGGCGATTATTACGCGGACGTTCACGACGCGTGTTAATTTTCGGACGTTCGGGTTGAGGAAGTGTCGGAGCAACGTCGCTGACTTCAATGCCGAAGTTGTTGCAAAGAGCCGCAAGTCCGCCGCTGAAGCCCGCGCCAATGGCATTGAACTTCCACACGCCCTTATAGCGGTAAACTTCGCCGAGGACAATCGCCGTCTCGACAGAAAAATTTTCCAACGGGAACGTCGCAATTTCTCCGCGCGAACCGAAAATTCTCAAGCGTGCATTGCGAATCATGCTGAAGTTTTGTCGGCGTTTATCTGCGTCGTAAATCGTGGCGGTCAAAGAAATTCTCTCAACGTGACGTGGAATTCGCGACAAGTCAATTTCGACAGAATCGTCATCATTATGCGTGACGGCTCCCGAATTGTGACGGGCATTGCCGTAGAAAACAAAATCTTCGTCGCCGGCAACTTTCCCGCGTCCGTCCGTCAAAAATGCCGCCGTGTCAATTTCAAGCGCGGAATCCGGGCGTTCAAACTTAATCGTCAAAAAATTTTCGTTGAGCGGGATTTTCTGTCCCTTGCCGAGTTCCATCGTCTCACCTCCGTCAATGAGACTTGTTGCGATAAAAATTCATGAAGACTATCAGATTTGAGATCAACGCGGCGTGCTTGGTGCCGTCCTTTGAAAATTCGCCGTAGAAAATTTTGTACAGCTCGTGATTGTCCAATTCATCCAACGCGCCGAGCATTCCCGCCAACTGCATTTTAACAAAAAAATTCGTAACTTTAAAGCGGTAATTCGGATTCTGCACAAAAAATTTTAAGCCGTCCAAAAATTTGTCGAGGAAGTCAACGCCCTTGATGAGCGGATCGAGCCAAAATTTTATCTCTTCTTCCGGCGAACGTTTACTGCGCATCATTGAATTGTTACTCGTGCGATAAGTGTAAAGGCGTTCGGGAAAAAACAGCCAGCGTTCGGCGAGGCAGACAAGTTCAATCGTCCAGATAACGTCCTCGGAAATGCGCATTTCGGGAAATTTTATGTCGTTGGCAATGAGAAAATCGCGGCGCAAAAATTTTATCCACGGTGCCCAACCGTAAGAGGTCGCGAACATTTTTTTCATGCGTTCAGCAAAATCAGTCGTCTCAAGCGTCGGAGTGTCAATCTGCGGCGAAACTTTGTCCCAGTTAGCGAGAGTGATTTTTTCGGGATTCAAATCTTCGCTGCAGATGAAACCGCGATTCATGTGCACAACGTCCGCCTGAAAATTTTTCGCCGCGCCGTAAAGTTTGGTCAGAGCTTCGGGCACGAGCATATCGTCGCTGTCCATGAAAAAAACGTATTCGCCGCGAGAAAACTTCAAGCCTTCATTGCGAGGAACTGCGCCGGAGCCGGTATTTTTCGGCAGAGAAATGATTTTGAGCCGTCCGTCAAATCGCGACAGAAAATTTTCGGCAACGGCAACGCTTTTGTCGGTTGAGCAGTCGTCCACGACGATAACTTCAAAGTCCGTGAACGTTTGAATCAGCAAACTTTCAAGACATACGCCCAAATATTTTTCCGCGTTGTAAAGCGGGATAATCACGGAGACTTTCATCAGATCAGCTCATTTCGATAGAGAATGTTCGCGAGCAAGCAAGCCGTCAGCGCGGGCGTTGAACTTGCCTTTGACAATTCGCGCAAAAAAATTTCGTAGACTTCAGCCGGCGTTAATGCGTTCAAAGCCGTTGACATCTTGAAGAGTTGAAAGCCTGTGAAAAAATTCAGCACCTTCAAGCGAACGTCGGGATTTTGTCGGAAATATTCGAGTCCGCGCAGGAAATTGTCCAGGTCGTCCAATGCGGTGATGAGCGGATTCAACCACAAAATCAATTCTTGTTCGGGCGAACGTGAGCGGCGCGTCACCGATGATTCGACTATTCGCCAAATGTAAACCGGCGTCGATATGCGAAGAATTTTTTTCGCGAGACAAACGATTTTGAACGTCCAATGACTGTCTTCGGCGATTTGCACGCGCGGAAATTTTATATCGTTGTCAATCAAAAAATCGCGGCGCAAAAATTTTGACCACGGCGGCCACTTGTAATACGTGCTGAAAATTTTTTCCACGCGCCCGGCAATTCCGTCCGTGTCGAGCGTCGGAACGTCAACAGTTAAAACGTCGTCCAACAGTCGCCTGTCAAGAATTTGCGGAATCGGTTCTTCGCCGCAAGTGAAAATCTGATCGACGTAAACGACATCAGCCGCATATTCTTCCGCGAAATCGTACAAAATTTCCAGCGCGTTATCAATCAGCAAATCGTCGTTGTCCACGAAGTAAACGTATTTGCCGCACGATAAATCAAGCCCGACGTTTCGCGGAATGGCAGGGTTGCCGGTGTTTTCGGGCAAGGTGACAATCTTCAATCGTCCGCCGAATCGCTCAAGGTAATTCTCGGCAACGGCAACGCTTTTGTCGGTTGAGCAATCGTCGACGACGATAACTTCAAAGTCCGCGAGCGTTTGAATCAGCAAACTTTCCAAACATACGGCAAAATATTTTTCCGCATTGTAAAGCGGGATAATCACGGAGATTTTCATCAGACCAGCTCATTTCGATACAGACCGTTCATTGCAAGCGAATAAGCGATAAGCGCGGGTGAAACATTGCCTTCCTTTGAGAATTCGAGCAAAAAAATTTCGTAGACTTTTTCCGGCGGCAAACGCTTCAACGAATCTTCCATATAGTCAAATTGTATGTTCGCGAAAAAATTTATTACTTTGAGCCGATAAAAAGGATTCTGCTTGAAAAATTCCATTGAACTCATAAATTCGTCAAGCAGAGCCGTGCCCTTCACGAGGGACTTAAGCCAAAAAATTATCGTCTGTTCGGGCGAGCGTACCTTTTTGGTCAATGATTCATCATTTGTGCGATAGACGTAAAGCGACGTTTGCACGCGCAAGATTCTTTTCGCCGCGCAGAGGATTTTGAACGTCCAGACGACATCTTCGGCGGTTGTCATATTTGGAAATTTTATGTTGTTGCAGATTAGGAAATCGCGCCGCAAAAATTTTGTCCAAATTGACATTGCAACGGCTTGCCGAAAAATTTTGTCTATCCTTTCGGAAATATCGTCACTCTCGAAAGTCGGAACACTTGAAATGAATTCGGAAGATCCCCACGCGATTTCCTTCATATCTTGCGGAATCGGTTTTCCGCCACAAATAAAACCTGTCTCCATGTAAACGACATCCGCCCGATATTTGTCCGCCACATTGCAGAGAGTTTCAAGCGCGGTAGCCATCAGAAAATCATCGGCGTCCACAAAATAGACGTATTCGCCGCGAGCAAAATCAAGCCCGACATTTCGCGGAATGGCAGGGTTGCCGGTGTTTTGCGGCAAGGTGATAATTTTCAGCCGTCCGCCGAATCGCTCAAGATAACTTTCTGCAATGGCAAGGCTTGAATCGGTTGAACAGTCATCAACAACGATAACTTCAAAGTCCGTCATCGTTTGAATTGCCAACGACTCCAAACATACGGCAAAATATTTTTCGGCATTGAACAGCGGAATAATCACGGAGACTTTCATTTGATCAGCTCGTTTCAATAATCAGTTGCGTTTGACGAAAAAAGCCCTGCGTGCTAAACTTGAATTGTTCAAAACTCAATCAACACGTCAGAGCAAAACCTAGCGTTTTGATTCTAACACCGTGTTGCTTTGCTGTCAACGAAAGGCGGAATGGATTATGTACGGGATTGTTTATCTGATAATAGACGGCACTAACGATTTGGAATACGTGGGACAGACGCACTGCTCGCTCGGAAAACGTTTCAATCAGCACACGAAAAATAATTCTTACATCGGCAATGCGATTCGTGCTCACGGCGCGGAAAATTTCGTTGCTGCCGTTCTGAAGAAGTGCGCGAGTAAAGATGAGCTTGACTTTTGGGAAAAACATTTCATCAAGTCGCGCGATACCAAATATCCCAACGGCTACAACTTGACCGACGGCGGCGGAAGTGCTTGGGAACACACGCCCGAAACTTGCGCAACTATTGCGGCAAAACTTACGGGCAAGCCAAAATCTGCAAAACACTGCGCGAATTTATCAGCGGCTCATAAAGGCAAGAAACTTTCACCTCAACATTGTGCTAATCTGTCTGCCGCAAGACGTGGCAAAAAACGTTCATACGCAACCGGCGCGAGCATATCGTTAGCACTTACGGGCAGAGTTTTTTCGCCGGAGCATTGCGCGAATATTTCTAAGGCAAAACAAGGCAAAATTCCTTCGGACGACACGCGCGATAAAATGACAGCGGCTCGTACCGGCGAAAAAAATCACAATTACGGCAAACCGCGTCCTAAAGAAACTTGCGCTAAAATCGGAGCGGCTCAACGCAAAGAGAGCCCGTTCAAAAATTTGACAGCCGAACTGGACGCACACCAGCTTTCTTATGCCGCGCTTGCAAAGATTCTGGAAATAAACAACGCAACCGTATCAGAGAAAATGCTTTGCAGGAAAAATTTCACGGCACGCGACAAAGCTACGCTCGCAGAATTTTTCGGTAAGTCCGCCGAATATTTGTTTCACAGTGACGGTGACAAAATTTATAAGCCGACGCCAAAACGCAGGAAAAGCCCGTATCCAAATTTGATTCATGAACTCGATTCGCGTCAACTTTCATATGCCAAGCTTGCGGAGCTGATGGATTCGGAGAAAAATACCGTTGCTCGCAAAATTCGCGGCGATCGCAGTTTTATGCAAAGAGAAAAAGAAAAGCTCGCCGAAATTTTCGACAAGCCGATTGAATATTTGTTTGCACGCAACGAATGATTATTTGTTTGAGCCGATGATAAGTTTTCGTAAAATATCGATTGGGATTATGGTTACAGCCATTGCAATTACGAATGCCCATTCACTTGCCGTCAAGCCAAAGCAACGGAGTATTACACCGCCGAATTGCGTCATGATAATTTGTACAACGACTATCAGTCCCATGACTTTCAAAAAGCCGGGATTTTCACCGATATGTTCAAAAACATTAATTTTATTTGTACGGGTGTTGAATGCGTTGAACACGGCAAGGAAAATGAAGAACGTAAAATAACCCGTTAGAGCTATCGCGCTTATGCCTTCAAATGTGATGTTGACGCCTTCAGGGTTAATATCGCGGAAGTGACTGTGTGAGAAGTCCGTCAGCAAGAAAATCAAACTCATCGCAAAGCACCATAGTCCGCTCGTTCCTATAGCAGAGAGCATATACGGGCTAATAATCTTCTCATCTCTACGCTTTGGAGGTTCATCCATATAGCGTGCCAATGCCGGCTCACCGCCGAAAGCTAATGCGCTCAGCGCGTCCATGCACAAATTCACCCATAAAATTTGCGTTATAGAAAGCGGGTTTTCTATACCAATAAGAGGACAGATAAAAGAAATTGCCACGGCAGACACGTTGATCGTCAACTGGAAAATCAAAAACTTTCTAATGTTGTTGTAGATTGTGCGACCGTACAAAATCGCGCGCCCGATTGATTTAAAGTTGTCGTCGAGGATAACAATTTCGCTGGCTTCTTTGGCGACTTCGGTGCCGCCGCCCATTGCAAAACCGACATCAGCTTTTTTGAGCGCGGGCGAATCGTTGACGCCGTCGCCTGTCATGCCGACAACCAAATTTAATTCCTGTGCCAAACGAACGAGACGACTTTTATCGGTTGGCAGAGCACGTGCGATAACGCGGAGCTTCGGAAGTTTCTGCTTAACTTCTTCATCGCTCATTGCGTTGAGTTCGGCACTGGTTATGACAATCGCGTCGTCAATTTCAATCAAGCCCGCTTCCTTGGCAATAGCCTGCGCGGTCTCTTTGCGGTCGCCGGTTATCATGACAACTTGCACGCCTGCCGAGTGAACTTGTTCGATAGCTTTAATGGCATCGGGTCGAACGTCATCGCGAATGCCCGTCACTCCAACGAACGTCAAGCCGCTGTCTGGAATGTTGCCGTCTGTAACGTCGCCATCGTAAGTGACAAGCGCAAGCGTCCGAATCGCGCGGTTTGCAAGTTCGTCAATCTTGGCGTTAATCGCGGCGGTTGAGTTGAGCTTTTGCCGTTGCCCGTTGCTGTCGTAATAGTAGGAGCATTTGTCAAGCAGACGTTCGGGCGCACCTTTGATGAGCCACAAATTGTAATCGCCACTGACTTTCGCCATTGAATATTTCTTCGCGCTGTCGAATGGAACCGTGTCGCCGACTGTGACATTTGGAGCCGTATCCTTGCCGATAACAAAACCTAGCAATGCGCGATCCGTCATGTTGCCGCCGACGATTTTGTCGCCCGTGATGACTGCGCCGCTGTTGAATCGAACGCTCAACGAAATCAACGACTGAATTTTTTTGCTTAGCTTGTCGAATGTGTCCGTGAAAGTCGCGGTGCCGTCAAGGAACGTCACGACTTCAAGCTGACCTTTCGTAATGGTGCCGGTCTTGTCGCTGAATAAAAGATTCAGACTGCCCGCCGTTTCAATGCCGGAGATTTTTCGGACAAGGACGTTGTCTTTTAACATCTTGCCCATGTTCTGCGCGGACACAATCGCAATCATCAGCGGCAAGCCTTCGGGAACAGCCATAACGATAATTATCACGGCGAGCATAACGGCTTCGACGAGACTGTTTAAAAGATTCATCCAGTCGGAGCAGTACGCGGTAACTTGCGCCCAATCGAAACCGTGTTGAATAAAAATTCTCTCGAACATGAACGCAACCGCAATCGCCACGCCGCCGATATAACCGAACTTTGAAATTTGATCCGCAAGGTCGCCGAGCTTGAGCTTTAACGGAGTGTCGCGGTCTTCGTCAACTTGAAGTTCGCCTGCGATTTTGCCGTAAACCGTATTGTCGCCGAGTGTAACAGTTCTCATGACAGCAGAGCCGCCGGCTACGACTGCCGCGCGAAAAACTTTGTGCGGGTTGAGAAAATCGGAACTTTCTGCGGCTTCGGAATCGGCAGTTTCATTCGGTGCAGGAGTTTTGGACTCTTCCTTAGCCTCGCCGTTGAGAATCGATTGATCGACTTGAATTGAGCCGTCAATTATCACGCCGTCCGCAGGAATTTTGTCGCCGGTCTGAAGTAAAACGCAGTCGCCCATCGTTATATCGTTAATCGGAATTTCAGTGACGACGCCATTACGATAGACTTTGCACTTAATCAACGACGCCTCGCCCTGAAGTTTTTGGAACGCGCTCTCGTTTTTGTATTCGCTGAAAGTCGAAACGAACGTTGCCAATAAAACCGCAATCGCAATGCCGACTGATTCGTACCATTCAGCCTTGCCCATGAACGCGAAGAAGACGTTCAGACACAGCGCGAAGATTAAAATTTTGATTATCGGGTCGTCGAAGTTGCCTTTGAGTTTTTCCCAGAAACCTTCGCGAGCCTGTTCAGTGATTGAGTTGTCGCCGAATTTCGCCTTAGCCTCTTGGACTTGCGCATCGGTTAAACCTGTGATTTTCAATTTGTAGCCTCCAATATTAGCTTTAAGCTTTGAGCTTTGAGCTTTGAGCTTTAAGCTTTGAGCTTTTAGCTTTGAGTTTTGAGTTTTTTTCCTTAAAGCTTACAGCTTAAAGCTTACCTAAGAATGTTGCGGATGTAATGTTGCGCGACGAGCAAAACGAATTCTTGACAGGACTTTGCAACGTGCGGATTGTAATCGTGCCCGGTGGTGATGTTGTCGGACAGAACGCGAATTCCAATGAACGGAACGTTTGCCGTGTGACAAATCTGCGCGACGGCTGAAGTCTCCATTTCTTCGCAACTTGAACCGTATCTTTCGTGCAGGAAATTTATATGGTCAAGATTTTGCAACCACGCATTGCCCGTGCCGATGACACCGCTGACGACTTTGGCACCGCGATAATCGTTGGCAGCAGCAAACGCCATGTTGAAAAGCGTCGTATCAGCGCGATATTCAGCATAAGGTTGAAATTTTTTCGTAGCCGCGTCGTAAGCGTAAGTGCCGCGCATTTCCTGTTGAGTGATGTCGAAACCTGCGCCCGCCGCAGTGTAAGGCGTCTTTATTGCAGTGTAATCGAAAGTGCTCGCACCGATGACGATGTCGCCGATTTTCAACGCGGGATCGTGTCCGCCTGCAGTGCCTTGATTGATGACGGCAACGGGATTGAATTTTTTAATCGCAAGAGCCGTGGACGCCGCCGCATTTGCAACGCCTTGTTCAGTGCGAACAACGACGACGGGATAATTTTCATACGTGCCCGCGACGAAGAGCCAATTCAATTCACGATAGGCGACGGGATTTTTCAATGCACGAACTAAAATTTCCGTCTCGACGTTCATTGCGCCTTCAATCAAAATCGGACGACGTTTGCTTTTGTAATCGCCTTTGGCTTGCGGAAGTGACGCGTAGAATTTTTCGGCAGAATCGCCCGCAACGTCGGCAGCAGCGTCCGCATTGTCGATTGATTGAGAATTTTGAGCATTCGCGGGAAATGTGACCATGAGCACTGCCGCGATTAGCAACGTAAAAAATTTTTTCATGACTTATGCAAATCTCTTTTCCAAATCAGAAAGTCCGGTATCTTTCGTGCCGGTGCCGACAGCGTTAAATTTCCATTCGCCCTTGTAACGGTAAACTTCGCCGGCAATCATCGAAAGCATATCGGTATAATCGTCGCTCAAATTGAAACGGCAAAGCTCTTCGCGATTGTCCGGGTCGATTATGCGAATGTAAGCGTTGCGAATCATGCCGAAATGTTGCTTGCGTTCGACAGCCTTGTAAATGTTGACGACGAAAATCAGCTTGTCGTAGCGTTCGGGAATGGCGTCCAGGTCAACGAAAATTTGTTCATCATCGCCTTCGCCTTCGCCGGTCAAGTTGTCGCCCATGTGCTTAATCGCGCCGCTTTTGTGCTCAAGGTTGCCGAAATAAACGAGATCATCGCGGTCAACGTATTTGCCGCCTTGACAGACGAAAACGGATGCATCGCAGTCGATATTTGCAGGGCTTGAGCTGAAAATTCTGCTGAAGAAGCCGCCTTTTTTTTCGGGAGCAGATTCTTTTGCGCTGTCCCAACCGAGTCCGACCATGAGCTTTGAAAGTCTTTTGCCGTCAGATTTTTTGAGCGAAACTTTTTGTCCTTTTTGAAGACTAACTGCCATGATAAATTCTCCTTTCGTTAAAAACACGAATTAGGAATGGGAGCCGCAAAAGACATTCCCATTCCTAATTGCTCATTCCTAATTCCTAATTGCAATTCACACGTTGACGCCGAAATTTTTGCACAGAGCCTCAAGTCCGCCGCTGAAGCCGGAGCCAATGGCGTTGAATTTCCATTCGCCCTTATTGCGATAAAGTTCGCCGATAACAACAGCCGTCTCGATTGAAAAATCTTCGCCGAGGTCGTAGCGGATAAGCTCTTCGTTCGTAGCCATGTTCACGACGCGAATGAAAGCGTTTTCGACTTGCCCGAAGTTCTGCTTGCGTTCATCAGCCTCATAAATCGTGACGGTGAAGTCAATTTTCTCAACGTTCGCGGGAACTTTGCTAAGGTCGATTTTAATTTCTTCGTCGTCGCCTTCGCCTTCGCCGGTCAAGTTGTCGCCGAGATGTTCGACGCTGCCGGACGCGTGCTTAAGGTTGCCGTAGAAAACAAAATCGCTGTCGTCGTTGACTTTGCCGCTTGCACCGAGACAAAATGCCGCCGCGTCGAGGTCAAATGCAGAGCCGCCGTCGTATTTGTTGGTGTCCCAGCCGAGTCCGATTAAAATTTCTTTCAAGCCCGGATTTGTCTTCGTAAGATCAACTTTCTGTCCTTTTTTCAAGCTTACTGCCATAGGATAAACCTCCTAAAAATTTTTTAAGCGCGATTAATCTAGCACACTCTCAAAATAATTTCAAGTATTCTCGTCACACAGCAGGCGACCGATAACGAAAAAAGTTGCGTTTGCTTTGGCGTAGAGTTTTCCTTTCGCGTCGAGAATTTTACATTCGCAGACCATGGTTTTGCGTCCGTCGTGCAGAACCGTCGCCTCCGTGAAAACTTTCGGAGCATTCGTCATCACGGCATGCATGAATTCCATCGTCAAAGAAATTGTGACGACGCGCTTATTCAACGCCAAACATTTCGCGCCCATCGCCGTATCAGCCATCGTCGTTAAAACTCCGCCGTGAGCCATCGAATAAAGGTTTGCGTGTCGACTGTCCGCAGAAAGTTCCAAGCGAGCTTCTCCGTCGGGCGTCGGCACCACGTCAATTTCCATGTAGTCTATCACGCTGTTTTCGTGAAAAAATTTTATAATTTGTTCCTGTGTCGGCTTAAGCAATTCGTTCACTCCTTCGACGCAAAATTTTATCACGGGCGCAGGAAATTTCAACGTTGCCGCGTAGAAATTCGCAGGAGTGATTTTTATGATTAACGTTGCGATTTTAGGCACGGGCAAAATTATTTCGGAGGCGATTAGGCAATTCAGGCGTCGAAAAAATTTCACATCGCAAATATTTGGGCACGACAGCACAGTCGCGATAAAGCCGCCGCGCTTGCCGAAAAGTTTAACGTCGACAAATTCACTTGCGAGCTTGACGACATCTTTAACGCGTAGAAATTCGCAGGAGTGATTTTCATGATTAACGTTGCGATTTTAGGCACGGGCAAAATTATTTCGGAGGCGATTGAGGCAATTCAGGCGTCGAAAAAATTTCACATCGCAAATATTTGGGCACGACAGCACAGTCGCGATAAAGCCGCCGCGCTTGCCGAAAAATTTCACGTCGACAAATTCACTTGCGAGCTTGACGACATCGCCAACGACCCGTCGATTGATTTTGTTTACGTCGGATTGATTAACGCCGTTCATCACGAATACGTCAAAAAATTTCTCGTCGCCGGAAAAAATGTCATCGTCGAGAAACCGTTCACGACTTCTGCCGCGCAGGCAAAGGAACTTATCGACATCGCGTTGAGCAAACGGCTTTATCTGTTCGAGGCAGTCACGACATTACATTTGCCGAATTTTTTTGCCATACGTGACGCACTTCCGAAGCTCGGCGAAATTAAACTTGTCACGTGCAATTACTCGCAGTATTCAAGCCGATATGACGCTTACAAAAACAATCACGTTGTCGCGCCCGCATTTGACCCGAAACTTTTCGGCGGAGCACTCGCGGACATCAACATTTACAATTTGAATTTGGTCGTCGGATTGTTCGGTCTGCCTAAAAAAATTTCTTACGCGGCGAATCGCGGCTTTAACGGCGTCGACACGAGCGGCATCGTCACGCTGGAATACGAAACTTTCTTCGCACAATGCATCGGCGCAAAAGATTCAAACGCTCAATCTTTTTTCAGCATTCAAGGTGACGGCGGCTACATTCACTCTGCCGGCACTCCCAACGAGTTGAATTCTTTTGAGCTTGTGATTCGCGGCGAGACGGCTAAAAATTTTTCGCTGAACAAATTTACGCACCGCATGATTCACGAGTTCATTGACTTTGGCGAAATTTTTGAGCGCGGCAATTATTCTGCAGTCGAACGCGGCTTAAAGGTGTCGTTGAACGTGATGACCGTCGTTGACGCCGCAAATAATCCTTGAAAAAATTTTGTCGCCGTGATAAGATTTGCGCAGTCAATTAGACAACAAAAAAGCAGGTTGTCGATGCCGAACGTCGACTTCCTCCTTTAAGGAATTTGTGCTACGTTGGGGAATGTCGCTTCAGCTTACGGGGCGGCTTTTTGTGTTCTAGCTATTGAACAACATGAGCAACGTCAGGATATTTTTGATAATGTTGAGAATGAGCTGTACTCACTGAAATTTGTCCGTGACACGTTCAGAAAAGTTTCAACCTTCGATTAGTCGAGGGTTATTTTTTCGTTGACACTTCGCCGGCAGCATTATAAAATCATTAAAATACAGTGATTCTTTTACGAAAATTTTTAACGTCGTGCATTGCGCAGGTTGAACTATAAATTATCAATATCAAAGGAGCGATAATCATGTTTAAAATGAATTGGGGGGGGGGGTAGGAGTCGCGGACAAGTCCTGGTATTTTATGCCTTCATGATACCGTTGCTGTTTATTCTCGTCGGCGTGGCATTGGACTTGGGCTGGTATTATTTTAACGTGTCACGTTTGCAGAATGCGGCGGACGCGGCGGTTTTAGCCGGAGCACAAGATTTGGTTGCGCGTAATAATACGATTTTCAAAGGATACAATATCACCCTCGTTGAAAACAAATTTTCAGGGTATCCCGATCCCGACGACGATATTTCCACTGCCGAAAGCGATGAAGTTGCCGCCGATTACGTCCGCAAAAATTTATCTTCCGATGCTGCGGCGACGACTCTCAAAGACGATTTGGGCAATGCCTACGCTTACACCATGATTGATAATTGGAGTCCGAATGCCTCTGAAGTTACAATGACACCGCACTTGGGACAGGACGGCGACGTTTTTTATTACGTTGTCCATTTGACGGAAAACATCAGACATTTCCTCATGCCCGGCAGATACGAACCGATACCCGCGCCCGTCGTTGCCGTAGCCATGCTTACAAAACAAATTATTCCCGATAATGCTCGTCCTCAAGGCGGCGGAGCAGAAAACAAGGTTGAAGGTACCGACATTTTGACTGATATGTACAACTTGGAAGATAAATCCGTCACGAGAAACTGGGAAGTCCAAACCTATGCGTCACCGGCGGACTTTGCCAAATTTTACAATGGAGCAACAAAATATGTCGGTCATGTGAATGAATACCAAGACAGAAAAGTTAATTATGACAAAAACGTCAGTACTCGTTATCGTTATGAAAAGGCGGAAGTGAAAGCAGGCAGTGCCAATCAAGGCAGTTCGCAAGGAACGATGTACAACTATACCGAGGCACAAGGGATTGATTCTTTAAATCTCGACTTCAAGGCAGATGTTCAATTTACAAAGGAGTGGTCGCAGGCTGAATGGACAGATTTTGACATAAAATACAGTGATCCGTCCGCAGTCACTTATTTAAATGGTGCCAACAGCAACACTGCCGATTTAAGAATTCACTCTACATTTAATTTCACGACTCCTTACACCGTGCGGCAAAATCGCACTGAAGAGCAAGTTGCACAAAATCCCGAAGATGCTTTATATGTGCGCATCGAAAGCGAACCAATTAAGCCTTTGAGCTTTAGAACCACTCACAGGTCTTACAGCTCGGTGCGCCAGATATTTTTAAACATAAATCAACCTAACACGGGTGAGAACGATCGACCGCTTGTATTTTTCTATGAAGGTCCGGAGAAAATCAATGGTCAGTCAAGCGTCAGAGATTCTCAACCTTTTGTCTTGACCCTCAACGCCGATGCTCGCGTCATCTTGTTTGCGCCTTACAGTCCCGTAGTCATCAGAGGCAACAATCATAAAATGCAAGGCTTTGTTATCGCCAAAGAATTTGTACAGTTGACGACAGCAAGCGATTATTATCAAGAAGGCGGCAAATATTACAACAGCTCCGCCAAGACAAAAGAATATTTTTACGTTCCTGAAGAAGGTACTTTCGTCGATTCGGTTGGCAATGTTCAAACGAAACCGCTTGAAAATGCTACTCGTGACAGAAACGACAGCGAAGTATTTCCGGAAGGAGCGGTAACCAGAATTCAAAATGAGACTTATGAGAAGGTTTATGATTTTTCAGTCTTTGGTCTCGCCGAAGGTTCACATTATGATTCATTTAAAATAGCGGAACTCAAGAGAAATGTTTATACATACCTGGACAATTATACAGATGAAGAAAAAGATGATTCTGTGGACATGTTCTTTACGACAATGCGAGCAAGTTGGATTGATTAAGCAGAGTTAAATCTTTTTCCGTTGACACTTCGCAGCTTGAATTATAAAATTACAGGCGGCGAGGTGATTTTTTTATGAAAGTCGGAATTGACATCGGCTCCACGACGATTAAGCTGGTCGTCATGGACAACGAGGAACGGCTTGTCTTCAAAAATTATGCGCGACACTTTTCTGAAATCGGGAACGCGCTTACAAACTCTTTAACGTCGCTGAAGAACATCATCGGCGAGAAAACTTTTAAAATTGCGTTGGCGGGCTCGGCGGGCATGGGCATTGCGAAAAAAATTTCGTTGCCGTTTGTGCAGGAAGTCATCGCTTGTCAACGCGCGGTCGAAGAATTCATTCCGCAAACTGATACTGTCGTTGAGCTCGGCGGCGAGGACGCGAAAATTATTTATCTCGGCAACGCTCCCGAAGTTCGCATGAACGGAGTCTGCGCGGGCGGCACCGGCTCATTCATCGACCACATGGCAAGCTTGCTGTCGACGGACGCTCTCGGCTTGAATTCATTGGCGGAAAAAGGCAAACAGCTCTACACGATTGCATCACGTTGCGGCGTCTTCGCGAAGACAGATATTCAAGCTCTCATGAACGACGGAGCGAAGAAAGCTGATATTGCCCTGTCGATTTTTCAAGCGGTCGTCAATCAGACAATCGGAAATTTGGCGCAAGGTCGTCCGATTAAAGGCAACGTCGCATTTTTGGGCGGACCTTTGCATTTTCTGCCCGAACTCAAGAAACGTTTCGTCGAGACGCTCGGACTTTCAAAAGAGGAAGTCGTCGACACTCCCGACGGAAATTTTTTTGTGGCAACGGGCGCGGCATTGAGCGACGAGGCTAAAGAAATTTCGGTTGCGCAACTTGAAACGTCGATTAAAAAATCTGAAGAGGCAGCACGTTCAGAAACTCGCAAGGCAGATTTTACGCTGTTCACGGACGCCGAAGACTTAAAAAATTTTCGCGCACGTCACGACAAAGCCAAGGTTAAACGCGGCGACTTGAGCACTTATCACGGCAAAATTTTCGTCGGCATTGACGCGGGCTCAACCACAACTAAAATCTGCGCGATTGGCACCGACAAGCAGATTCTCTTCACGAGTTACGGCTCAAATGAAGGCGCACCGCTGAAAATCGTCGTCAATCAGATTCGCGAACTTTACGAAAAAATTCCGTCGACTGCTCAAATTTCCGGCGTCTACACCACGGGCTACGGCGAAGCGATTGTTAAGGCTGCTCTTCACGCTGACGGCTCCGAAGTCGAAACTTTTGCGCACTTGACCGCCGCGCAGGAATTTTGTCCCGAAGTTTCTTTTGTGCTTGACATTGGCGGGCAGGATATGAAATGTTTTTTCGTCAAGGATGGCTCAATCGGCAACATCACGCTCAACGAGGCTTGCTCGGCGGGTTGCGGAAGTTTCATTCAAAATTTCGCGCAAGGCTTGAATTTGACTGTCGGCGATTTTGCGGGCAAAGCGTTGACTTCGGCGGCTCCTGTCGACCTCGGAACGCGTTGCACAGTTTTCATGAATTCAAAAGTTAAACAGGCTCAAAAGGAAGGCGCGACCGTCAACGACATTTCGGCGGGCATTGCGTTGAGTGTCATCAAGAACGCGCTGTTCAAAGTCATGCAGCTCAAGAACGTTGAAGACCTCGGCGAAAATATCGTCGTGCAAGGCGGAACTTTTTACAACGACGCTGTCCTGCGTTCAATCGAAAAAATTCTTCAACGCAACGTCATTCGCCCGGACATCGCAGGATTGATGGGTGCATATGGCGCGGCGATTTTGGCAATGAGGAATGAGGAATTAGGAATTAGGAATGATGAGCCAACTCTAAAAGCTCAAAGCTTAAAGCTTAAAGCTCAAAGCTCAACTCTGTTGTCGGCTGACGAACTGAAAAATTTCTCCGTCGTCACGAAGTCTTATCGTTGCGGACGTTGCGGCAACAACTGTTTAATCACCATGCAGAAATTTCCTGACGGCGGCAAATATTTCACGGGCAATCGTTGTGAACGCGGCGTCGGCGGGCAACGTGACGTTGCATCCAACGGTCGCGATTTAACCGATAAACAGCTTGAAGGTTATGACCGCGCTCATACGCAAGCCATGCGGCTTGCCGGCAATAAAAATCCAAATTTGACATCTAACGCATTTGCTTACAAATATTGGCGCGTCTTTGATTATCAGCCGTTGGAAAATCCGCGTCGAGGCTCAATCGGCATTCCGCGCACGCTCAACATTTACGAGGACTATCCTTTTTGGTTTACGCTCTTAACTGAACTCGGTTATCGCGTCGAAATTTCTTCCAAGTCGTCCGCGCAGATTTTTTATAAGGGCATGGCGACAATTCCGAGCGATTCGCTGTGCTATCCCGCCAAGCTTGCACACGGGCACATCATGGATTTGGTCGAACGCGGCTTGAAGAAAATTTTTTATCCTTGCGAGCCGTACAATTTCGACACGCGGTCGGAAAATTTTTACAACTGCCCGATTGTCGCCGGTTATGCCGAGAACATTCGCAACAATATGGACATTCTCAAGGAGCGCGGCGTTAAATTTATTCAGCCGTTTTTGCCGGTTCACGACATGAAGAAATTGAAAAAACGTCTTGCCGAAGAATTTGCTTCCGAAGGCGTCACGCGTGATGAAATTTCTCGTGCAGTTGATTTGGCGTCGGCGGAACTTGAAAATTATCGGCGGGACGTGAAAAATTTCGGCGACGAACTTTTGAAACGGCTTGAACATTCGGGCGAACATGCAATCTTGCTCGTCGGCAGACCGTATCACATTGACCCGGAAATCAACCACGGAATCACGGAAATGATTCAGTCTTACGGCTTGCCGATTCTGTCGGAAGATTCGATTTATCACAAACCGGTTGACGCGCCGAAAATTTCCGTCGTCAATCAGTGGAGCTATCACGCACGACTTTATCACGCGGCGCAATTCGCGGCTCAAAATCCAAACGTCACTTTGATTCAGTTGAGCTCGTTCGGTTGCGGACTTGACGCCTTGACGATTGAACAAGTCAAAGAAATTTTGGAGGCGCACGGAAAAATTTACACGATGATAAAGCTGGACGAAGTTTCAAATTTGGGCGCGGCAAGAATCAGACTGCGGTCACTGCTCGCGGCTTTGAAACGTCGCACGCCCGTCAATTACTCGCCGAAAAAATTTTCCGAACGTCCGCGATTTACTGCCGACTGCAAAGCCAAACACACAATCCTTGCGCCGCAGATGGCTCCGATTCATTTCGAGCTGGTTCAAACCGTTTTGCAGAAATACGGCTACAAAATTTTGATTCCCGAACTTCCCGATAAAGCCGCGATTGATTTGGGACTTCGCTACGTCAACAACGAGATGTGCTATCCGGCGATTGTCACGACAGGGCAAATGATTGCGGCTCTAAAATCCGGCGAGTGCGATCCCGATAACACGTCGATAATTTTGTTTCAGACTTGCGGCGGCTGTCGTGCCACGAATTATATTTCTGTCCTGCGTCGTGCGTTGAAATTCGCGGGCTTCGGTCAAGTTCCCGTTTTTGCGTGTTATGGACTGCCTGACGAGACTGACGACTTTGAATTGAGCCGCGATTGTCTCATGGACGCGATTAAAGCTTCCGTTTACGGCGACTTGCTTCAAAATGTTGTAAATCGTATGCGCCCGTATGAAATTCATCGCGGCGAGACCGACAGACTTTTTGCCGAGTGGATGACGCTTGCCAAAGCCGATTTGGTCGACGGAAATTATTTGAGCTATCGGCGCAACGTAAAGGAGATTGTCCGCCAATTCGACGCGATACCGATTGACGAAACGCTTATCAAACCTAAAATCGGCATCGTCGGAGAAATTCTCGTCAAGTATCACCCGGTCGCGAATAACTTTATCGAACGTCTGCTTGCCGACGAGGGCGCGGAAGTCGTTATGCCGGACTTCGTGGACTTTTTTTTGTATTGTGCTCACGACGCCATTGTCAAGCGCGAACTTTTGGGCGGCAGTCGCAAAGATAAAATTTTCGCCGAATTGTTTATCAAGTTCATTGAATTTTTCCGCCTTCCGATGAAAAACGCGCTCAAAGATTCTAAACACTTCCGCGCTCCGCACGACATTAAACACACTGCGCGGCTTGCCGAAAAATTTTTAAGCAACGGCAACTTGAACGGCGAAGGCTGGCTTTTGACGGGCGAAATGGTCGCGCTGATTGAAGACGACGTTAAAAATATCGTCGGTCTTAGTCCGTTTGCTTGCCTGCCCAATCACATAATCTTGAAGGGAACTTTACATGCCTTGCGCGAAAGTTATGACAACGTGAATATCGTTGCGATTGATTGCGACGCGGGCAGCTCCGAAGTCAACCAAATCAATCGAATCAAACTCATGACGACTTTGGCGAAAAAATTTTTGGGCGCGAAAAAATTCAGATGACTGTTTGACGACAAATTAAAACTCTCGACCGTAAAAAGTCGGGAGTTTTTTTGTGGTGACCGATAAAATATTTCAGTCCTTTGCAAACGGCGTCGCGCTCATTTCAAGTTTAGGATTGTTGTCACTTATCCAACCCAGTGCCCATTCGTTTTCGACGAGCAAGACTGGATTTTCCGCACGGTCAAGCACAAACATTCCTCTGTCGGCACCGCGAAGACTTGTCGGCGTAACTTTGCTGTCATCGGAAAATTTCAGCCAACGCGCCACTTCAAACGGCAACATCGTCATCAAAATATCAACGCCGTATTCGGACTTCAAACGATATTGCAGAACTTCAAATTGCAGCGTGCCGACGGTTCCGACAACGTAAGATTCGGTGCCCGCGCCAACTTGATTGAACAACTGAATCGCGCCTTCCTGCGTCAACTGGTCAATGCCCTTTGCGAATTGTTTGCGCTTCATCGTGTCGCGAGCTTGAACGCGAGCAAATTTTTCGGGCGGGAATGTCGGGAAGTCCTCGAATTTGAATTTGTGCGCGGCGTCGGTCAACGTGTCGCCGATTCCGAAAATGCCCGGGTCAAAAAGTCCGACGATGTCGCCTGGAAAAGCCTCGTCGATAATCTGTCTGTCCTGCGCGAGAAATTGTTGCGGTTGCGCGAGTTTGATGAGCTTATCGGTCGGCGCGTGCCAAACGGTCATGTTGCGTTCAAACTTGCCCGAACAAATTCTGATGAACGCCAAGCGGTCGCGGTGCGCAGGATTCATGTTGGCTTGAATTTTGAACACGAACGCCGAAAATTTTTCGTCTTCCGGCTCAATGATTCCGTCGCTTGAAAGTCTCGGTGCGGGCGGCGGAGCAAGTCGCAAATACTCTTCCAAAAAATTTTGCACGCCGAAATTCGTCATTGCCGAGCCGAAAAATGTCGGTGTCAATTCGCCCGCGTCGATTTTGTTTTTGTCGAAGGTCTCGCCTGCCTCGTCGAGCAACATCAAATCTTCCTGCAACGCGTCAAAATTTTCTTGCCCGATTCGTTTGATGACTTCCTTGTCGTCAGGAGAAAAAATTTCAGACGCGCGCTCACGTTGTCCGTGCGAAGTGTCTTCCGCGAAAAGTTCAACGATATTTTTTTGACGATCGAAGACGCCCAAATATTTTCCGTCAATGCCAATCGGAAAGTTCATCGGATAAGTCGGGATGCCCAAAATTTTTTCAATCTCGTCGAGCAAATCGAGCGGAATTTTTCCGTAGCGGTCGAGCTTGTTTATGAACGTGAAAATCGGAATGCGACGTTCGCGACAAACTTTGAAGAGCTTTTTAGTTTGTGCCTCAACGCCTTTTGCCGCGTCGAGAATCATAACCGCGCTATCGACAGCCATCAACGTGCGATAAGTGTCCTCGGAAAAATCTTGGTGCCCGGGCGTATCAAGAATGTTGATTCGGCAGCCCGCGTAGTCGAATTGCAAAACGGAACTCGTGACGGAAATGCCGCGTTGCTTTTCAATCTCCATCCAGTCGCTGACGGCGTGACGTTGAGTTTTGCGGGACTTAATCGAGCCTGCCAAATGAATTGCTCCGCCGTAAAGCAAAAGTTTTTCGGTCAACGTGGTCTTGCCGGCGTCGGGATGCGATATGATTGCGAACGTGCGTCTCTTGTTAATTTCATCAATCAAAGCCAAAATTTACAGTCTCCTTTCAAATGAGCTTTAAGCTTTAAGCTTTGAGCTTTGAGCTTTGAGCTTTGAGTTTTTTTCCTTAAAGCTTACAGCTTACAGCTTAAAGCTTCTTTTCGCGCGAAGTTGTCCGCAGGCGGCGTTGACATCTGCGCCCATCTCTTTTCGGACGGTTGCGGTTATGCCGTGCGTGTTCAGGAAGTGGAAAAATTTTTTTACGGCGTGATTCGTCGGCGGAACAAAATTTCTCTCGTCGACAGTATTAAACGGGATAAGATTGACGTTTGCAAGCTGCCCGCTCAAAATTTTTGCAAGCCGTCGAGCGTGTTCTTCAGTGTCGTTGACGCCGCCGAGCAAAATATATTCGTAAGTGACGCGTCGCCCGGTCGATTGAGCATAATCATCGCCCGCCGCCAGCAAACTTTTCAGCCCGAACGCGGAATTTATCGGCATGAGTGCGGAGCGAAGTTTATCGTCGGGAGCGTGCAGAGAAATTGACAACGTGACGGGAATTTTTTCGTCGCGCAATTTTTTTATCGCCGGAACAACGCCGCACGTCGAGATTGTAATTTTTCGGTAGCTCATGCCGAGGCAATAATCTTCGTGCAAAAGGCGGAGCATTTTAATCAGCGCGTCGAAATTCATCAACGGTTCGCCCGTGCCCATTATTACGACTGAATCGAGCTTTTGACCTTCGCCGCGCAGAAATTCTTCCGCAAAAAAAATTTCACCGAGCATTTCAGCCGCCGTCAAGTTGCGTTCAAGACCTTTGAGCGTCGACGCGCAGAATTTGCAGCCCATTTGACAACCGACTTGACTTGAAATGCAAACGCCGTTGCCGTAGTCGTGGCGCATGATGACAATTTCAATCGCCGCGCCGTCCGATAAGGCAAGCAAAAATTTTGTCGTCAAGCCGTCGTTGGAATCCAAACGTTTCAAAATATCGGCAACCTTAATTTCGTAGCGCGCGCCGAGTTCCGAACGCAGAGCTTTGGGCAAATCGTTCATCGCGTCGAAATTTTTCACGCCGTGCTTGTAAATGTGTGCGGCGATCTGTTTAGCGCGAAATTTCGGCAGCGGAGCAAGTTCCGTTTCCAATTCCGATAACGTCAGCCCGAACAAATTTTTCCTGTTCAATGAATCATCTCCCGTTAATTGTGATATAATTACGCCGATGCTACGACTCTCGTCAGGCAGAACACCGAACGAGAGGAGGTGTTAGCAGTGTTAAGTATCTGGACGATGCCGGCAGTGGGTGTGGTCTCGACCGCCGTTGGAACCGTTATCGGAACCGTCGCGGGCGTCTACATCTGCAAACGCTGGCTCAAAGCGTAGCAGTCGTTATTAAACTTCTGCGTGCCCGCTAATCGAGCCCTATCGATTATGGCAAAACGAAACCCCCGTTCAAGTGCCCTAATCTTGCTCGGGGGTTTTCGTTTGGTGTTACAGTGTTAAGTATCTCTTATGGATTTCTTAAGTAGCAACGACAATTTATCACACGTTCAAAAGTTTGTCAAACGTCACAGCTTGAATTGCGCGACTTCGCCCTGCATGTCGTTGGCAAGTTCGGCAAGAGTTCTGCTCGCGTCGGCAACTTCCTGCATGGTAGCAGTTTGTTCTTGAGTAGCCGCGCTGATTGAGCCGGCATTCTCGTTCGACTGATTTGCAATTTTTCTGACGCGTGCGACTGCCGTCAAAATTTCTTCACTGCAGGAGTTTACGATTTTAATGTGTTCCATGCTCGCCAAAATATTATCGTTAAGCTTGTCAATTTCCGCCTCAATGCCGCGAAATGCCTCGCCTGTTTGAGCAACGGCTTGACGACCGTCTTTGACGTTGAGCGTGCTTTGTTCAATCGATTCGACTGCGGAGGCGGTGTCTTGTTGAATCGTCGTGATAAGTTTTGTGATGTTGTCCGCCGCAACGCCCGATTGTTCGGCAAGCTTGCGAACTTCTTCAGCGACCACTGCAAAGCCGCGACCGTGTTCACCGGCACGAGCTGCCTCAATCGCCGCATTTAACGCCAACAAATTCGTCTGTCCCGCAATGCCCGAAATCGTTTCGACAATCTGCCCGATCTCATCGGAACGCCTGCCGAGTTCGCCGACAATTCGCGCGGAAGAGTTGACTTGCTTAGCGATATTCTCCATCATCAAAATTGCGGCATCGACTTTGGATTGTCCGACAGTGGCATTGGCGGTACTTTCATGCGCAACTTTTTCCATATGCCCGGCACTTTCTCGCAAGCCGTCAATTTTCTCGCGCATACTCTGAATTCTGTCTTCAAGTAACTGAACCGTCGATTCTTGTTCGGCGGTGCCGTTAGTCAAAACTTCCATGTTGCGGGCGACCATGTTAATAGATTCGTTGGTCTGTTGAGTGCCGGCGGTTAATTCTTCACTTGACGCCGCGACACGTTCCGAACACTCCGCAATTTTCGTCAGCAGATTTTTGAGCCGATATTTCATGTCGTTGACGTTCTCCGCCAACATTCCAATTTCATCTTTTGAACGAATCGTTACGTCGTTGATTCGCAAATTGCCGCCGGAAATTTTTTTAACCGCGTCGACGACTTCATTAAGTCTACCGACCATTTTGCCGATGAAAAAATTTGACGCCAATGCGCACAAAATCACAATCACCAAAATTGCCAGCGCAGTCGACGAAAGAATTAAACTTATCAACATGTCGTTCATTTCTTTAATGTTGACGCCGACGAAGAGCATTCCAATTGTTTTGCCCGCAACGTCTTTAATCGGTTGATAGGCGGCGTAATGATCTTCGCCCATTACCATAGCCTCGCCCAAAAAACTTTTCCCTTGAGTGATGACGTTATCAATGACGGTTGCCGACGCTTTTGTTCCGACGGCTCGTTTGCCCGCCGAATCTTTTACGGTGGTTGCAACTCGTGTATCGCCGTTGAAAATTGTAACTTTACTGCCGCAGACTTTGCTGAGCGAATCGACAAGATCGTCCGCACCGTCCATTTGTTGAGTACCCTTAAAAAGCAGTCCGTCTTGCAAGTGCCAATCGCCGGCGCAACGATACTTTAAAATTTCGGCAACGGAATTAACATCTGCCGAAGCCTTCATCTTCAGTGCGGTTGCAAAAACTTCGGCGGCACGAAAATAGCTGATAACTCCCATGAGTATGCAAACGATAACTATAATGGTATTGACCGCGAGCATTGCTTTGTTTTTTAAGCTCATTTGGAGAATTCCTCCCAAGAAAATTTTGCCGTATTATATCATGCATTTAACCTACGTAACAATAAAAAAATCGGCGACCTTCAAGCCGCCGTTCGATTGAAAAATTTTTCAGCCTCTGAAGTGCTGAACCCAATAGTGTTTGAATCGCGAGTTCGGTTGAAAATAATAGACGACGCCGAGTTCGGTAAAGTTCTTGTTCAAAATGTTGTCGCGATGTGTTTTGGAATCCATCCACGCTTGAACGACCTGTTGCGGAGAAGTTTGTCCGCCCGCCAAATTTTCGCCGAGAATGTGTCCGCGTTGTGGCATTGCCGTAAAACATGTGGAACCATTGGGACGCGTGTGTGAAAATTTTTGCGGCAGTTCCGTCGCTCGAACGAATGCACTTGCCGCCAAATCATTTGCGAATCGCAACGGAGCCGCGCCGACTTTTTCACGCTCAACATTGACCAAACGTAAAACTTCATAAGGAAAATTTCGAACGTCGACTTGCTGATTTGAACGTGCCGAATTTTTTATCGTGATTAGCTGATTTGCCGCCGACGCGCTTACAAAACTCAATGCCGCGATTAGAAACGTCGTCGCGACTGCAAAGAAAAATTTTTTCATCGTAAATCACCTCGCCGCCAGTTTAATCGTTTATAATTAATCGCGCCTTAACGTTGCGGAAATTCTATTTCAACGCGCCGGGACTTGCAAGAATCGTTGCAGGAAAATTTTTCAGAATATCCTTAAAAATCTTGTCGTGGCGGCGCAAGGTGTGTTATAATTCGACAGCAGAATTTGTATCCACACTTTTTGAGAGGAGTGTTTAATCATGAGGTTGCCCAAGTTTTTCACAAGGGTAATGACCGTCATTTGCGCAGTGGCATTGGCGGTCGCAGCAGCCGGTTGCGGCGGTGGTGCCAACGGCGAAAAAGAACAATTCATCAACATCGCCACGGGCGGCACGGCGGGCACTTATTATCCCATCGGCGGAGCCATCGCTGAAGTTCTCAACAAGAACGGCATGAACGCCAGCGCACAATCAACAGGCGCGTCCGTCGCCAACATCAACATGCTCAAAGACAAACAAGTCGAGCTTGCAATCGTTCAGAACGACATAACTTATTACGCTGTCAACGGGCTTGAAATGTTCAAGGAAACCGGCAAGGTTGAAAATCTTTTCGGTATCGCCTCGCTCTATCCCGAAACGTGCCAATTTGTTGTCCGCGAAGACTCCGGCATTAAAACCATTGCCGATTTGAAAGGCAAACGCGTTGCTGTCGGCGCGGCAGGTTCCGGTGCAGAAGCCAATGCCCGTCAAATTCTTGAAGCTTATGGTCTCACTTATGACGACGTTGACGAGCAATTCTTGTCCTTTGCCGAAGGTGCTTACGCGCTCAAAGACAAAACCGTTGATGCGGCATTCGTGACGGCAGGTTATCCTACCGCTTCCGTGCAAGACGTTGCCTCGCAGAACAAGATTCGCCTCCTGCCCGTCGGCGACGATCAAATCAAAGTTCTCTCCGAAAAATATCCTTTCTACACCAAAACGACCGTTCCCGCCGGCACTTACCAGGGCTTTGACGAGGAAGTTCAAACCGTCAGCGTTATGGCTATTCTCGTTGTCAACGACAAAATCGACGCGGCTCTCGGCGAAAAACTCACCAAAGCCATTTTCGACAACGTAGACAAGATTGCGGCGGCTCATGCGGCAGGCAAGAACATCAAAAAGGAAAATGCTCTTGAAGCGATGGACTTCATCAAGATGAACGAAGGCGCGTCCAAAGCTCTCAAGTAAAATCTTGTTGCAAAAAATTTTCGAGTAAATAACAGGCGCGTCGTCTTAAGCGGCGCGTCAATTTTTGTTGTAAATAAGGAGTGAGCAACGTGAAACAGTTTATCGTCGACGCATTCACGGATAAAATTTTCGGCGGCAATCCTGCGGCGGTTTGCATTGTCGATAAATTCCCGCGCGAAGAGATCATGCTCAACATCGCCCGCGAAAACAATTTGTCGGAGACGGCTTTTGCAATGCGCGACGGAGAAATTTTCCGATTGAGATGGTTCACGCCCGCCGCCGAAATAAATCTTTGCGGACACGCCACGCTCGCAACTGCCTTTGTGATTTTGACGCAATACGAAAAAAATTTGCCCGTCGTGACGTTCGAGACGTTGAGCGGCAAGTTGACCGTCAAGCGCAAGGATAATTTGTTCGAGATGGATTTTCCCGCGTATGTCCCGAAAAAAATTCCCGTCACTGCCGAAATGTGCGACGCCCTTCAAGCTGAAGTGTCGGAGGCTTATCTTGACCGCGACTTGCTGATGATTTTGGATTGCGCCGCGACCGTCGAGAGACTTCAGCCGAATTTGGACAAGCTTGCCGCGTTGGACGGACTGATTCAAGCCGTGACTGCTCCCGATAAAAATTTTGACTGCACAAGCCGTGTCTTTGCGCCGAAATTGAAAATTCCCGAAGATCCCGTTACCGGCTCAACGCACTGCTTAATCGCGCCCTATTGGACGGAGCGGCTCGGCATAAAAAAAATTTCTGCGCGGCAAGCGTCGACTCGCGGCGGAATTTTGTATTGCGAAGTTTCGGGCAATCGTGTTAAAATTTCGGGCAACGCGGTTTTATTTTCCGTTGCCGAACTCGTGGATTTATAATTTGTAGGAGGACTTTTTATGGATGTGTCAAAAATTTCCGTGCTCATTCCGCTGTACAATCGCAAGCATTATATCGCACAGTGCATTGACAGCGTATTGAATCAAACGTTCAAAGATTGGGAGCTTATCATTCGAGACGACGGCTCAACCGACGGTTCCCCCGAATTCGTCGAGGAAAATTACGCCGATGAAATTTCTTCGGGCAAAATCAAACTCCGTCGCAATGAGAAAAATATCGGCGAATTTCCTACCGAAAACATATTGATTGAAGAGGCAACGGGCAAATATATAATGATTCTGCACAATGACGACGCATATCTGTCGCACGCATTGGAGCACATGTACACCGTTGCCGAGGAATATAATGCCGACGTCGTGCACAGTTCAATGCGCATTGGTACCGCTCCCGACGGCATCATTGAGACCGGAATTGATTTGAACATTGCTCACGACAGAATGTTGAAACGCACTTATAACGGCTCTTCTTTGGACAAAATCGTACTCGTGCCCGACGACCCTGCGATACGTTTCAACGAATGGAACGAGGGCGGCATTTTTATCGACACACAATACAATATCTTCAGCAGGAAGTTTCTAATGGAAAGTGGTTTGCGTTTTGAAATTTTCGGCGAAAGGTTCAGTGACAACAGAATCTTTGCATTAAAGTGGATCATGAAAGCTCCTGTCATAGTCAAAACACTTGAGCCTTTTTACATTCATCGCAATGCCTACGACTCACAATCCCGTGAAAAATATTCTCTCGAAGACATTGCGGAATTTATCTCCGCTTTTGTTGAACTTTCATATCATCTTGACGAATATTTTGCTTCAGAAGAATTCTTCCGCGACAACAAAGAAGCTCAGTATCTTACGCGAGTTCATTTGTTTTCTGTTCTCGATCGATTTTGGCTTCACAAGCGCGGCATTTATAAAACGGGCGTCACATTCGATTTGAATGACGCTGTGGAAGCAGTCTTTAGAAAATATTTTGGCGGAGGTGCCGCATATGTGACGTTCCTCTTCCATTGGGCTCATTGTATGATGGCAGAGCGTCCTCTTGGAAGAATAGTATCCCCCCCCCCAAGTCAACTCCCAGACCAAATCAATAGACTTTATAGAGCTGTTCGATATCAAGATGCCTTGACTGCGTAAATTAAGGAGGCTTGTTTAATGATTGAACGATATACTTTGCCCGAAATGGGAAAGCTTTGGTCGATTGAGAACGAATGGCAGACGATTCTTGATGTGGAACTTGCCGCGTGCGATGCGATGGCTGAACTCGGAGAAATTCCCGTTGACGCCGCGCAGAACATTCGCGCCAAAGCCAATTTCAACTTGGAACGCATTCACGAGATCGAAGCCGTCACGCACCACGACATCATTGCCTTTTTGACGTGCGTCGGCGAATACGTCGGCGAAGATTCAAAATACATTCACAAGGGCTTGACTTCCAGCGACGTTAAAGACACGGCAATTTGCTTGATGATGAAACGTTCCGCCGAAATTATTCTTGACGACTTGAAAAAGTTCCGCGAAGTTTTACGCCGCCGCGCAGTCGAATTCAAACACACGGTTTGCATTGGCAGAACTCACGGCATACACGCGGAGCCGATGACTTTCGGGCTTAAACTGTTGCTTTGGAGCGCGGAAATTGAACGTGACATTGAACGCGTTGAACATGCGAAAAAAATTGTCGGCGTCGGAAAATTGAGCGGAGCAGTCGGCACGTATTCAAACATTGACCCGCGCATTGAGGAGCTTGTCTGTCAAAAACTCGACTTGACGCCCGTAAGACTTGCAACGCAGGTCATTCAACGCGATCGCCACGCCGAATACATGACAACGCTTGCGATTGTGGCGAGCACGTTGGAAAAAATCGCAACGGAGATTCGCAACCTTCAACGCACCGACATTCGCGAGGCTGAAGAATATTTTTCGCCCGGTCAAAAAGGCTCGTCAGCAATGCCGCACAAACGCAACCCGATAAATTGTGAACGCGTCGCGGGTATGGCAAGACTTGTTCGCGGAAATGCCGTCGCCGCAATGGAAGACATCACACTCTGGCACGAACGCGACATCAGTCACAGTTCAGTTGAACGCGTCATTTTGCCCGACTCGACGATTAACGTTGACTACTGCACGCGCAAAATCACAAACATCGTCGACAAATTGCTTGTTTATCCCGACGCAATGTTGCATAATATGAATCGCACCGGCGGTTTGATTTACAGTCAACGGCTCATGCTTGAGATTGTCGGCAAAGGAGTTTTGCGCGAGGACGCTTATAAATGGGTGCAACGCAATGCAATGAAACGTTGGCTTGACGGCGAGGACTTTCAATCGAACGTCGCCAACGATCCTGACATCACGAAATATCTAAGCGCGGAGGAAATTTCGGCGTGTTTTGATTACAAATTTTTCCTGCGCAACGTCGATATGATTTTTGAACGTTTCGGACTTTAGGAGGTCACAACATGGTTAAAGGCAACATGCTTTACGAGGGCAAGGCGAAAATCGTTTACGAGACCGATAATCCCGATGAGTTGCTCGTTTACTTCAAAGACGATGCCACTGCCGGCAACGGTGCCAAAAAAGGCATTATCGACGGCAAGGGCGTCATCAACAACAAAATCAGCGCGTATTTTTTCAAACAGCTCAAGGCTCGCGGAATTAAAAGCCACTTCGTCGACACGATCGGTCCGCGCGAAATGGTTGTTAAACGTCTCGACATGATTAAGCTTGAAATTATCGTTCGCAACGTCGTGGCGGGCAGTCTCGTCAAACGTTTGGGCTTGCCGGAAGCTACGCCGCTCACCTCTCCGATAATCGAATACGACTACAAGAGCGACGAACTCGGCGACCCGATGCTCAATCGTTGGCACATCATGGCGTTGAAGTTGGCGACGATTGACGAAATGAATCAAATTGAACATTTGTCGCTGTCGATTAACGCTGTCCTGCGCGAATTGCTCAAAGCCAAGAACGTCGATTTGATTGACTTCAAATTGGAATTCGGACGCGACAAAGACGGCACGATTCTCCTTGCCGATGAAATTTCTCCCGACAACTGCCGCTTCTGGGATGCCGACACTCACGAGAAATTGGACAAGGATCGTTTCCGTCAAGACCTCGGCGGCGTCGAAGAGGCTTATCAAGAAATGTTAAACCGTTTGACTTTGTAAGGCACATCATAGCGAAAAATTTTCGGGCGGCTCGCGGTCGGCTGACACGTCGGCTGCTTGTCGCCAAATTTTTTGGGCGGTGATCGTTTGAAGATTTACGACTGCTTTACGTTCTACAACGAGTTTGAACTTTTGGAGTTGCGTTTAAAATCGCTGTGGGACGTTGTAGATTATTTTGTCATTGTCGAGGCGGACAGGAAGCATAATAACGTGCCTAAGCCGTTTTACTTTTGGGAGCGGCAAAACGACTTCAAAGCGTTTTTCCCGAAGATTAGACATTTGCCCGTTGAAATGAACGTTCCGTACAGCGGCGCGGGAGATTGGTCGATTGAAAATGCTCAACGCGACGCGATAGCTTACGGACTTGAAGACGCCGAGCCGGACGATTTAATCATGATAAGCGACGCCGACGAGATTGTTGCGCCCGATGTCTTTCAACGTCTGCAAGAAAATCAAATCAAACTCTTTGCGCCCTATGTCACGCCCGCGACGATTGACGATAAAAATATGACGTGTCCCGCGTGGCTGCTCGTCTCCGCGATTGAGTTTTTGGATTACGGCGCGATTGTCATGGATCAAAAATTTTTCTGCTACTATTTCGATTGGGTGAGCAAGTCGACGTGGCAAGGCACCATTTTGACCAAACGCAAGACTTTGACGACACCGCAGGCTTTGCGCGACGTGCGGAACTTTCTGCCGCGAGTTATCGACGGCGGTTATCATTTCAGCTACATGGGCGGCGTTGACCGCGTGATTGACAAAATCAGCTCCATTGTTGAAGGCGTCGTCAAGTTGCAAGGAAAAACTTTGGACAGACACCACGTTGCAGAGGTTATGGCGAACGGCACGGATATTTACGGGCGCAAGCACATTCCCGAAGCTCAACTGCTGTCTTTCAACGCACACAACATCAACTTGCCGCGCGTCGACGAATTCTTGAGGAAGTACCCGAATTTTTTGCGCGAGCCCGAAAAATTTTTTGGAGGTTGAAATTTTCATGGCTGACAATCTGCACGTCGTCTATCGCATTTCCGACAAGGGCAATCCCAAATCGAAACTTCCAAACGCGGGCAAGGGTGACTGTCTGATAAATGCCGTCAACGAATTCGGCGCGGAAAATTTTCACGTGATAGCCGACAACTGCACCGATCAAACGCTTGACGTCTTGAAGTCGACGGGCTTAAGTTTGGAAGTGACTGCCAACGGCAATGCCGGGACGTGTCGCCATATTTTCAACGAGGTCATCAATCGTTACGACGCCGACGATTTTGTTTATCTGCTTGAAGACGACTACTTACACTTGCCCGGCAGTCGCGAGGCTCTGTTGGAAGGTTTGGCAATCGCCGATTATGTCACGCTTTACGATCATCCCGACTACTATCGCCGCGACGGCAAGGGCGTTAATCCTTTCGTGCACGACGACAAGCCCAAATGTTCGATTTATCTGACGGCGCACGCTCATTGGCGCGAGACTGTTTCAACGACGATGACTTTTGCCGCAAAGGTTAAGACGTTGCTTGAAGACCGCGACATTTGGAATCGATATTGCGTCGAGAAAAATCCTTCGGACTTCGGAGCATTCGTGACTTTGACGGGACAAGACGATTTGAACGAGGCTAAACGTTTCGTGCAGAGAGGTTATATCAATTTGGCGCAACTCGTCGTTGAAAATTTTTTGAACGGACGCAAGAAACGATTGTTAATTTCGCCGATGCCGTCATTTGCCACGCACGCCGAGACAAATTTTTTGGCACCGCTGATTGATTGGACAAAGGTTTGAGGTGTTGAATTTTGAGTAAACGAATTTTGGTGACGGGCGGCGCAGGATTTTTGGGCTCGCACCTTTGCGACAAACTTATCGCCGAAGGTCACGAGGTCATTTGTCTGGATAATTTCTTCACGGGCAAGAAAAAAAATATCGCGCACCTTTTGAGCAACCCGAATTTTGAAATCATGCGCCACGATGTGATTCAGCCGATTTACGCCGAAGTCGATTGGATTTTCAATTTGGCGTGCCCGGCAAGTCCCGTGCATTATCAACGAGATCCCGTCCGCACGATTAAAACAAACGTCATGGGCGCGTTAAATTCTCTCGGTTGCGCCAAACAAAATAACGCACGAGTTTTGCAGGCTTCAACGTCCGAAGTTTACGGCGACCCGAAAGTTCATCCTCAGCCCGAAAGTTATCGCGGAGCAGTCAATCCGATTGGAATTCGCGCCTGCTACGACGAGGGCAAACGTACCGCCGAAACTCTGTTCTTCGACTATCACAGACAACACGGGCTTGATATTCGCGTCGTGAGAATTTTCAACACCTACGGTCCGCGAATGACTTCAAATGACGGGCGTGTAGTGTCGAATTTTATCGTGCAGGCTTTGACGGGCAAGGACATCACGATTTACGGCGACGGAACGCAGACGCGAAGTTTTTGCTACGTCGACGATTTGATTGACGGCATTGTTAAAATGATGCACGCCGAAAATTTCACCGGTCCGGTTAATTTGGGCAATCCCGGCGAATTCACGATGCTGGAGCTTGCCGAACTCGTCTTGAAGTTGACGGGCAGCAAGTCGAAAATTGTTTATCGCCCGTTGCCTTCCGACGACCCGACGCAACGTTGTCCCGTGATTGATTTGGCTAAGGAGAAACTTAATTGGCAACCGACCGTCAAGCTTGAAGACGGGCTTAAACTCACAATCGATTATTTCAAGAAAAATTTTTGAGGCGGTGATCGTTTGAAGATTTACGACTGCTTTACGTTCTACAACGAGTTTGAACTTTTGGAGCTGCGCTTGAAATCGCTGTGGGACGTTGTAGATTATTTTGTCATTGTCGAGGCGGACAGGAAGCATACGGGCGAGCCGAAAGTTTTTAATTTTTGGACGCGGCAAGAAGACTTCAAAGAATTTTTGCCGAAGCTACGATTTGTTCCCGCCTATTTGTCGAATGTTCCGTTCAAAGGCACGGGCGATTGGTCGATTGAAAATGCTCAACGCAACGCGATAATGAACGGACTTATCGACGCGCAACCCGACGACTTGATTTTAGTCAGCGACTTGGACGAAATACCTGCGCCCGATGTTTTGAAAAATTTGGACAAAGCGTCATTGACTGACCGCAAAGACGTAACCGCGCTTGAACTTTTGGAAAGAGGCGGCGAGGTAGCCATGAGCCAAGAATTTTTCTATTACCATTTCGATTGGATAAGCAAGGCAAGATGGCAAGGAACGACACTAATCAAACGAAAATTCATTCGGACGCCTCAGCACCTGCGCAATCGTCGCAACAAAATTTCACGCGTGGGGGGGGGGATCACTTCAGCTACATGGGCGGCGTTGACCGCGTGATAAACAAAATGACTTCCATTGTTGACGGCAATGAGCTTGTTGAAAAATCGGGCGGGAAATTTATCGACAGACAACACGTTGAAGCGGCCATGGCGAACGGCGCGGACGTTTACGGTCGGAAAAATGTTGCTGCACAATTTCTGCCTTACGACGCACACAACATTCGCTTGCCGCACATCGACGAGTTCTTGAAAAAATATCCTCACTTTCTGCGCGAGCCGGAAAAATATTTTAAGGAGCAACCTGATGGAACAAATGACGTATAAAGATTCGGGCGTGGACATCGACGCGGGCAACGAGTCCGTCCGATTGATAAAAGATTTTGTCCGCTCAACTTACCGCTCTGAAGTTTTGGGCGACATCGGCGGATTCGGAGGATTGTTCGCGCTGAAAAATTACGACGAGCCGATTTTGGTCAGCGGCACGGACGGTGTCGGCACCAAATTAAAAATCGCCTTCAAACTCAATCGTCACGACACAATCGGGCAAGACGCCGTTGCCATGTGCGTAAATGATATTCTTGTTCAAGGCGCAGAGCCGTTATTTTTTCTTGATTATCTCGCTGTCGGCAAACTCAAGCCCGCGCAGGTCGCCGAAATTGTCAAAGGCGTTGCCAACGCTTGCAAGGATTCGGGTTGCGCGTTGATTGGCGGAGAGACTGCCGAAATGAGCGGCTTTTATTCCGACGGCGAATACGACATTGCGGGCTTTGCGGTCGGTGTCGTCGAACGTAAAAACTTGATAACTCCCGCGCGCGTCAAAGTCGGCGATATTTTAATCGGCTTGCCGTCAAGCGGTCTGCATTCCAACGGATTCAGCCTCGTTAGGAAAATTGTTTTCGAGCGCATGAAGTTCACGGGCGACGAAAAATTTTCTGACGACAAAACTCTAGGCGAGGAGCTTTTGACGCCGACAAGACTTTATCCCGCGACGTGTTTGCCGCTGATAAAAAAATTCGGCGAAAAAATTCACGGACTTGTTCACGTGACGGGCGGCGGTTTTTACGACAACATTCCTCGCGCATTACCCGAAGGTTTGGGCGCAACGATTGATTCCGGTTCGTGGACTGTGCCAAAAATTTTTGAGCTGTTAAAAGCGTGGGGAAATGTTTCTAGCCGCGAAATGTTAAGGACGTTCAACTGCGGCATCGGCATGATTCTTATTGTCGACGCGGAAGCTTTGCCCGACATTGACGCGCACCTTAACGAGAACTTAGAAACGTTTTATAAAATCGGTCGCGTTGTCGAAGATGCAGGCGTCACGATTAATTAGTGTTGTTAGCAAAAAAATGCGTTAGACAATTATTGAGACTGTCGAAGTGCCCGACGGGCGTTGGAAAAAATTTCTCCGCCTTGACGTCGACGAATTTCATCAAATCATGAGCGAACGCGGTGCTTGCTCTTTCGACGAGCCCGACACCGCCGAGCGGATCTTGAAGGCGGCAAAGGAAGTTGACTATTTTCAAACGCTCACCGCGGCTAAGCCTGCTTGGTATATCTACAAGTCTTGCGATTGGTATCGGACGAGCAAAAAGACTGCGGCGGCTATCCTGCAAAAGTACGGCTTGACCGTCGAACAATTCGCCGAAGCTAGGCTGGCTTATCACGACGCTCAAACAGCTGAACGAATCAAAGCGTGGAAAGCAATGCCGTCTGCGCCTTCGTTGCCGGTTGCTCATGAAACAGCCGACAAACGCGCCGAAGCCGGACTGACTTGTCAAGAAATTAACTCGACCGCGCCCGAAGGTTGGCAAATAAAGCCTGTCGGTGCCAAATTCAACGTTCAATTCAGCGGTCAATCGGTCGCCACTGTCGACAGTCTCGCGCTTGCAAAAGTCTTGACGCCCGAAAAATTCTTCGAGCAATTCAGACCGCTTGTTGATAAAGACTTCGACGCCGACAAACAATTCATTGCCGACCGCAAAGCCGAAATTGCCGCCTTGCAAGAAATGCGCGATGAACTTGTCGGCGACACCGAACGACTAAAAATTATCGACAAGCTCATAGCTCAAAACGAACTCGCGTCATAAAAAGACAGCCGACCAATGAGCCGGCGAAGGAAAAATCGGAAACTCAAATTAACAAACACAGCCGCCTTAGTCAAGAGCGGCTTTTTATTTTCCCGATTTCAAATCGCCAAATAAATTTATCGTCGTGACCGCTGACGATAATCACGACTTATCTAATGTCGCTGACGGTTTCCCGATTTCAAATCGGAGAACGCCGCCGAATGAATCACGCTCATTGAGCCGCCTAATTTGCCCTAGAACGCGCCGATTTGACCTTGCACGATACTTTATACCCCTAAGCCAATTTAGCAGGTAATTTCTCTCGTGAATTCATAAAAGGGCATTCCTCGTTGCACCGGCGTCTGCAGCTCGTCCATCAATTCACGACACTCGCGCAAAAGCTTTTTGAGCCGTTCTGCCTTTGCCAGTGCCGAATCAAGTTGTGTTTCGTCGAAGTCTAAATATTGCCCTGTCTCCATATCAGAAAATCACTCCTTCGTCTATCAGGCGTTGCACGTCGGAAGGCAATTTATACGGCTTGCCCGACTTCAAACACTCGCGCATCGTCGCCTGCCATTCCGATTCAGGCATATGAATCATCATCTGCGGAATTCCGTCGGATTCAGGAAACTTGATTCGATATTGCAAGTCTAGCAGGTCATGATCATTCATCGTGCGGGCGTTTGGCGTTCGTCTCCACCGCAGACATTCTATTAGAAAGTAGCACATCTCCTCGTCCGTAAAGTCGGTGTCGAGCTCCGGTAAATCTTTCTGAAAGACTTCTCGATAAGTCGCCGTCAAGTCTGCACGTCCCTTTGACCAATCTATCATTTGTCACGCCACCTTCAACAATTCGTCGAGCATTTCGTTAAAGAATCACCTTGTTTAATCATTGCTCCTCCTTAACCGTAGAATTCCATTCCGGCAACGATTTCGGAAAGCGACTTGCCACCGACGAAAGGATTGTTCATTAATTCTTCGAGAGAGCGAAATTCAAAAGTTCGTCCGTCATAAACAACCGCCGCATAAAAACCGTCCTCTTTGTTGAAAGGGCAAATTGCGCCGCGCTTGCCTTTGTAGAGGAAGCCATAATCAGTGTAGCCTAATGACAATTCTTTTTTCAATTCGTCCGCTGTCATAAAATATCACCATTATCCTCTCGTTCTTGAGTAGTCAATTCACGTGTGGAACGTTGCGCCTTTCCGTCAGCCCAATTTATATCATGAGCATGTTCGCCCTTTTTGCCGTATGGATGATTCTTCGCGTTGCCGTGATTCGTCGTGTTTATCTCGAAATAAGGTTGCCCCGTATCGTTATAATAAATTCTCTTGTCGATTGTGCCCTTATAATCTTTGTGGTCGATTATAATCAGCGGCTCTGTTTTACTCGGCGTTCGTTCGTGTCCTCCAATAACTCTGTCCGGCTTTATATTGCCGCTCCCGCCATGACTTGCAACTTGCTCTTCATATGTGCCAAACCGTTGCAAATCAAAAGTTTTATCAAAATTACCACGCGAGGCAGTTGAAGTCAACGAATCGGCTTTATATTGAGCGTCTTTTTCTGCTCGCCACGCGTCGAAAGGTTTGCTTTTGTCGATATAGACCGCTTTCCATTCGCGATAGTTCATATCGGCTGGTGCTCGTTCGCGATTAGTCTCACGCGCAAATCTTTCGCCGGTCTTTCTGCCTTTGCTCGTCGGTGTGTCGAACGTCGCAACTATTGTAATTTTAATCAAAAAAGCTCCTGCTGTTTCAAAGCAAGAGCGTCGCCGATTCTTTTCTGTGCTATCTCATAATATCGCTCGTCTATCTCGTAGCCGATGAAGTTCCGATTCAAATTCAGTGCCGCAACCGCCGTCGTGCCGTTGCCCAAAAACGGATCAAGCACTGTTTGACCTTCCGCCGACGAATTACGAATCATCTTCTCCATTAACTCAACAGGTTTTTGCGCCGGATGTAGTCTTGCTTGTGTGTAATTCACGCATCGGATTCGCCATACGTCCGTTTCAGTCGTCCCGAAATTTCTTTCCGATTTGCCTTTCGTCGCGAAGATTATCAGTTCGTGCGACGCCCTATAAAAATTCCCCAGCTTAAACCACACTATATCCCAAACAATTAAATTGCGCACCGTCAGATATTTTATTATCAACGGATACAGGAAAGGATACGTCCGCCAATCTGTGCAAAGATAAATGTGACCGCCGTCTTTCAATACGCGCTGCCACTCCGAAAACAACTGCTCAAAGAACGGGCGCATCAAATTAAAATCGCTGAAACTCGACCTTAAACCGTTTGAACTTACTCCGAGGCAATACGGCGGATCTGTCGCTATCATATCAACCGAGCCGGCGGGCAATTCTTTCATAAGCTCCAGACAATCACCTTGCTTTATCATTGCTCCTCCTTGACAAGTTCAACTTCCTTACCAACGAAATTGCCTTCGCCTTGCACTGCGATACATTTCCCGTTCGTGTGCGACATCGGAATGGGTTTATAAATTACTCCGCCAATACGATAGTTGCGATAGGGTTTGTTATGAGGCAATTCTTTGTCAAGATAAAGAATATATTTATCATTTTTTTGCGGTGACCATTCCTTGAGTATTCTGCTCATTTTAAGGCTCCGTTCTCTTTAACTAATTTTTCATACTGCCGGAGTTGGATTGTCGTCGTTTCAATTTCCTCACGAGGTATACCATATTTTTTAGCCACACGCAACAGATACTTTTTCGCGTCAATCTCGTTAAGCCACGACCGCAATGGTTCTTCTTTATCGTCGTTCATGCCGCGTCGGTTTTGCCTTATGTGATGCGTCTCTTCCAATATGGCACTGACCGATACATTTTTGCGGAAGAAAACGATGTCCGTTCCAAAGTTTGACGCTTCAGCATTCATGAAATCTAAATGCCTTTCTGCCTCTTCGCCGCGAATTATCGTCACACCCATTTTTTTCAAAGGAACTATCAGCTGTTGATAACGTTCTTCCGACACGGGCTTATACGGCAAATTCGGTATGGTTCCCCTCTGTAATTCTCCGTCGATATAGACCGCTTTCCAGTCGCGATAAGTCATATCGGCAGGTGCTCGTTCGCGATTAGTTTCTCTTGCCGCACGTTAGCCCGAAGTCCTACTTTTGCTCGTCGGAGTGTCGAACGTCGCGCAAATCGTACAGCGGCATCGAGGATGAAGCGGCGGCGCGTTCTCGCCTTGATTCATATCTTTCAGCGCAAATATTTCGCCGTCTTTCTCGCCGCAACGAATACACGTCCGACGGTCTAACGTCGCCATGAATTGATAATGAGTAAATTCCGCATCCTTCATTGCGTCCGCCGAAGCCTTGTTTTCGACTGCGTTCAGTTCAGTCCGAATCAACCGTTCTGCGTTTTTATAGCCGACTTCCATGCGTTGAGCCAAATCCTTCGACAGTTGCTGAATTGAACTGCCGCGATGAATCGCCGTCATCATCGAACGTTGAATTTCCTTCGTTAGCTTTGAACGATTTGCCCAGATTCGCGCCGAATAATTTTTCCCGCTCCATGCCGTCTGCAACACCGATTCAACTCGTTTAGCGTCCAAACTCGCAGGCGGCGAAGGCAAGCCAACCGTCTTGTGATAATCATACACGTTCTGATAATAATTTTCCACGTAGGCGCGATACAAATGCGCGTCAGCAGTCTCTTGAAGTTTCTCGCTCAATTCGGCTAGTTCAATCAGCGTCCGACCGTGTATCGCCTCAATGCGGCTTATCCTCGAACGCATTGCCAATGTATTCAGCTCTCGCAACAGCTTCGGATCAGCCTTCGACTTCGCAACGTATTCTTTGAGCGTCATTCGCCACTGCTTAAATTCGGCTCCGCGAATCAATTTCCGTGCCTCTTCCGGCGGCAATGCATTTTCTCGCGCGTATTTCGCGTACAGCAGAGCAATTTCTTTCTCAATCTCTTTCGCCGCCGAAGTGTAATATTTTTTCAGCGACTTCAATTCTGCCGTCGTCAAGTCGTGCCATTTCTTTTCTCTTTCGACCTGCCGACGACGCCAGTACTCCTGCGAATTCATTTTTTGCCTTTCATTGCAAACGAAAAGCCGCTGTGCTAAACTGTCATTCTTAAAGTAAACATGAGCAATTAGGAATGAGGTTTGTAAATGAAATCAATTTGTGTTATTCCTGCGCGATATTCGTCGACGCGTCTGCCCGGTAAACCGCTCAAAGATATTTGCGGCGTGCCGATGATTTGTCGAGTTTGGCAACGTGCAAGCCGTGCAAAATCCGTCGCCGATGTTATCGTGGCGACTGACGACGAGAGAATTCTTCAAGCCGTCGAAAATCATTCGGGACGTGCGATGATGACGCGTGCCGACCATAAAACCGGAACCGATCGCCTTGCCGAAGTTGCCGAGAAATTTCCCGACGCTGATGTTATCGTCAATGTGCAGGGCGATGAACCGTTGATTGAGCCGAGCTTGATTGATGAACTTGTCGCCGAATTTGAAAGTGACGCTGAACTTCAGATGGCGACCGTTGCGACTGAACTCACCGACGCCGACGAAATGAAAAATCCCAATAATGTCAAAGTCGTGCTTGACCGCTACAACGACGCGCTGTATTTTTCTCGCTCGCTGATACCTTATCCGCGCAACGCCGGCAACTCAAAAGTTTTCAAGCACATCGGCATTTACGCTTATCGTCGACAATTTCTGATTGACTATGCGAAAATGGAACCGACGCCGCTTGAAAAGTCCGAATCGCTTGAGCAACTTCGCGCACTGGAGAACGGATTCACGATTCGCGTGATAAAATCGTCGTGCAGATTTGTCGGCGTCGACACGGAAGAAGATTTGCAACTCGTCAACGAAATTTATCAGCGGGAGATGACAACATGAACATCGTTAAAATTGGCGGCATTGAATTCGGCGGCGGAAAATTGATTTTGCTTGCCGGGCCGTGCGTGCTTGAAGGTTACGAGCGCAGTTTGATGATTGGTCGGCGCATCAAAGAGATCGCTGAACGTTTGAATATCCCGTACATTTTCAAGGCGTCGTTCGACAAAGCAAATCGTTCGTCGATAAAAAGTTATCGTGGTCCCGGCATGGTCGAAGGCTTGAAAATTTTGGCGGACATCAAACGCGAGCTGAACGTTCCAATCGTCACGGACATTCACGAAACTTATCAAGCCGCGCCCGTCGCTGAAGTCGCCGACATTTTGCAGATACCCGCGTTCCTTTGCAGACAGACCGATTTGCTTGTCGCCGCCGCGAAGACCGGCAAGGTTGTCAACGTCAAGAAGGCTCAATTTCTTTCTGCGCGGGACATGATAAACGTCGTCGAGAAGCTTAGAGCCGGCGGCACGGAAAAAATTTTATTGACGGAGCGCGGAACGTCGTTTGGCTACAATAATCTTGTCGTCGATATGCGCGGACTGCCGATTATGCGCGGCTTTAATTGTCCCGTGATTTTCGACGGCACTCACAGCGTACAACTTCCCGGCGGTGCAGGAACATCTTCGGGCGGTCAACGCGAATTCGTCGAGCCGTTGGTTAGAGCGGCAGTCGCGGTTGGTGTCGACGGTTTATTTTTGGAAGTGCACGATAATCCCGCAGAAGGACTTTCGGACGGCGCGAACATGATTCCGTTGGACAAATTGGAAAAACTTTTGGTGAACGCATTAAAAATTCACGAGGCGCACCTTTTAAAAAGTTGACAAACAGCGGTCGCGCCAAAAGTTTTGACAGGCTTAAAAGCTGTTACCGCATTCGAGCATGGTAAAAAATTTTTTAGCGACATCAAAAATTCAAAGCGTCACAAAAACTTTGGAGGCATTATGATTAGAGAAAAAGCGATTGAAACTTTGCAGATTGAGGCGGCGGCGATTGAACATTTAATCCCGCGCATTGACGATGAATTTATTGCGGCGGTCAAAAAAATTATGAGCTGTCGCGGACGCGTGGCAGTGACGGGCATGGGAAAATCCGGACACGTCGGCAGAAAAATTTCGGCGACTCTTGCGTCAACGGGCACGCCGTCATTTTTCATGCACCCGGCAGAAGCTTATCACGGCGATTTGGGAATGCTCACCGAACGCGACATTTTAATTGCAATTTCAAACAGCGGCGAATCGTCGGAGATCGTCAACATCTTGCCCGTCGTCAGAAGAATCGGCGCGGAAATTATTGCAATGTGCGGCAAACGATCTTCGACGCTCGGAAAGAACTGCGATTATTTTATCAACATCGGCGTTGAACGCGAGGCTTGTCCGTTGGGACTTGCACCTACTGCGTCGACGACCGCGACACTTGCAATGGGCGATGCTTTGGCGATGGCTTTAATGGACGAGAAAAATTTTACGTCGAACGATTTTGCGCTGTTCCATCCCGGCGGCGCACTCGGCAGAAAACTTTTGCTCACCGTCGGAGACGTCATGCACAGCGGCAACGATAATCCGATTGTCAAAGTCGGTGCCACGGCGAAGGACGCGCTCTTTGAAATGACGGCTAAAGGTCTCGGCGCAGTTTCCGTCGTCGATGAGCAAAATAAATTCGTCGGACTCGTCACGGACGGAATCATTCGTCGTGCATTGGAAAAGAAACGTTCTTTCATTGATGAGCCTGTCGAGCATATCATGTTCAAGGAGCCGTTGATTATCAGCGCGGACAAATTGGCGGCGGCGGCATTGTCGGTTATGGAGAAACATAAACCGCGACCCGTGACCGTCTTGCCCGTCATTGATGAAAAAAATTTTCCCGTCGGCATGATTCACTTGACCGATTTGTTGCGTCAAGGAGTGGTTTGAATGAAAATTTCGGGCGACGCTCTCAATCGGGCGCAACGTGTCAAGCTGATAATCTTCGACGTGGACGGCGTGCTTACTGACGGCGGAATTTATCACGGTGCGAACGGCGAATTGTTCAAACGTTTTCATTGCCGCGACGGTTTCGGAATAACGCTTGCTCACTCGTGCGGCTTGAAGACCGCGATAATCACGGGCAGGACTTCGCAGATGACTTCCTATCGCGCCGCCGAATTAAAAATTTCCGCCGTCATGCAAGGGCAGATGAACAAACGCGACGCTTACAAAAAAATCAAGACGCAATTCGATTTGACTGACGACGAGATTTGCTACGTTGCCGACGACGTGATTGACTTGCCGGTTTTCGTGCAAGTCGGTTTTCGTGCGGCAGTAGGTGACGCCTCGCCCGAAGTCATTGAACGCGCTCATTTTGTCGCAAATAATTTCGGTGGGCACGGTGCAGTTCGCGAAATCGTAGAATTTATTTTGAAGGCAAAAGGATTTTGGCAGGCGATTATCGAACGCTACAGCGCACCCGAATTCGACGACAAAGAGCTCACGGCGATGAATCAGTGAAATTTTCACGGTCATCAATCGGTTGCAAAGCAATACCGTTGGATGCAACGTCACGTTGCTCGAACGCTACAGCGCACACAAATTCGACGACAAAGAATTGACCGCGATGAATCAGTGAGGAGAAATTTAATGATTGAACTTTCGGGCTTGAGAAAATATAACACGCCGAACAATCGCACGCGGCTTGAGGCAGACATAAATTTTTCGGACATGGACTCACCTTATCCGCTCAAAACGATTTATTTCGATACTGATAAAGAAAACGCCGATATGCTCGACGATGAATCGTATAACGCCTTTGTGCTGGTGCCGTTGTTTGTGGCGATGTTTCATAAGCAAGACTTGCACATTCGCGGCAAGATTTCTAAACGTCTCTATCAAAATGTCAAGTGGTATATCCAAAGAATTTTCTGTGACTATTCGCCGTTGCTCTCGCCCGTGAATGTCACCGTTGACGGCTTCACCGAAATTGCACAGACCGATAAGATAATCGGAACGGGCATTTCAAGCGGAGTCGATTCATTGACGACACTCTACGATAAATTCATCTGCGAAGACGATCCCGATTATAAACTTAACGCGCTGTTCTACTTCTGTCATGATTGGAAAAACTATTCAACGCTTTCAAAGGAGCATTTCAACGATTCTAATCGCAAACTTAACGCTATGTCTTAAATAAGTGACTACGATTTGAATTCAGACGTTTCGGCGGGACAATCCATGTTTAAAACTCTGTTCCCTAAAAATCAAAGGATCGCTGCGGAGCTGAACTTGCCCTGCTATCCTCTGGAAACGAATTTGCCGCTCTTCAATATAGTGATAAGCAAGCTGAAAGGCAGATATATTCCCTTGAGCTATATCGCGTTGTATTCTTGCGTTTTGAGTTTTGGCAAAAAGATTTCCAAATATTACATTGCAAGCGCGTTGAATTATGAGCAGGAGAAAATTTTCCGCGATGCCTCGCACGATAAGGATATGTCGGAGTTTTGCGAGATGTATCTCGTGCCGCTTATCAGTACGGAGCAAACTGAATTGATATTGGACGGTGCACAATATCGGCGCGTGGACAAGGTGAAAAGGATTGCCGATTGGGACATTGCGCGAAAATATTTGAATGTTTGTTGGCATAATCACGATGACGGCTCGAATTGCGGAGAGTGCGGAAAATGTTTACGGACTTTGTTGACGCCGGAGATTTTGGGCAAGCTCGACAATTTCGCTCACATTTTCGACATGGACAGCTATAAAAAAGCCGCGCCGGGTTATAAACGTCGTTGCGTGAAAAAATACAAACAAGCTCCTTTTGAATCGGAGAACGTCGACTTTGCCAAAGAAAATAATTTTCCTATGCCGACCTTGAAAAAATCCGTTAAATCTGTTGGCGATAAAAAACTTGCTGCTACGAAGCACTAGGAGGATTTTATGATTGAACTTTCGGGCTTGAGAAGATACATCACGCCAAACAATCGGGCGCGGCTTGAAGCCGACATAAAATTTTTCGACATTGACGCGATTTGCCCGGCGGACACGATTTACATTGAGATCGACGCGAATTACGGCGGAATGCTCGTCAACGACACCTGCGACCCGTTTGCACTCGTCGCGCTGTATCTTGCAATGCACCACAAAACCGATTTGCGAATTCGCGGCAACGTCTCCAAACGTCTCTATAAAAATTTGACGTGGTACGCGCAAAAAATTCTGTGCGATTATTCAAGCGACCTCGTGCCCGTGAAAATCATCGTCGACGGTTTTGCTCCGACAAAAATCACCGGGACTTTAATCGGTGCGGGAATTTCTTGCGGCGTCGATTCGCTCACCACGCTTTACGACAGATTCATTGCCGAAAACGATCCCGACTACAAAATCAACGCGCTGTTCTTTTTCAACTGCGGTGCCAACGGAAATTACACGAATTCTTTCACGCAGAGCATGACGCGGAGCCGACTTCAACGCGCCGAATCACTTGCCGCTGTGCTTTGTAGAGACGAATCTTCATCAGTTCAAGTTCACCGAGCCGATGGAAACGTTTATTTTTTTCGCGACCTATGGTTGCATACTTGCTCTTCAAAATGCCGTCAAGCGTTATTACGTCGCGGGAAGTTACAGTTATCGCGAAGTCAAAGCCGACGACGTTCAATATGCTTGCCACGACCTTGCAAAATTTTGCGAGACGTTCTTCATTCCGCTGATTCAAACGGAGCGCACGGAGTTGATTGTTGACGGTTGCCAATATCTGCGCGTCGAAAAGGTTAAGAAGCTTGCGGATTGGCACATTGCGCAAAAATATTTGAACGTTTGCTCAACACATACCGAGGATTCTTCAAACTGCAGTCTCTGTCAAAAATGTTTGCGGACTTTGTTGACGCTGGAAATTTTGGGCAAGCTCGACGACTTCGCGAAAATTTTTGACGTGGAAAAATATCGGAGCGAGTCTCTCAATCACAAGGTCTTTTGCGTGATGAACGGCGACAAAGATATTTTCAGCCGAGAGATTCTCGATTTGGCGACGGAATATAATTTTCCAATGCCCGCGCACCGCGATTGTTATGCTTTGAACAATCACTTCATCGTTGTCGACGACAAATAAATTTTCGGAGGAAACAATGCTTTACAACACGCTGATGCTTATGAGCAGATTGATACGGCTCCTGCCCTACGACGCGCTTTTGGCTTTGGGACGGGTGCTGGGAAATTTGTATTACCTGCTCATCAGGAAACAGCGTGAACGGGCGGTGGCGCAAATGATGCCTGCGCTTGAAATTTCCGAATCGGAAGCTCGTCGGCTTGTCAAAGAGTCGTTCGTAAATTTGGCGCGCAACGTCCTGGATATTTTTTACATGCCGAACCTCAACGAGAAAAATTTGTCGCAGTACATTGAAATTGATCACCTTGAACGCATGAAGGCGGCTCTCGACGAAGATAACGGCGTCGTGGTTTTAACCGGACATATCGGCACATGGGAATGGTTAAGCGCGGCTTTCACGTTGAACGGTCTGCCCGTCACTGCCATTGCCAAACTTCAACCCAATGCCGAATATTCTCGCGTGCTTGACGATTTGCGCAAGACGATTCGTGTAGAAATTTTCAATCGCGGCACAAACGAATTGCGTGCGGCAGGTCGTGCACTCAAGGACGGAAAAATTCTCGGCTTTCTCGCTGACCAAGACGCCGGGCCCGGCGGAGCGTTCATAAAATTTTTGGGCAAGGTCGCATCAACACCGTTAGGCCCGGCAGTTTTCGCACGACGTTTTAACGCGCCCGTTGTTCCCGCATTTATCTTGCGCAAGGAAAATGGTCGGCACCTTGTCAAAATCGGCGAACCAATGCATTTTGAAGACAGCGGCGATACCGACGCGGATCTCCTGCGCTTTACCGAGAAGATGACGAAAATTTTGGAGAACGTCATTCGTGAAAATCCTACGCAGTGGCTGTGGTTCCAAAAGCGTTGGAATACGCCGCCCGAACTGAAAAAGACCAATAAGCATCACACCGTCAGAGCGCGGAGAAAATCTTCGGAGGACGACACATGAACACGCAGGAAAAACTTTCAGCAGACACCGACGCTTATCTCCTGCGTTTCACCGGCGAAAATCCTACGCAGTGGCTGTGGTTTCAAAAGCGTTGGAATACGCCGCCCGAACTGAAAAAGACCAATAAGCATCACACCGTCAGAGCGCGGAGAAAATCTTCGGAGGACGACACATGAGCACACGCGGAAAAATTTTGGCAGCAACAATCGCAATTCTTTTTGTGTGCTTAATCGTTTGGGTTGTGCGCACGACGCCCGACACTCCGCCGCCGATAGAACAGTTCAATCCGCCGACCGTCATGGAATACGAGGGCAACAAGCTTACCGAAGAAAAAGACGGCGTGATAATTTGGGAATTGACTTGTGATAAAATGCGCGTCGACACCATCACGCAGAACGTTGAGCTTGAGGGCATTAATGCGAAATTTTTTCAGCACGACGAAGAAGAAAAAACTTGGGAACTCACGGCGAAAACCGGCGTTTATTATCAGAGCGAAGGCATAATTCACGTAGAAGGCGATGTTGTCGTCACGAACAGCGACGGCGCAAATTTGCAGAGCGAGCAACTTGAATGGCTGTCCGAAGAAGAAAAACTTATCGCCACGGGCAACGTCCGCATTGTCAAGGACGATATACGCGCGTTCGGCGATACTGCCTATTCAAACGACAACTTTCAACATTTCGGGCTTTTAGGTCATGCAAAAATTTTGAAAGGCGTTAAAGACGACGAGCCGACTTCCAATCAATAAAGGTGGTTTTGAAATGACGACGATAAAAAAAATCTGCGCGGCATGTGCGGCGGCAATGTTAATCAATTCTGCGGCTTTGGCGGCTGAAAACGACAGTGAACCTTCCGAAGTGAACGCCGACGCCATCGAATACGACATGAACACCGAACGCGTCACTGCAACGGGAAATGTCATGATAAAACACGGTGCGCCTAAAGAAAATAATCCGCCATCCGAATTGAACGCCGACACCGTTGACTACGACATGAAAAGCGGACTCGTCACTGCGGTTGGAAATGTTTTGCTCAAAAACGGGACGACTAAGGCAACGGGTTTGAAAGCGATGTTTAACGTCAACACGCAGGAAGCTCATCTAATCGGCAATGTAATTGTCGTGCGCGAAGACATGCGAATCACCTGCGACGCTTTGGCAAGTGACGGTCAAGAGCAAATGTACGCGGACGGCAATGTTATCGCGACGCAGACCGTTGCTCCGAGTGAAAAATATCCTGACGGCGACAAACGCACGTTCACCGGCGACCATATCGATTATTATCCGAATGACCGAAAACACGTCGTCATTCCTAACGGCGGAATTGCAAAGAGCGATGTTGAAGGAACTTTCACGGCGGATCAAATGGAAGGTTGGATTGACGATGAACACTACGTCGGCAACGGCAACGCGCATTTAATCAGTCTCACTCGAAATTTGGAGGCGGGCGGCGATAAAGTCGACTACAGCGGCAAAGAAGAGGGCAAAGCTGTTTTGAGCGGCAACGCCTGGGCTTTTCAAGACAACAATACCATTCGCGGCAACAGATTGACTGTTTATCTTGCCGACGACGAGAAATTGAAAGTGACCGAAGCTGAACCTGCTAAACCGGATAACGCGCTTGAAGAGTTCAACAAAGCTTTCGAGGCGACTAAAAATCCCAAACCTGCGCCAAAAAAATCTGACACTGATAAACCGTCCCAAGACACTGCCGACGAAACTAAACCTGCCGAAGAATCCAAATCTGCTGACGAGGCAACCGACAATGAATCTTGAGGCGCGTGATTTGGTTAAAGCCTTCAAAGGGCGCGTTGTCGTCAACAAAGTGTCGCTCAAAGTGGAGACGGGCGAAATCGTCGGATTGCTCGGACCAAACGGCGCAGGCAAGACGACTTCCTTTTACATGATGGTCGGGCTGGAACGTCCCGATTCGGGCAACGTCTTTGTCTCCGACGTGAACATTTCGCATTTGCCGATGTATCGTCGCGCGGAATTGGGCATAAGCTATCTCACTCAAGAGGCATCGATTTTCCGCAAGCTGACCGTCGAAGAAAACATCATGGCGATTCTTGAGACGTTGAAGTTGAGCAAAGCCGAACGCGTCAAGAAACTTGATGAGCTGTTGGAAGAATTCAGCATACGTCACGTTTCAAAACGCAAGGGCACCGAACTTTCCGGCGGCGAACGTCGTCGCGTGGAAATTGCTCGTTGTCTTGCTCTTGAGCCGAAATTTATTTTGCTTGACGAACCTTTTGCCGGCGTCGATCCGTTGGCAGTCGCAGATATTCAAGAAATCATAAAGTATCTTAAAGATCGCGGCATGGGAATTTTAATCACTGACCACAACGTCCGCGAGACCTTGCACATTGTCGACCGCGCCTATATTCTCAACGCCGGACAGATTTTGCTCGAAGGTTCCGCCGACGAAATTGCAACCAGCGACATTGCCAAAAAGTTTTATCTCGGCAGCAACTTCACATTGTAGGGAGTAGATTGAATGCGCCTTAGGATTCTTGACAGATATATTTTTCAGGAGGTTGTCTCCGCATTTTTATTTGCGATTTGCGCGTTTACGGCGGTTTTTATCGGTTCGGGCACGCTGTTTAGAATTGCAAGGTATATCACGGACTACGGCGCGAGTCTATCATCTGTGGTGAAAATTTTCGTCTACGGCTTGCCGAATATCATAATGTGGACGTTCCCGATGTCAATGCTCCTTGCGACGCTTTTGACTTTCGGGCGACTGTCAAGCTCCAGCGAAATTACGGCGATGAAGTCTTGCGGGATAAGTTTCAGTCGAATTGCCGCGCCCGCGATTTTTCTCGGCGTCATCGTCACAATCTGCGCGATTCTCTTCAATGAGCACGTCGTACCGTGGGCGAACACAGCTTATAACAACGTCGTCTATTACGAGATTCAGGGCAACACCGAATTAAAATCGCAGGATCACATTATCGTTAAAGAGATCACCGGCGAAAAGATTGAACGGCTCATTTATGCGCGCGAATACAAAGCCAGCGATGAAATTTTGGAAGGCGTGACAATGCAGGTCTTCGACGAGGACGGCAAAGTTACACACGTCGAGAACGCAACTTATGCCGAATGGCTCAACGACGAATGGATTATGCATGACGGAATGATTTACGACTTGTCCGACGAACAGCGCACGCACACGATGAAATTTGATAAACAAATCCTTCCCATAAAGGCGAGTCCTCGGCAAATCGTTCGTGAGCAGAAAAAAACCGAAGAACTTACCATGAGCGAACTCAAAGCTCAAATCGCGATAATGAAGTCGCAATACGCAAACACCGCCAAACTTGAGACGGAACTTTATCAGCGAATCACGGTGCCGATGGCGAGTTTAATTTTCGCGTTGATTGGCGTGCCGCTCGGACTTCAGCCGACAAGAACTCCGTCGTCAATGGGATTCGCGTTGAGTGTCGTGATAATTTTTCTGTATTACGCGGTGATGACGCTTGCCAACGCCATTGCACGCAGCGGAGCAATTCCGCCGATGTACGCCGTTTGGATTCCGAACGTTATCGGACTAATCGCGGGATTCATTTTGATTTATCGCGCGTCGAAGTAGGTGAACGTCGTGAAAAAATTTTCCGTTGATGCCGACATGGAACGCGTTCAAAATCTCTATCGCTTTGAAGACGACGTTCGCGCCAAAGGTTTCAATTTAATTGCCGGCGTCGACGAGGCAGGTCGCGGATCACTTGTCGGCCCGGTCGTTGTTGCGGCAGTCATTTTGCCCGGCGATGTTTATCTTGAACGGCTTGACGACTCCAAAAAACTTTCCGCCAAAGTTCGTGAGATTCTCTACGACAAAATTATTTCGGCGGCGATAAGTTATTCGTGCGTTGAAGTTTCCGTCACGGAAGTTGACACGCTCAACGTTTATCACGCGACGCTTGCCGGGATGAAACGCGCTGTCGAAAATTTGAACGTTCAGCCGGAATTTGTTTTAACGGACGCCATGCACGTTGAATTCGGCGACAAAATTTTTTCGCAGTCGATTGTTCACGGCGACAGGTTGAGTGCGTCGATTGCCGCCGCGTCGATTATCGCCAAGGTCACGCGCGACAGACTTGCCGACAAATGGGCGACAATTTATCCCGGCTACGGTTTCGAGCACAATCGCGGTTACGGCACCAAAGAACATTTCGCCGCCATTGAAAAATTAGGAGCCAGTCCGATTCATCGCCAATCGTTCAATCCCGTCAAAAGTCTTCTTGCAAAATGAATCGTTCCAAAAAATTTTAACCGGCAGTGCGCAACGCCTGTCGGTTTTTGTGTTATAATCTGCGCGGCAAAATTTTGAGAGGAGAGCAAAAATGGCAAAGCAACTTAGGATAGAGAAACTGCAAGAACTCATCAAGCAGGAAATGGGCAAAATGCTCTTGACCGATTTGAAAGACCCGCGAATTGGATTCGTGACGGTGACTGATGTTGAAATGACGGGCGACTTGCGCGAGGCGAAAATTTATGTCAGCGTGATGGGCGGCTCGGAACAAGTCAAAAGTTCGCTCGAAGGTCTGAACAGCGCATTGGGATTCATTCGTCGTGAAATCGGGCAGAGAATTCGTTTGAGATTCACGCCGGAAATTTCGTTCGCGCTCGACACGTCGCTTGACTACGGCGACCACATTCAAAAGCTTTTGTTGCAAGTGGAAGGAGAAAACAAACATGTTGATAACGCTCAAGGACGCGGCGACGAGAATTAAATCCGCGAATAAAATTTTGATAACGGCGCACGTTCAGCCCGACGGCGATGCAATCGGCTCGACGTTGGCAGCAATGCAAATTCTTCGCTCAATCGGCAAGTCCGCGCAGGTTTTCATTGACGACACTGTTCGGAAAAATTTGCACGCACTGCCGCATTTTGAAGAGATTCGACGCCCGATTGACGGTGAAACTTTTGACGCCGACCTGTTGCTGATTCTCGACACTTCGCCCGACAGGATTGGCAACGTTCGCAAATTGACCGACGCGCCGATTCTGAACGTTGATCATCACGTCACGAACAAAGGCGAGGACGTTGAGCTTTACGTTGAGCCGTCCGCCGCCGCGACTTGTGAAATCGTCTACAAACTTGCCCGCGAACTCGACGCCGACATCACGCCCGACATTGCGACCTGTCTTTACACCGGGCTTGCGACGGACACGGGATTTTTCCAATTCAGCAACACACGCGCCGCAACGTTGGCAATCGCGTCCGAACTCATCACTTGCGGTGTAAGTCCGCATTTCATTTCCGAACAGCTTGAGAAAAAATCTTTGGCGGAAGTTTGCGGACTTCGTGACGCGCTCAACTCGCTGAAAATTTTTTGCGACGGAAAAGTTGCGGGAATGTTTCTTGACCTGGCGTCAATGCAAAAACTCAACTCGACGGGCGGCGATTCGACGGAAGGCTTTATCGATTTGATTCGCGTGATTGACACTGTCGACGTGGCGTTTCTGATTAGCGAAAAGGCTCCGAATTTTTGTCGCGTGAGTATGCGTTCAAAAGGCGTGGACGTGTCGAAAATTGCGGCTAAACTCGGCGGCGGCGGACACATTCGCGCGGCAGGTTGCACATTGAAAACGACACTTGCGGACGCCGAAAAAATTTTAGTCGACGCAATAAGCTCTGCGATATGACGGACGGTTTTCTCAATCTCAACAAGCCGCCGTGCATGACAAGTCACGACGCGGTTAATCTCGTGCGAAAAATTTTTTCGACGCGCAAAGTTGGACATGCCGGCACGCTCGACCCTCAAGCTTGCGGAGTTTTGCCGATTGCCGTTAATCGCGCGACAAAGTTCATCGAATACCTCGCCGACTGCGACAAAAGTTATCGCGCGGAAATTTTATTCGGCACTGCGACCGACAGCGGCGACCTCGAAGGCTCAATCATTGCCCGCGCAGAAAATTTCATCATGCCGACGCTTGACGACCTCAACGCCGCGCTGAAATTTTTTGTCGGTGAAATTGAGCAGACGCCGCCGAAGTTCTCCGCGATAAAAATCAACGGACGCAAAGCTTACGACCTCGCGCGAAAAAATCTTGCGTTTGAAATGCCGATTCGCCGCGTTAAAATTTTTCGGTTGGAAGTCGTTGCGATTGGCGAAAATTCCGCGACGATTGACGTTGACTGCGGCAAGGGCACCTATATCAGAAGTTTGGCGATTGATTTGGGCGCACGATTGAATTTGCCCGCGACGTTGAAAAATCTCGTGCGGACTCGTGTCGGCGACTTTGATTTGAGTGACGCGCTGACTTTCGACGACGCAAAAAAAATCGGCGCGGATTGTCTCGTGCCGATTGAAAATTGTTTGAATCATTTGCCGACGTTCGAGCTGCCGAATCACAGAGTCAAAGCTTTTCTGAACGGTTTGTCAACGACTGTTCACGCGTCGGACGAAAAATTTTTGCGTATCGTTTCTAATGGGAAATTTCTCGGTGTCGGACGTATTGAACGCGGAAATTTACGTTCGTCTAAAATCGTTTGAACATTTTTAACGGTGCGTCATTCGATCTCAATCAATTCATATTGCGGGTTGCCGATGCCTTTTTCAGCCATTGCTGAAAGTTGGCGCAGACCGTGACGCGTTTCAATGCGCTCTTTCATGTCGTGACTGTCGGCGGCGGCGTAAATCATATCGGTGCACGCCTGGTCGACGGCAAGAATATCCGTTGAAACTGCAATGCCTATGTCTTTCATTGTCGGTTCGGCGGCGTAAATGCCTTCGCAGTCGCACGAGACGCTGATTCGGCGCATGACATTCAAAAAGACGATGTGCTTGCCGAAATAGTCGCAAGTCGCTTTGGCAGAATCAGCCATCAGCTCCATGAAGTATTCTTGCATTGGCCATTCAAGATAATTCGCGGGGACGTTGTTCGGGTCGACGCCGTGAACTTGAGCTTTGCCGAGATGACCGCTTGCACAACCGATGGCGATGTTTTTCATTGAGCCGCCGAAGCCGCCCATTGCGTGTCCTTTGTAATGCGTCAAGACAATCAGCGAATCGTAATTGGCAAGGTTGCCGCCCATTGCAACTTCCTTGAGATGAAAACCGTTGCGCACCGGGAAATTGACGGTTTGCTCGTTGTCGTCAAGAATATCAACGTCGCAGAACGTCCAGCCGTTGACTTTAAGCGTGTCGCGATGACTTGCCGTGTCGTAACGGTCGCCGTGATAAAGCGTGTTGCATTCGACAATCGCCGAATTCGGGACTTGAGCTTGAAAAGCTTTGACCATGTCGCGCGGCAAAATGTTCGGGCCATTTTTTTCGCCCGTGTGAAGTTTGATTGCGACTTTGCCGTAAATGTTCTCGTTGATGAGTTTGTAGAGCTTGATTAAATGAGCGGCGTCAATCGTCTTTGTGAAATAAACCTTTGCCGCCGTGCCCTGATAATTTTCGCCGGTGACGTTCTTTGAGCCGACGACGGGAGCTTGTTTTGCCATGAAAATTTTCCTCCTCATTCAGAAAATATCCCTGCGCAGGGGATTGTTGCTAAGCTGAATGATATTCCTTTGAGTTTACTCAAGTCAAGAAAATTTTTTGGCGATGTCCTGTCGATTGGCGGAAAAATTTTCATTCCCCGTTGCGGGAAGAATTTTTTTTGCCTATAATCGCGGCGGGATTAATGTTTGATACGGAGGAAAAATTTTTGGCGAAAACAGTTATAAGCGAACGATTCCGCGCGGTATTCGTGGCGTCGATAGCGTCAATGGCGATCTCTTACGTGCTTATGTTGACGGATAACATTGTCGCGGGACAATTCATCGGTGACGATGCAGTCGCGGCAATGACACTCGTCGCGCCGATAATGACGCTGATATTTTTTTTGAGCTACATGGTTGCCGACGGGCTGGCAATGATGTTTTCTTATGCAAAAGGTCACAACGATCAAGCCAAGGCGAATCAACTCTTCAGCATGGGCGTTACGGTCTCAATCGTGACGGGCGCAACGGTGACGATTATACTTGTCGCCTTCCAAACGCAAATCTTGTCGCTGTGGAAAATTTCGTCGGAGCTGATGAATTACGCCGTCGAATATTATCACGGGCTGATGTTCATCGCTCTGCCTTGCATTCTGAACATTTTTTTCTACACGATTTACGTTGCCGAAGGCGAAGAAAATATTTGCGTGCGCGCGTCGATTGCAATGTTTGTCGTCAACATGGTGCTTGACATTGCGCTCGGCTACAAAATCGGCGTTATCGGCATCGGCATTGCTACGACAATCGGAAATTTGGTCAGCTTCCTGTTCCACGTGCCGTATCTGTTCAAAAAAGATTGTCCGTTAAAATTCGTGCGCTATTGGAACTTCGACGAGCTTAAGCAGGGAATTTTTTACAGCTGGTATCACTCAATGGATACGTTGTGCCTCGCGCTGTTGCCGATAATTTTTTCCGAGTACGTCATCTTCAAGTTCGGCGAAGATCATTTAATCGTTGTCACGGTCATCAACAACATGCTCACGCTTTTAATCGCAATCTACACGGGCATTGTTGACTGTCTGCAACCGATGGTTTGCCAATATCACGCGGAAGGAGCACTTCACAGCGTTTATAAGACGATGCGACTTGGAATAAATTCAACGCTTGCTGTGACGGTCGTCGCGATTTTGTTCAGCTTCATCTTTGCGCAATTCCTGCCGGGACTTTTCGGCGTTGAGCAGACTGAAACGCTTTACGCGGAGTCGGTGCGTGCCGTGAGAATTTTCATGCCGTTCACGATTTTTTTGGGCGCGGTGCTGATGTTCGGCAACTATTACATTTACGTTGAGCGGCTGAATCTCGGCGCGGCTGTGAAATTTTTGCTGCTGTTGGTTCTGCCGAGTGCGGGCATGTTCGCGGGACATTTCGGCTTGCAAATGATGTGGGTCGGCGTCGGAATTTCGTTTATCGTCGCGCTGATTGTCACGAGAATTCTCACGCGCAAGAAATGCGGCTTGCTGTTGATGAGCGCAAAAAAATTCAAGCAACAATTTTCCTGCGACACGTTCACTGCACCGGGACAACTTCCCGCGCTCATGAAGGCGTTGAAAAAATTTTTGTCGACGTTCCCGATTGATGACGGTCGGAAAATTTTTCTGTCGTCGACGGTCGCAAAAATCTTCAACCTTTACGCCGCCCGCGCAGGAATTTGTCGGCTGGAAGTCTCATTAATCCCGCGCGATGATTCTTTGACGTTGATATTCCGCGACAACGGCAAGCCCGTCAATCCGCTTGAACAACTC
>CAJOHG010000001.1:72179-88613 GCA_905234395.1 uncultured Selenomonadaceae bacterium
GTTGATATTCCGCGACAACGGCAAGCCCGTCAATCCGCTTGAACAACTCGGCACGCTCAATGCTCGCGAAAAAAATTACATGGTCAGCGGCGACGAAAATAAATTGGTCGTCACATTTTAAGGAGGAATTTTTAATGGAAGGTTTCGCTACGAAAAAATTTTATCCGCTGCGTCCCGTGCAACGCTGGCTGGTCGACACGCACTTTAACAAAGCCAAATCAACGATGATGAATATCGGCGGACTGTTCAAACTTTCTCACGCGATCAACATGGAACAACTTGCCGAAGCCGTCAATCAAGTTTTGGAGTCGCACGACATCTTCCGCTGCAGATTTTTATTTCATCCCGAAACGAGCGATCTCTGTCAGATTTTCGACGGCGATATTGAGCCGGTCAAAGTCGAACACATCAGCGACGAAGAATTTTCCGAACGCATGAACAAATTGCGCGAGCCTTATCGAATCATCAACAAGCCGTTGTGGCGAATTTATCTTTTCGAGACTCCGACCGCAAAATATCTTTTCGCCGATTTTTATCATGCGGTGATGGACGGCGTGAGCGCGTCAATTTTGCTTTGGCGCGAAGTCGACAAGGCTTATCGCGGACGCGAAAGAAAATTGCCGGCACCGAGTTACGCGGACTACGTTGAAGATGAAGCGAACATTCCCGAATCCGTGCTTGCCGAAGGTCACGACTATTGGCGCAAAATGTTGGCGCACTTCGACAAAGCAAAACATCTGCCGCCCGTTAAAGTTCACGGTGTCGCCGCGTGGACTCAAGGCACTTACGATTACGAGCTGAAAAATATTTTTAACGAATTCTTCCGCCGCACGCGCATTAACGAAAACAATTTCTTCCTCGGCGCGACAATGCTCACTCTCGCAAAAATTACCGGCACAAAGGAAGCCGTGATGAGCCGCGTCGTCAACGGGCGCACAAATATGACTGAACGGCGTTTGATGGGACTTATGTTGGAGCAATTTCCTTGCGCGTGGGATTTTCGCGAAGACATGCCCGTTTACGAATTTATCGACAAACTCGGCGGACAACTGCGCATTGACATGAACTATCGCAAGAGTTTGGACATTGTTTATAACGACGGGCTTGAAGATGACTGCGTGAGCTTTATCTTCCAAAAAAATATCAACAACGAGTTTATTTTCTGCGACACGCCCGCCGAAATTGTTTACTTGCCGCCGAACGATATTTCCGCCGTCGAAAACGCGCTTGACGTTGAAATTAACAACGAGGACACCGGCGAATACTCGCTCTTTCTCGACTACGACGCCAGCCGTTATTCCGAAGCCGAGATGAAAAAATTTGCCGAAACGCTCAACGAAATTGCCGTTGCCATGCAGGACGGAAACATTCGCATTTCAAAAATTTTGGGCTGAAAATTCGGCTTTATGGAAGTGATGACGTTGATTAAAATTTTTCCGACGCTCGAAGAGTTTCAGACCTTCGCGCAAAGTTCAAACCTTATCGCCGTTTCCGCCGAGATTAATACAGATTTGGATACGCCCGTGTCAATTTTTTATAAGCTTGTCGACAACGGACGCGGTTTTATTTTGGAATCGGTCGACACCACGCAGCAGGCTTTCGGGCGATTTTCATTCGTTGGAGCGGAGCCGTTCATTGAGTTGCAAATTTTCAAATCCAAGCTGATGATTCGCGACGGCGATTTGATGAAATGCATTGACGGTGCGCCCGTTGACGCGATAAAAAAATTCATGAGCCGCTACAAACCTGCGAACCTCGATAAAAATTTGCCGCTCGCCAACGGCGGCATGGTCGGTTATTTTAATTTTGAAGTCGCCGCAACGTTCGACAGGATTCGCGGGCTTGAACTCGACGACGAAGAACTTTTGGGACAATTCATGATTTGCCGCGTGTTAATCGTTCTCGACGCGCTCAAAAATTCTGCACGACTGATTTATCTCGCCGACGTGTCGAATCAAAATCTGCCCGAACTTTACGCAGAGATTGTCGCGAAGATGAATCAGATCGCCGAAAAAATTTCCGCGCCGCTGAAAATTTCTCTGCCCGAAAAAATTTCCCGCAAGCCGATAAATTTCATGGAACGCTACGGCGAGGCACCGTCCGAAGTTCTATCGGCAATCGAACGCGCAAAGGAATACATTTTCGCCGGCGACATCTTCCAAGTCGTGCCTTCAAAACAATTCACGGCAAAAATTTCAAAGCCGCCGTTTTTATTCTATCGCAAGCTCCGTCAAGTCAATCCTTCGCCGTACATGTTCTATTTGAATTTCGGCAGCGTGAAGTTGGTTGGCGCGTCGCCCGAAATGTTGGTAAAAGTCGCGGGCAAAAAAGTTTACACGTATCCAATCGCGGGAACTCGTCGTCGCGGACAGACTGCCGAGGAAGATTCGCAACTTGCCGCCGAACTCAAAGCCGACATCAAAGAGTGCGCCGAACATTCAATGCTTGTCGACCTTGCACGGAACGATTTGGGCAGAATTTCTGTCGCGGGCACCGTCAAAGTTGAAAAACTTCGCGTCGTCGAATACTTCAGTCACGTTATGCACATGGTCTCAAGCGTCGTCGGTGAGCTTGAAGAAAATTTCACGCCCGTTGACGTTCTCAAGGCAACGTTTCCTGCCGGGACTGTCAGCGGTGCTCCGAAACTTCGCGCGATGGAAATCATCAACGAGCTTGAACCTGTTCGACGCAAAACTTACGCGGGCACGGTCGGCTACATGGATTTTTGCGGCAATATGGACATGTGCATTACTTTGCGGACGATGCGCATTGACAACGATGTTGACGCCGTGATTCAGACGGGCGCGGGCATTGTCGCCGATTCAATTCCGCTCAACGAGTACCGTGAATTTTTGCAGAAGGCAAAGGCTCTGTTTGAAGTCGTCGAAGAGGTTGAAAACAATGCGTGAAAAAATTTTGCTCCTTGATAACTACGACTCGTTCACTTACAACGTTTATCAGTTGCTGTCGGAATTGGGCGCGTCGGTTGAAGTCGTTCGCAACGATAAAATTTCCGTCGACGCCGTGAAAAATTTTTCCGCCGTGATAATTTCTCCGGGTCCCGGCGTTCCGAGTGACGCTGGCATTTCCGAACAATTAATCGCCGAACTCAAAGGCAAGTTGCCGATTTTGGGCATTTGTTTGGGTCATCAAGCTATCGGCGAAGTTTTTGGCGGCAAAGTCATTCGTGCAAAGGAAGTCGTTCACGGCAAAACGTCACGGCTTAAACACAACGGCGCGGGACTTTATCGCGGGCTTGAACAGGGCATCGAGGTCGGACGTTATCATTCGCTGATTATCGAACGCGAGACTTTGCCCGATTGTCTTGAAGTCACGAGCGAGCTTGACGACGGAACGATTATGGGCGTGCGACATAAAAATTTCGACGTGGAGGGAATTCAATTCCATCCCGAATCGATTTTGACGCCTTGCGGTCGCGTCATGATGAAAAATTTCTTGAATCAACTTTGATTCAGCGCGATAAATTCAAAAATCCCCGAAGCATAAAAGAATCTGCGCGGGGATAATTTTTTATTTTTCTAATCCCTTTGACGCGAACCTGTCAAATTTTTATTGCGTCGCGCGATTGTAAACGATAAAATTATATCAAAAATTTTTTGGAGGCTATCGGCATGAAAATTTTTGTCGGGCTGGGCAACCCGACGCCCGAATATTCCGCAACGAAACACAACGTCGGCTTCATGTTGGCTGACAGGCTCGCCGATGAATTTGCCGCTTCAACGTGGCGTGAACATTTCAACGCGCTAATCGCAGAAACTTTTCTTGACGGCGAAAAAATTTTGCTCGTCAAGCCGCAAACGTTTATGAATTTGAGCGGAGAGGCTGTCGCGCCGATTGTGAACTTTTACAAACTCGACGCGGCGAATTTGATTGTCGCGCATGACGATATGGATTTGCCGCTCGGAATGATTCGGTTGCGTCCGAAAGGCAGCGGAGGCGGTCATCACGGCGTTGAATCGATTATTCAACATCTCGGCGGCGAAAAAAATTTTCCGCGCGTGAGAATCGGCGTAGGTCGTCCGCCCGCTAATTGGACGGTCAATCATCACGTTTTAAGCCCTTTCACGCAGGAAGATGCCGATAAAATTTCCGCCGCGCTTGAGGAACTCGTGCCCGCAGTGATTTGCATTTTCCGCGAGGGCATTGACAGCGCGATGAATAAATTTAATCCTAAGAAGAGGTCTCGCAATGACGAATCGAATCACAGCGTTGACAGCCAATGACGCGGGCGAAATTTTCGACGTGCCGGAATTTGAAGGCGTCGGACGTGTCGGAGAAAAATTTTTCAAACTCAAGCCCGAAGATTTAATCAAACTTCCCGACGGCGCAGATTTGATGTTCCTGCCGCAACGCAGAGCTGTCGGATTCAAACGCGGAGAATTCGTCACGTTAAAAGGTCGTGCAGTCTCGGCAATACTTCCGCAAGGTTACACGCGAACTCATCTGCCCGCGTTCAAAAAAAATTCTCGCGCGAAAATTTTGCCGCTGTACGGATATACCGCCGTCGTCTTGTACCGTGACGAGTTGCACGCCGCCGCGATTTACACCGACGAAAATTTTAAATGGGATCCCGTCAACTTCAACACGAGAGATTTGCGCAAATTGATTCGTCGCGTGAAAAAAGATTTGCCCGATAATCGAATCGTTGCGCATGTGGCAAATTGTTCGCTTGAATGGCACTGCTTGACCGCGCAGAATTTTTTCTATCGTCGTTGGGAATGCGGCGTTCCGACTTCTCCGACGTGCAACGCGAATTGTTTGGGCTGCATCTCTTTGCAACTCGCCGAGTGCTGTCCGAGCCCGCAAAGCCGAATCACTTTCAAGCCGACCGTTGACGAAATTGCCGACGTTGGAATTTATCACTTGTCGCACGCCGAAGACGCCATTATCAGTTTCGGGCAAGGTTGTGAGGGCGAACCGAGTTTGCAATTTGAAAACATCAGCGCGGCGATTAAAAAGATTCGGGCGACGACTTCGCGCGGACAAATCAACATCAACACCAACGCCGGATTCACTGCGGGCATAAAAAAAATCGTCGACGCCGGCTTGAATTCGATGCGCGTTTCGATTATCAGTGCTCGCGACGAAAGTTATCAAAAATATTATCGTGCCGCTTACAAACTCGACGCCGTGAAAAATTCGATTCGTTATGCTCTGGATAACGGCGTGCACGTCTCGTTGAATATGCTGTATATGCCGGGCTTTAATGACCGTGCCGCCGAATTTGACGCGTGGAAAAATTTTTTGACTGAATTGCCCGCGCAGATGATTCAGATTAGAAATTTGAATTACGATCCCGATGCGTTCTTTGCCGCGATGACAGCCGACGAAAATTTCATGGGCACGCGGAAATTTCTGCGCGAACTCCAAAAAAATTTCCCGTCGCTGACAATCGGCAACTTCAGTCATTTTGTAGGGATCAGTTAAAAATATGTTCTCCGAAATTTTTTTGAGCGTGATGCTCGCGGCGTTGATGACGTTTGTCGGCACGCGGTGGATTGAAAGACTTTATCGTACGAGCAAAGATTTGACATTTCCCGACGAAATTTTGAGCCGCTCACGTTATCGACGCCCGATTTTATTTTGCATGTTGACCGCGCTGAATTTTTACGTCCTGTCGACGACAATCGCTCCCGAAAAATTTTTTCTGCTCGCGGCAAATTTTTTCCTCGTGCTGATGACCGTCACCGACTTTGAACAGTACATGCTCTTCGACGCAATGACAATTCCGTTCGCGACAATCGGCGCAATTCGCGTGTGGCAGTTGAGCTTGAACGTTCACGACCACGCATTGGCGGCGATAATCGGCGGCGGAATTTTTTTATTGCTCGCGATAATTTCAAGCGGCTCACTCGGCGGCGGCGACGTGAAATTAATCGCGGCTTTAGGTTTGTGGCTCGGTTGCGAAAAACTTTTATCGGTCGTGCTGATTGGAACGGTTGGCGGAGGACTCGCGGCAGTCTTGCTGATTTTGACCAAGAAAAAATCTCGCAACAGCTATTTCGCTTACGGCCCGTACTTTGCATTGAGTGCACTATACACGTTGCTGATTTGATTTAAAAGTTTTCTTTTGCGTCGAGCCGTGATATAATCTGCCAAAAAATTTTTGAGGGATTAGGCTTCATGATTAAAATGAAATTGAGCGACGTGAATGTCAAACTCGCGGCGATCTGCGTGGCGGGCATTGTCATAAACATTGCGGGCGCAAACGTCACCAGAGCTTTGGAACTGCCCGTTTATCTCGACACAATCGGCACGGTTTTTATCGCGGTGGTCGGCGGCTACATGCCCGGCATTTCCGTGGGATTTTTGACGAATCTTATCGGCTCGGAATTTAATTTGGAGGAAATGTATTTCGGGCTTGTCAACGTTCTTGTCGCAATGATAAGCGCGTTTTTCGCCCGCAAAGGTTATTTTGACAAATTTCCCAAGCCGTTGCTGATAATTCCGTTTATCGCGTTGGTGACGGGCTTTCTCGGCGCGTTTATTGAAGAACTCGTTAAAGATTATGACTCATTTAAATCACTGATAACTTTCCGCGAACATTTCTTCAGCAACTTCATCAACGAGATACCCGACAAAGGTCTGTCCGTCTTATTGAGCTATTTGCTCTACAGAATTTTTCCCGACGACTTGAAAGAACTTTTCAAGCTGATTGGCAAAATGCAAGCTCCGCTGTCGCCGGAAATGAAAGCCGAATTGAAAAAGAAAAATTCTTTCGTGCTGTCATTGCGGACAAAAATGCTCTTCAATCTGATATCCGTCACGGTGGTCGTCGCGTTTTTTATTTCGTTCGTGAGCTACAGCATTTATCAGCGAACTTCCATGCGTGAACATTTGCGAATTGCCGACGGAATAACGACAATGGTTGTCAACGAGATCAATCCAAATCGAGTGGACGATTATCTTACACTCGGACGAGCCGCTCCCGATTATGAAGAGGTCGAACGTGCGCTTTATCGAATTCGCGCCAGCAACAGAGACATAATTTATGTTTACGTCTATAAAATCATGGAAGACGGTTGCCACGTAGTTTTCGATTTGGAGACGACGGAAGTTGAGGCAAGTCAGCCCGGCGAAGTTGAAGAATTCGACGACGAGTTCAAGAAATATCTTGACGATTTGCTTGCCGGACGACCAATTCCGCCCATTCCTTCCGACGGCAAATACGGTCTGTTGCTGTCGATTTACAAGCCCGTTTACAATCATCAAGGGCAATGCGTCTGCTACGCGGCAATCGACTTTTCGATTAATGATCTCTCCGATTATGGCAAGGTTTTCATCGCCAGAGTTATCGCGCTTTTCAGCGGCATGTTGATTTTCATTCTTGTGCTTGCACTCACGTTCATTGAGAACAATATAATTTTGCCGGTCAACACGATGGCTTATTGCGCCCGAAATTTTGCCTACGACAGCGAGGCGGCACGTGAACAGAACATTGAACACATGAAAAATTTGGAGATAAAGACGCACGACGAGATAGAAAATCTTTACGCCGCATTTCTCAAGACGACTTCCGACAGCATGCACTACTTTGAAAACCTCAAACGCTCCAAGATTCAGCTCGCCGTTATGGATGAACTTGCTCACAAAGACGCGCTAACCGGTCTGAAGAACAAAGCCGCTTACAACGAAGATACCGCCAAACTCGACGCGGACATTTTTGAAGGTCGTGCGGCGTTTGCGATAATTATGATTGACGTGAACTATCTTAAGAAAGTCAATGACACTTACGGGCACGAGCGCGGCAACGAATATCTTATCAACGCGGCGAAACTTGCTTGCACGATTTTTGGCGAGGAAATTGTTTATCGAATCGGCGGCGATGAATTTGTCGTGATTCTTGACGGCGATAACCTTGCTCGTTGCGAACAAGACGTTGCAGCAATCAGAGCCGTTATCGAAAAGTTGAGAGCCGATACGAAGCTTGAACCGTGGGAAAAAGTTTCTGCGGCGGTCGGCGTTGCTTATTACACTTCGGGCGACAATACTGCCGATGAAGTTTTCAAGCGCGCCGATGCCGACATGTACCGGAACAAATTGGCGATGAAAGCTGTTCGCAGAGATTAACCGCTGATAAAGGAGACGCATTTGATGATGAATGAAACACACGCGGAAATTTTCCGCACGCCAAAAACTTTTCCATTGAACGCAACCGAATTGCGCGACGTGATAAAAAAATTCCCGACGCCGTTTCACATTTACGACGAGAAAAAAATTCGCGACAACTTCCGGCGACTGCGCGAGGCTTTTGCATGGGCACCGAGTTTCCGCGAACATTTTGCAATCAAAGCGACACCGAATCCCGCAATCGTCGCGATAATGGCTCGTGACGGCGCGGGCACCGACTGCAGTTCAATCGCAGAACTTTTCATCAGCGAAAGAGCAGGCGTCACCGGCGAACGAATTATTTTGACTTCAAACGACACGCCCGCCGACGAGTTCCGCAAAGCTCTTGACCTGGGCGCGATTATAAATCTTGACGACATCGCGCACATTGACTATCTCGAACGCAACGCACGCTTGCCCGAAATAATTTCGTTCCGCTACAATCCCGCCGACATCATGAACGACGGCAACGACATCATCGGACGACCTGCCGAGGCGAAATACGGCTTGACGCGCGAACAAATTTTTGCGGCTTACAAAATCTGTCTGGACAAGGGAATTAAACGTTTCGGCTTGCACACGATGATCGCGTCCAATGAGCGCAAGGCGTCGACGTTCATTTACACCGCGCGAATCATGTTTGAACTTGCCGCGAAGATTAAAAGTCAGCTCGGCATAAAATTTGAGTTCGTGAATCTCGGCGGCGGACTCGGCATTCCTTATCGTCCCGACGAATTGCCCGTTGATTTGAAAATGGTCAGCGACGGCGTCAAAGAATTGTTCCATGAAATTATGGTGCCGAACGATTTGGGCGACGTGCGGCTTGCCATGGAAAGCGGGCGTGCAATGACGGGCTCGGCAGGTTGGCTCGTGTCGACTGTCCTGCATAAGAAGAACACTTACAAAAATTACGTCGGGCTTGATGCGTGCATGGCTGATTTGATGCGTCCCGCGCTTTACGACGCCTATCACCACATCACGGTTTTGGGCAAAGAAAATGCGCCTTGCGACGCGATTTATGACGTGACGGGCTCTCTTTGCGAGAACAACGACAAGTTCGCGATTGACAGACACCTGCCGCAGATTGACGTTGGCGACGTGCTGATTATTCACGATACCGGCGCACACGGTCACGCGATGGGCTTCAACTACAACGGCAAACTTCGCAGTGCGGAGCTGTTGATTCGTGAGAACGGAAACGTTGAAATGATTCGCCGCGCAGAAACTCTCGACGATTATTTTGCGACGTTGAAAATTTAAATTTTACTCGTGCCACTCAAATTCAATGTCGCCGATGTGAACGGTCACGCCTTCTTTGATGCCGCGAGCCTTCAACAGCGCGTCGAGATTTTTCATGCGCCAAATGAATTGGAAACGCCTCAAGCCTTCCGAGTCGTCAAAGTTTGTCATCGCGACGATTTTCTCAAGATTTTTGTTGCGGACGATAAATTCTGCGGCGTCGTTGCGTTCAATGATAACGGGATCGTCGTCCTTTGCCACGTCGAAAATTTTCACGGCGTCAACCGTCTCAACTTCCGGAACGAGTTCATCCAGCTGTTTGCCGACGAAATTTATCAGCGCGTCAAGATTTTCATGAGCGGCGGCAGAAATTGCAAAGAATTCCAAACCTTCCTGCGCGGCGAGCGTTTCAAGTGCGGGAAGGTTTTCTTTTGCCTGCGGAAGATCGATTTTGTTGGCAACGAGAATTTGCGGACGCTTTGAAAGTTTTTCGCTGTAACGTTTCAACTCGACGTTAATTTTTTTGAAGTCGTCAACGGGATTTCGACCGTCAACAGCCGCCGCGTCGACGATGTGCAAGATAAGTTTCGTGCGTTCAATGTGGCGTAAAAAATCGTGACCGAGTCCGACGCCGTCCGCCGCACCTTCAATCAAGCCGGGAATATCCGCCATCACGAAAGATTTTTCATAACCGAGAGTGACAACGCCGAGCACGGGCGTTAATGTCGTGAAATGATAATCGGCAATTTCGGGACGCGCGGAACTCACTGCGGCGATTAAACTCGATTTTCCGACGCTGGGATAGCCGACAAGTCCGACGTCCGCCAAAAGTTTCAGCTCAAGCAAAAGTTCACGACTCTCACCCGGCTCACCGAATTCGGCAAAGGTTGGAGCACGTCTCGACGCCGATTTGAATTTTGCATTGCCGCGACCGCCGCGACCGCCTTTGGCAACAACAGCACGTTGACCGAGTTCCGTCAAGTCCGCCAAAATTTCACCTGTAACCGCATCTTTGACAAGGGTGCCTTGCGGAACTTTGATAATGCAATCTTCTGCGCCGCGTCCGAATTGCTGTTTGCGATCTCCTGCACCGCCGTTATCCGCCGTGAATTTTCGGTTAAATCGGAAGTTGAGCAACGTGTTGATGTTTTCGTCGACTTCAAGGACAATATCGCCGCCTTTACCGCCGTCACCGCCGTCCGGGCCGCCTTTCGGAACAAATTTTTCGCGACGGAAAGATGATTTGCCTCTGCCGCCGTCACCCGCACGCACGCTGATTTTGCTTCTGTCAATGAATTGCATATGATTAACCTCCGCAGGTCAAAGCTTGCTTATCGGCGCAACTTTAATCATCAACCGCTTAACGCCGATTTCGGGATTTGCGAATGAAATTGTGATTGTCTTGCTGTCGACAGCCATAACCGTGCCGAGTCCCCATTTATTGTGATTGACTTGATCTCCGACTTTAAAATTCGTGTCCGAGGCAGATTTTTGTTGCGCAGATTTTTTCATATGTGCGGAACGATAAGCCGTCGGCGGACTGTAATCGGATGTCGGAGAAACTTTTCTGCGAGTGACGGGCGCATAACCTTCGGCATCCAAAAACTCTGCGGGAATTTCTTCAATAAAGCGCGAGATTTTTTGCGCGACAGTCCTGCCGAAAGTCATTCGCTTGCGTGCCGACGTGATGTAAAGTTTTTTCTCTGCGCGGGTGAAAGCGACGTAACAAGCGCGACGTTCCTCCTCAAGCTTATTCTCTTCGTAAAGGGAATTGACGTGCGGAAAAAGTCCGTCTTCCATGCCGACGGCGAATACAACGGGAAATTCCAAACCTTTGGCGGCGTGAACGGTCATCAACTTAACGCGGGATTCTTGCTCGTCGACGGCGTCAAGATCGGTAATTAACGCAATGTGATTCAGAAAATCTTCAATCGAGGCGTTGGGATTGATGTCGACAAAATCTTTCGCGCTGTTTACGAATGCACTCAAATTTTCTTCGCGCGAAACGTTCTCCGCCTTATTGTCCTCCGAATTGTCACGAAGCATTTTCAAATAGCCCGACTCGTCTATCACGGCGTTAATAAGCTTGTCAATGGCGAGATTGTTCGCCGACTCCATGAAACTCATAATCATTGCCGCAAAATCTGTAATGCCTGCACGGAAACGCGGATTAAGCTTCGGCACTTGCGCGAAAAGTTCACTGTCGGCGACAAGCTCAAGGATTGACAAGCCGGCGTTATCTGCAAATTCCGCAAGCCGATTCAGATTTATTGAGCCGAGTCCGCGACGCGGCACGTTGATTATACGCATGAGATGAACGCGGTCTTGCGGATTGGCAATGACACGCAAATAAGCGATGATGTCTTTTATCTCCTTGCGGTCGTAAAATTTCAGCCCGCCGACGATTATGTAGGGTATGCCCGCCTGCATGAATTGTTCTTCAAACATTCGCGACTGCGCATTTGTGCGATAGAGCAGTGCAATGTCGCTGTAAAGAAAATTTTCATCTTCGACGAGCCGCTGAATTTCCCGTGCAACAATCGACGCTTCAACCTTATCGCTTTCGCAGACGGTGAGTTTGATTTTTTCTCCGCTCTCATTTTCCGTCCAAAGAGTTTTCGGCTTGCGGTCAAGGTTATGTTCAATGACGGCGTTGGCGGCTTTTAAAATGGTCTGCGTCGAACGATAATTTTGCTCCAACAAAATAACTCGTGCATTTGGATAATCCCGCTCGAAATTCAAAATGTTGCGCATGTCCGCACCGCGCCAACCGTAAATCGACTGATCCGCATCGCCGACGACGCAAAGATTTTTGTATTTGGCGGCAAGCTGCTTTGTCAAAACGTATTGCGCAACGTTTGTATCCTGATATTCGTCAACGGAAATGTATTGGAAACGCTCCTGATAACGATCCAAAACGTCGGGATAGTCGCTGAAAAGTTTCACGGTCGCGAAAATCAAATCGTCGAAGTCCAACGCATTGTTATCCCGCAACTTTTTCTGATACAGCTCATAAATCTGCGCGATGTTCTTATCACGCTCTGCGGTGCGCGAATTGCGGTTTTGACTTATTTGCTCACGAAAATGCGCGGGATCAATCAGATTGTTCTTGAGGTCGGAGATTTTGAATTGCGCATTGGCAAAAAATTTCTCGTCAAGATTCAATTCGCCGATGCATTGCTTGATAAGCGTCTTCGTGTCGCCGGTGTCGTAAATCGCAAAGTTGCTCGTGAATTCGCCGGTGATTTCAATTTCGCGCCGCAAAAGTCTTGCGCAAAAAGAATGGAACGTACTCAAAACGATGTCTCGTGCGGACGAGCCGATTAATTTTTCTGCGCGTGACTTCATTTCGTTGGCGGCTTTGTTCGTGAAAGTTATCGCCAAAATATTCCACGGCGAAATTCCTTGCGCGATTAAATTTGCGATTCGGCAAGTGAGCACGCGAGTTTTGCCGCTGCCTGCGCCCGCCATAATCAAAAGTGCTCCGTCCAAACAGTTGACCGCCTTTTTCTGTTCGGGATTCAAATCTTTAAAAATGTTTGTAGTGTCAAAAAAAAATTGCTCATTCAAAAGAGCGTCCCTCCTGATTTTAGAAAGTCTTTACAATGTTAATCAAGCCGCCGCATTTGTGGAAAGGTGATAGTAGACGCCGCGACGAGCCATCAAATTTTCGTGCGAGCCTTCTTCAGTGATGTTGCCGTGTTCAAGGACGAGAATCCGATTGGAATTGCGGACGGTCGCCAAACGGTGCGCAACGGTTATCGTCGTGCGATTCTCGGAAAGTTTCTGCATGGCGCGTTGAATTTGACGTTCGGTTTCATTGTCAAGAGCGGAAGTCGCCTCGTCAAGAATCAAAATTTTTGGATTGCGCAGGAACATTCTGGCGATGGCAATGCGCTGTTTCTGTCCGCCGCTAAGTTTAACGCCGCGTTCGCCGACAAAAGTATCGTAGCCGTTGGGAAGTTCGCTGATGAATTCGTGAGCCTCCGCAAGTTTTGCCGCCTCGAAAATTTCATCGTCCTTAGCATCTTCGCGCCCATAAGCAATGTTGTCGCGAACAGTCGCGCTGAAAAGGAACGTGTCCTGCTGAATCATGCCGACTTCCTTGCGCAAGCTGTCAGTCTTAACGGTTTTGATGTCGCGCCCGTTGATTGAAATTTTTCCGCCGTTGAGGTCGTACATTCCCAAAAGCAATTCGCACAAAGTTGTTTTGCCGCCGCCGGTCATTCCGACAATGCCAATGTGTTCGCCCGCCGCAATGCTCAAGTTGAAGTCGCGGAAAATCGGAGAACCGTCAACGTAAGCAAAATCGACGTGAGAAAATTCAATCGCCTGCTCATTCGCCGCGCCGGTGAGTTCGTTGACGCGTTCAAGAGATCGTTCGCTTGATTCGGGCAAATTCATCAGTTCGCGATAACGTTCGACGCCCGCCATGCCGCGCTGATAAATTTCCGTCAACATCATCAGTTCAAAGACGGGTCTCATGCAAAGCATCATGTACAGCAGGAACGCAACGAGATCGCTGATTTTCATCAAGCCGAGACTTATCAGCACGCCGCCGATTACGATTATCGTCAAGTTCGTGAAGTTGGAGAAAAAATCAACGCCGCCGTGAAGTCTGCCGACCATGCGGAACGAATTTTCTTGCACCGACAAAAGATTTTCGCCGGCACGCAACATTTTATCGAGTTCTTTATCTTCAGTGCCGGAAATTTTCACGAGCCGAATTCCTTGCAAACTCTCTGAAATTTGTCCGCTCAAGTCGCCGGTATTTTCGCGCGCCTGCATGAATGTCCGTTTCATGTCGCCGTTGAGTTTAATCGTTGAAAAAGTTTTCAGCAACAATAGAATCGTCACGATTGCGGCGAGTTGCCAATTCAACCAGAAAAGCAGCGTCACCGAGCCGAGCAAAGTTATCGTGCACGTGATGAAAAGGTGCGGGATTGCGAACATCAAGTTGCCGACTTCCGCAATGTCGTTGACGAGCCTGGAGAGCAGTTGACCGCTCTGCGCGTTGTCGTAAAATGAATAGCCCATTCTAAGCAGATGACGGAAAAGTTTTTCGCGCATGGTGAATTCGATTTTCGCGCCCATTGAACGTCCGACGACTTCGACTTGATATTTCAGCAGGTAATTCGCCGCGTAAATCGTCAACAGTGCGCCCGCCGTCAAAATCATTTCCGCCGAAATTCCGTGCGGCAAAAGTTCGTCCATTAATCGGCGAATCAACATTGGCGAGAGCAGTCCGAGTCCCGCGCAGATTAGCGAGCCGACTACCACGAACGCGAAAACTTTTTTGTGCGACGAGTAGCATTCCGTGAAAAAATTCAGTCTGTCCTTGACCAACGAGAATCCCTCCTTTTGAAGCGTTGCGCGTCAATAAAAGTCGTCTTCGGTTTCAAGTTCGATTAATCGCGTCAAACGTTCGGAAATTTTTTTCAGCGACTTTTTGAGATCCAAACGTTCCTTTGCACTCAAATCGCGGAAAAGTTCGGCGTAGTCCGGTCTGTTAAGCTGAAACTCTTCGCCCTTTTCCGTCAACTCAACAATCAACGCACGCTTATCAATCGTCGAACGGTGCCGCTTGATATAACCGCTGCTCTCCAATTTCTGCAACAACTCGCCCAATGATTGCGGGCGAATGTCAAGCATCAAGCCCAAATCTTTTTGCGCAATGTTATTTTCGCGTTGCAATGCAAACAAAATTCGTCCTTGCCCTTGCTTGGGATCGAGTCCGCCGAAATTTTTTCTGTACCACATCATGTCGTAACAGTGCATGAGCTGATACGTTTCAAGGAACGTGTCAATTAAAGTGATACGCTTTTCCATTTGTAAGACCTCCCAAAAATTTAAGGTACCTTGTACATTTATAATACACGGTACCTTATAAGCAGTCAACATTTGGGCGGAGTTTTAATTAAACTTTTAGAGAACGATTCATGGCTTTTGTCGGGCAGATGTCGACACATCGTCCGCAACGCACGCATTCAACAGAATCAAAGTCAATCGTCGGGTCAAGTTCAATCGGACAAACTTTTTTGCAACGACCGCAACCGATGCATTTGTCGTGAGCGCAATCGATTCGGTAGAGGCTGTATTTATTCAACAAGCCGTAAATCGCGCCGAGCGGACACATCACGCGGCAAAAGAATCTGTGCACGACGACGCTCCCGACAATCACGACGAGCAGGATTGAAATTTTCAGCGCGAACAATTTGCCGATAACCCTGCGTAATTCTTCATGAGTGGCGATAAGCGGCAGTCCCGCCTCCAATGTTCCCGCCGGGCAAATGAATTCGCAAAACGTCGGCAAAGCGGTCGCCAAGGGAAGAATCAGCACGAAGATTACCGGCAGAAAAAATTTCACGCGCAGCAGTCGACGCGGCAATTTGAATTCGGGCGAAGGAATTTTGTTTAACAGCTCTTGAATCAGACCGAACGGGCATAAAAATCCGCAGACCGTCCGACCGATTAACAGACCGATTAAAATTGTGATGCCCGCCGCGTAAAAGCCGAATTTCCCGCCGACAGCTTGCATTGCGCCAATCGGACAACTTAACATCGCCGCAGGACACGACCAGCAGTTTAAGCCCGGTGCGCAAAAATTTTTCAATTCGCCGCGATAAAGTCTGCCGCTCAGAAAATTTGCCGCGTGAGGATTCGTCAACAACATCGCCGCGATTTGAATCATACGCCGTGAAAAATATTCATTCAATGATTTTCGCATTTCTAATTTTGAATAAACGAAAAGGTACGCATGAACGCGCACCTCACCCGCGTTTGAAACAGGATGTTTCGATTGTCAAACGACTCAAGCTGTTTCCACGCTTTTAAAGTAAGTCTTTCGCCGCTGAGAGAAAGTGGATCAAAAAAGTTTTAATCGCTCAACTTCAGCCAAGCCCAATGCATTCGAGACAAACTCGCGTTGCTCTGAAAAAAATTGTGTACAATTCGCCGCGCTCCACGCCGAACAAAATCATTCCGACACTCGTCGCGAAGATCATCAGCCGAATTTTATTCTTTGAAAAATTTGACAAGCTCATATTTACAGCCTCAACGTCCGCC
>CAJOHG010000002.1 GCA_905234395.1 uncultured Selenomonadaceae bacterium
GTGAACCAAAATTCGGCGTAGGCGGCTTGCCACAACAAAAAATTGCTGACACGAAGATCACCGCTCGTGCGAATCATCAAATCGACGGGCGGTTGACCACACGTATCAAGCTCATCTTCCAAAAGTTGCGGAGAAATATTTTCGGGCGACAATTCACCTGCCGCGACACGACGCGCCAATTTCTGCGTGACACGAAGGATCTCGTCTTGACCGCCGTAATCTGCCGCGACGTTGAACTTGACGCCGGTATTGTCTTTCATCAGCTCAATCGACTCGCGCATCAATTTCTGAAGGGCGGGCGAAAAATCTTCCGTGCGACCGAGAAATTTTATGCGGACGTTGTTGGCGTGCATTTCGAGCATTTCACGCTGAAGATATTCCGAGAACAGATGCATCAGAAAATCAACTTCGGTGTGCGGACGTTTCCAATTTTCCGTTGAAAAGGCGTAAACCGTCAACGCTTCGAGCTTGAGATTGACCGCAGTCTTCAAAATATTTTTGAGTGTCTTGACGCCGGCAGTATGTCCCGCACTGCGTAAAAGTCCGCGACAATTAGCCCAACGACCGTTGCCGTCCATTATAATTGCCACATGACGCGGCATTTTGTCCCTATCGACTCGCGCGAGCAAGTCGCCGTCGCTTTCCCACATAATTCAGACTTCCATAACTTCCTTTTCTTTGGCAGACTTGGCACCGTCAACGAGCTTGATATACTTGTCCAAAAGTTTCTGCATTTCTTCCTGCGCATCTTTACGGTCGTCTTCAGTGATTTGCTTGCCTTTTTCAAGTTTCTTGATTGACTCGTTGGCGTCGCGGCGAATATTGCGCATGGCAACCTTAGCTTCTTCCGCCTTCTTGCTGACGACTTTGACGAGTTCTTTGCGACGTTCCTGCGTAGGTTGCGGAATTGCAAGGCGAATCGTCGTGCCGTCGTTATTGGGCGTCAAACCGAGGTCGGACTTTTGAATCGCCTTTTCAATTTCCTTGAGCGAATTTCTGTCGTAAGGCTTAATCATAATCATGCGCGGTTCGGGAACGGTGACGTTTGCGATTTGATTGACGGGCGTCGCCGAGCCGTAATAATCAACCGTGACTTTGTCGAGCAGACTTGGTGCGGCGCGTCCTGCGCGAAGTGTGCCGTATTCTTTCTTCAAGCCGTCGAGAGTTTTCTTGAGCCGGTCTTCCGCCGATTTGATAACGTCCTTTGTCATTATGGTTTTGCCTCCTTATTTCACTGTAGTTCCGATGGTCTCGCCGATTGCGGCGCGATAAATGTTCTCGTAATTGTCCATGTTGAAGACGACAAGCGGAATGTGATTGTCCATGCAAAGACTCGTTGCCGTTGAGTCCATGACGTGCAGTCCGAGATTTAAAATGTCAATGTAAGAGATTGTGTCAAACTTTTTGGCGTCGGGAAAAAGTTTCGGGTCGCAGTCGTAAACACCGTCAACGCCGCGCTTAGCCATCAAGATAACGTCCGCTTCGACTTCAGCCGCTCGAAGTGCCGCCGTCGTATCGGTGGAGAAATATGGATTGCCTGTTCCTGCTCCGAAGATAACGACACGACCTTTTTCAAGGTGACGGACTGCTCTGCGACGAATGTAAGGTTCAGCGACTTCTCTCATTTCGATAGCCGTTTGCACGCGAGTAAAAACTTTCATCTGTTCAAGAGCGTCCTGCAATGCGAGCGCGTTCATGACCGTTGCCAACATGCCCATATAATCCGCCGACGTGCGATCCATGCCCTTAGCCGCACCGCTCAAGCCGCGCCAAAGATTTCCGCCGCCGACAACGATTGCAACTTCAAGCTTCGCCTCGTGCACGCGTTTAATTTGTTGGGCAATGCTTTCGACTACGGGAGGATTGATGCCGAAATTTTTATCGCCGGCAAGAGCCTCGCCGCTCAACTTCAAAACCACACGCTTATATTTCATAAAGTTTGACCGCCTCCATTCGCCGCCAATTTTACAAGTTGAATCAATTCCTGTCAACAATCGCTTAACTGTACGGACGCGAGTTTGATTAATAATTCACGGTGCAAAAAAGGAATTGCCGCGCCCTTCGACGAATAAGGCAACGCATTTTTTTACGGGAGGTTTCACCATGAGTTACTGCTTGAAAAAATATTCGACGTGGGTGCTCCGGCACCCGTGAACATTCGATAAACTCAATCGCACGCGAAAATTTTTACACGGAGGCTTTAAAATGGACTTCACAACTTACTTGAAAAAATATCCGTCAAAATCGGGACGCTTCGGACGTTTCGGCGGCGCATATCTGCCCGATCAGCTCGTGCCGGCAATGGAAGAGATCACGCAGGCTTATTTGACGATTTGTCATTCGTCGCAGTTCATCAACGAGTTGCGCCGCATTCGTCGCGAATTCCAAGGTCGTCCGACGCCCGTCTATCACTGCGAAACGTTAAGCCGCAAACTCGGCAACTGCCAAATTTATCTTAAGCGCGAAGATTTGAATCACTCCGGCGCGCACAAACTCAATCACTGCATGGGCGAAGGTCTTTTGGCAAAATACATGGGCAAGAAACGCATCATCGCGGAGACCGGCGCAGGTATGCACGGCGTGGCACTTGCAACGGCTGCGGCTTTCTTCGGATTGGAATGCACAATTTACATGGGCGAAGTTGACATCGCCAAACAAGCTCCCAACGTCGCACGCATGAAAGTTCTCGGCGCGGAAGTCGTTCCCGTTTCTGCCGGACTTAAGACGCTTAAAGAGGCTGTCGACGCCGCGTTTGAAGACTATCTGCAAAACTACAAGGATACGATTTACTGCATAGGCTCCGTTGTCGGTCCGCATCCTTTCCCGATGATGGTGCGCGATTTTCAAATGGTCGTCGGCGAAGAGGCTCGCGCTCAATTCAAAGAAATGATGGGCTTCCTGCCCGATACCATTGCGGCTTGCGTCGGCGGCGGCTCAAATTCAATCGGTTTCTTCCTGCCGTTTATAAATGATCCCGTTGAAATTGTCGGCGTGGAACCTATGGGTCGCGGCGATAAACTCGGCGATCATGCGGCGTCGATGACTTACGGCGTTGAAGGCGTCATGCACGGTTTCGATTCGATTATGCTCAAGGACGACGAAGGCAAGCCCGCGCCCGTTTATTCAATCGCAAGCGGTCTCGATTATCCTTCCGTCGGTCCGGAACATGCTTTCCTGCGCGAATGTGGTCGAATCAAATACGACACGGCATCCGATTTGGAAACGATTGACGCTTTCTTCAAACTTAGTCGCTACGAAGGAATTATTCCCGCGCTCGAAAGTGCTCATGCTGTCGCTTATGCAATGCGCTACGCCAAAGAGGTCGGCAAAGGCTCGATTCTCGTGAACTTGAGCGGTCGCGGCGATAAAGATTTGGATTACGTCATTGAGAAATACGGCTACGGCGAAGACTTCAAAGACTTTGACAACCTTCCCGCAAAAGTTCAAGCTCCTGCACCCGTTGAAGCTCCTGTTCCCGCGCAGGAAGAAGTTCCGGTCGTTGAAGAGGATGATCTTTAATTGGAGCAGGTAACTCAAACTTTTCTGGCGTTTATCGACTCGTGGGGCTATCTTGCCGTTGCGGTGCTCATGGCAATGGAAAACGCTTGTATTCCCGTGCCGAGTGAATTGATTTTGGGATTTGCGGGCTATCTGGTCAGTGCGGAGCGTATGACGTTTACCGGCGCGATGATTGCGGGCATGGTCGGCGGAATGGTCGGCTCAATCTTTGCTTACGTCGTCGGCGCAACAGGCGGTCGCAAATTCGTCGACAAGTACGGGAAATATTTCTTCATCAAAAAATCTCACGTCGACTTGGCTCAAAAGTGGTTTGACAAGTACGGAATTCGCGCCGTGTTTTTCAGCCGCATGTTGCCCGTTGTCAGAACGTTCATTTCATTGCCGGCAGGTTTCGCTCGCGTGAACTTCAAGCAATTTCTTTTCTACACGTTCGCAGGCTCGTTGCCGTGGACAGCTCTGATTTTGTACGCGGGAGTTCTTTTGGGCGACAACTGGGAATATTTATTGGAAGTCGGACACGAATTCAGCATGGCATTTATCGCAGTGAGCGTCGTGATAATCGCGTGGCTTTACTTCCGTCACCGCAAACGCAACTTGAAATAATAATCGTCAAAAAAATTCAACCGCTCGATACGTTGAGCGGTTTTTGTTTTGAAAACTTATCGTTAATCTTTGTAGCCGAGTTCCTTAGCTTTTGCAAAGTCTGCTTGAGCTTTTGAATCGTCACCGAGTTCTTGATAACAAATGCCGCGATTGTGATATGCCAACGCATGATTTGGCGCGAGTTTAATGGTTTCGTCGTAGTCAGCAATGGCTAATTTGTAATCTTCCCAAATATCATCTAATAAAAAATCAAGAACTCCTAAATCAAGGTGAGCATTGCCGCGACAAAAATAAGCTTCGGCATCATTGGGATTAAGCGCAATAGCTTTGTCGGCACGGTCTAATTGTTCAAAGTATTGTTTAAATAAACAGTTAGCAGCTACGAGACGATTGTGTTGTGTAGAAGAATCATTTGGATTGAATTTCAACGCCTTGCTGAAGTCTTGAACGGCTTGCTTATATTGATTTAAGCAAAGATGAGCATGACCGCGACTTTTGTAAGCTCTTGCATTTTCGGGATTGAGTTGAATCGCTTCGTCTAAAAGTTTAATCGCTTCGGAATAATCGCCGCTCTTATAAAGATCCCAACCCGCGTCGACTTTTTGATTTGACAGATCATTTGATTGCCCGGCGTGAACAACAGCAAACGTCATCATGCACGCTAAGGCAAGCAATGTTGATAAAAATTTTTTCATATCAATCCCTCCGCATAAAATTTTTTCTGCGCGTGAAATAATTTTCCTGCGTTGAGCGGTTTTTTTTGTCGCAACAGGAATTTCGCCCGCCGCGTCAAAATTTATCGCAAAGCGTATTAAGGAGGTCTTCACAATGAAAGTTCTGATGATTAACGGTTCGCCGCACGCAAACGGCAACACGGCTGTCGCGCTCAACGAGATGATTAAAATTTTCGACGCCGCGCAGATTGAAACGCAACTCTTTCACGTCGGCAACAAATCGATTCGCGGGTGCGTCGCCTGCGGAAATTGTTTCAAGCTCGGCAAATGCGTCTTTGATGACGTTGTCAACGAAGTCGCGCCAAAATTCGCGGAGGCTGATGGTCTGGTCGTCGGCACGCCCGTTTATTACAGCTCGCCAAACGGTACAATTCTTTCTTTCCTCGACAGACTGTTTTACAGTGCACATTTCAACAAGACGATGAAAGTCGGCGCGGGAGTCGTCATTTGTCGTCGCGGCGGAGCAACTGCGTCCTTCGACGTGCTCAATAAATATTTCGCGATAAGCGGCATGCCCATTGCCACGAGTCAATATTGGAATATGGTTTACGGTCTCAAGGAAGGCGAGGCGGCTCAAGACGGCGAAGGACTTCAGACAATGCGAACTCTTGCCCGCAACATGATTTTCCTTATGAAGTCGATCGCGCTCGGCAAAGAGCAATTCGGTCTGCCCGAAAAAGAAGATTGGATTCCGACTCATTTCATCAGATGAAAATTTTTCATCCCGCTTACGTCAAGGAATTTAAATGCGATGGCTTAGCTTGCGGCGCGCGATGTTGCCGAGATTGGCGAATCGTCGTTGACACTCCGACGCGTGAAAAATTTTTACAGCTGCCCGTTGATGGCGATGATGATTTTTGCGGAAGGTGATTTGCCGGAAAATGATTAAATGTTTTCGTCCCGCTTACGTCAAGGAATTTAAATGCGATGGCTTAGCTTGCGGCGCGAGATGTTGTCGAGATTGGCGAATCGTCGTTGACAATTCGACGCGTGAAAAATTTTTACAGCTGCCCGTTGATGACCGCGAAGAATTTTTCCGCCACGTGACCACGATTGATGACGCGCAACTTTTGCAGATGAAACCGTCGGGCGAATGTCCGTTCCTTGACGAAAATTTTTTGTGCAAACTTCAGCTCAAGCACGGCGAAGATTTTTTGACGGCGGTCTGTCAAAGTTTTCCGCGCGTGACGTACAAATTCGACGACGAAACTTTTTTGCAGGCAATGACGTTGACTTGTCCAATCGCGGCGATTTCAATCCTTCTGCGCGGACAAATCGGCTTTGAAGTCGTCGACAAGCTCACGGCTCGAATGGTCTTCGACTTCACGACGAAACTTTCAAAGCCCGTCGACGAATTTTTATCTCAACAACACGCGGCGATAAAAATTCTTCAGCGGCGAGACTTGTCGATTAATCGGCGGCTGATGATGTTGTGCGAATTCTTCGGCGAAAAAATTTCCGTGCCCGTCGAATTTGACACGGAGAGCAACGCGGCGGCATTGGTTGAGATTTTCGGAGAAATGTACGACGCAAATTTGACGGTCGGCAAAAAAAATCGGCTCGTCGAAATTTTTTTGACTGCACGCGAAAAAATTTTGTCGCAACTGCATGAGAACTTCGCGCCGCTGATTGAAAATTATCTCGTCAACGAATTTTTCATGCGGCTCTATCCGTGCGCGTTCGTCGGCGATGAAAAATTCAATGTGCGCGTGTTCGTGACGGCGTGGCGGGCAATCGAATTCGCGGCGGTCTTAACGACAATATCAAAGTCGCGGCTTGAGCTGGAAGATTTTTTGGAATTGCTCTGTTCGTTGAGCGACAAACTCGATCACAGTCGCGGCGGCATGACGGCGATTAAATCTTTTGCCGAATTGCACGACGCAGAAATTTTTTACGCAATGATGGTTGAAGATTGCGAGATTACAAGATCGCGAGATTGCGAGTAAAAAACTTGTAATCTTGCAATCTTGTCACTTGCAATCTTAAAACGAGGTGATGATTCATGAAAGAAATACTCGAACTGCTGGAGCACAACGCGCGCCTTTCAACCGGCGAACTTGCTTCCATGCTGCAAAAATCCGAATATGAAATCGAAAAGGAGATCGCCGTTCTCGAAAAGGAAAAAATTATTCTGTCATACGGCACGCTGATTAATTGGGAAAAATTCGGCGACGACGTTGTAACCGCGATAATCGAAATTAATTTGACGCCGCAACGTGAAGTCGGTTTCGACTCAATCGCCGAGAGAATTTATCGTTTCGACGAGGTGCGCACCGTTTATTTGATGAGCGGCAACTTTGACCTGCTCGTCATCATTGAAGGCAAATCGTTAAAGGACGTGGCAAATTTCGTCGCAACGAGACTTTCGACAATCGAAGGCGTCACACAAACGCGAAGCCATTTCATGTTGAAGGCTTACAAAAAAGACGGCGTCATCATTGAAGATTCAGAACGCGATCGCAGGTTGGTGGTTGCGCCATGAATTGGAACGACAAGCTGTCGAATTCGGTTAAGTCCGTCGCTCCGAGCGGTATCAGAAAATTTTTCGACATCGCCGCGAAAATGCAGGACGTTATCTCTTTGGGCGTAGGTGAGCCCGATTTTGTGACGCCGTGGCCCATTCGTGAAAGTTGCGTTTACGGTTTGGAACGCGGCTACACGAGCTACACTGCCAATCGCGGAATGCTCAAGTTGCGCACGGAAATTGCCAATCACTACGCCGAAAAGTTCAAGCTCAATTACGACGCGGAGACGGAAATTTTAGTGACGGTCGGCGTCAGTGAGGCTCTTGATTTGGCGTTGCGTGCGATTGTAAATCCCGGCGACGAAGTTTTAATTCCCGAACCGTGTTACGTCTCGTATCAAGCCTGCACGTTTCTTGCAAACGGTGTGCCCGTCAGCGTGCCCGCGAAGATTGAAAACGAGTTCCGCATTACGCCCGAAGAGTTGGAACCGTTCATCACTCCGAAGACCAAAGCAATTTTAATCGGCTACCCGAACAATCCGACCGGCGCGATTATGGAACGTGATGATTTGCTTAAGATTGCAGATTTTGCCGAGGCGCACGACTTGATTGTTATCAGCGACGAAATTTACGGCGACTTGACTTACGGCGGCGTTCACGAATGTTTTGCGGCTCTTCCGAAGATGCGCGACCGTACAATTCTTTTGAACGGTTTCAGCAAGGCTTATGCGATGACCGGCTGGCGAATCGGTTACGCGTTGTCGAATCCCGACTTCATTGCGGCGATGAACAAAATTCATCAGTACACGATTCTCTGCGCGCCGATAACTGCGCAAATGGCGGCTGTCGAAGCTCTTCAACGCGGCGAAAAGTACATGAAAAAAATGGTTGCCGACTACGACAGACGACGCCGACTGATTCACGACGGCTTTAAGACTTTGGGACTCGACAGCTTTGAACCGCGCGGAGCATTTTACATTTTCCCGAACATCACGGCGAGCGGCTTGAGCTCTGAAGATTTTGCGGAACGTTTGATTCAAGCTGAACACGTCGCACTTGTCCCGGGCACGGCGTTCGGCAAATGCGGTGCGGGTCACGTGCGCTGTTCATATGCCACGAGCGTCGACAAAATTTCCGAGGCTCTCAATCGCATTGAACATTTCTTGAAGTCGCACAAGTGAACGGAGATTTTTAACGTGGACACATGGAAAATTTATTCGCAGGCTCTGGAACAGTTTAATGCGGAAAATTACGACGCGGCGTTGAAAATTCTCGACGACTTGAAACGACTTGCGCCCGATTATCGAAAAGCTTACTCGCTGGAAGTTTGCATTTGGGACAAACTTAATAACCCGCTCAAAGAACTTTTCGCTCTCGAAAAAATGTTGCCGATGTTCGATTTGTCGTTGCCCGAAGAAAAAAATTTCGCGGCGGACGCATTGTCACGCATGGCAAGAGATTTGGACGCTTTGTCAATGCCGGAAGAGGCGATTAAATTTTTGCGGGCGGCGGCATCAATTTCAACCGACAACGTGACGGCTTGCGCAAAGTTGAGCAACGCGATATTCATCGGGTGCAGTATCGAAAATTTTTCCGTTGAAGACTTCCGTGCGCTTTACGACGAGTACAAAAAATATTTGGCGGACATCGTGCCTTTCAAGAGAAAACTTTATAATCATGACAAGATTCGCGTCGGTTATCTTTCCGCCGATTTTAATAATCATACCGTGATGAATTGGAGCTGGTCGCTGATAAACAAGCTCGATAAAAATTCCTTCCGCGTCTGTTTTTATTCGTCCACGAAAAATTTTGACGTTATAACGAATCATTTGCGCAAGACTGTCGACTGTTGGCGAGACATTTCAAATTTGACGGACGCTCAAGCCGCCAAAGTCATTCGCGACGACGAGATCGACATTCTCTTTGATTTGTCGGGTCACACGGCGGGCAATCGACTGCGTGTCGCGGCCTATCATCCCGCAACGATTCAAATAAGCGGCGTCGGCTACATGAATTCAACCGGGCTTGAATGCTTTGATTATTTTCTATCGGACGTTTACTGCGCGGGCAATTCCGGCGATTATTTCACGGAGAAAATCATTCGTCTGCCGCACAGTCACATCTGCCATGAACCTTCGACGACGTTGGAAATTTCGGAGCCGCCCTGTCTGTCAAAAGGTTTCGTGACGTTCGGCAGCTTTAACAATTTCGTCAAGGTGACCGATTCGATTTTGCACACGTGGAAAAAAATTCTCGACCTCGTGCCCAACAGTCGGCTGCTACTCAAGACGAAAATTTTCAACACGGAGGACGGTTGCAACTTTGTCGGCGAACGTCTCAAAAAAATTGGCTTTGACTTGTCGCGAATTGAAATGCGCGGCTTCACGACGAATTATCTTGTCGATTATGCGGACGTTGATATTGCGCTCGACACTTTCCCATATACCGGCGGCGTCACGACTTGCGAGGCTCTGTATATGGGCGTTCCCGTCGTCAGTCTTTACGGAGATCGTCACGGCACGCGATTCGGCTTGAGCATTCTCTCGAACGTCGGGCTTGATGTGTTGGCTGTCGATAACGTCAACGATTACATTCAACGCGCTGTAATTTTGGCGAGCGATTGGAATTTGCTCGACGGCTTGCGAAAAAATCTGCGCGGCATGATAGAACGTTCGCCGCTGATGAATTCAACTGCTTATGTTCGCGACGTGGAAGTTGCTTTCAAAAATTTGATGTTGAACAGGAGTGATTGATTGTGATTAAAATGAAAACTGTCCGTAAGAAAATGCTCGCCCGCGACTTGAAAGGGCTGATTGACCTTCCCGACTACGACGACGCTCAACCCGTGGAAGTTGCCGTTACGCCTGAAGAGCAAACGGAACTTTCGGCGGAAGAGTTGAAAAAAGTTGTTAAGTCTCTAGTCGGAGCAATTCCGTACACCGACAAAACTTTGGACGAGTTGCGCATGGAAAGGTTGGAAAAAAGATATGCGATTGCTGATTGATACAAACGTCGCAAAACGATTTAAACGTGTAAATTTCTTTTATGTATAGGATCTACTTTTTCTTTGCGTGCCCAAAGAAAAAGTAGCAAAAAGAAAGGGCACCGCTGCGCGCGGAGCGATGCAAACTTTTCGACACGTTCAGCCGTTCACGTTGATTCAATTCCTAATTGCTAATTTCTATTTGATTCAGCGCGTCTATGCACATCTAATTTATCGCTGTCAGAGGAGTGATTGATTGTGATTAAAGTTTTTAATACGATGAGCCGCACGAAGGAAATTTTTAAGCCGCTCAAAAAAGGCGAGGTCAGTATTTACTGCTGCGGAGTGACGCCGTACAACGCGCCGCACATTGGCAACGCCCGACCTTTTGTCACGTGGGATGTCATTCGCAGATTTTTGGCTAAAAGCGGTTACAAAGTCACTTACATTCAAAATTTCACCGACGTTGACGACAAAATCATCAAGACGGCAAATGAGCAGGGCGTCACGTGGAAAGATGTTGCCGAAAAAAATATCGCCGCTTATTTCAAGAGCATGGACGCGCTCAACGTCCGCCGCGCAGATTTTTATCCTTCCGTCTCTGAAACGATGGATGATATTATCAAAATGATTCAAACGCTCGTCGACAAAGGTTTTGCTTACGTTCTTGACAACGGCGACGTTTTTTACAGCGTGGAGAAGATTAAAAATTACGGCAAGCTCAGTAAACGCACGCTCGACGATATGCTTGCCGGTGCACGCGTTGCCGTCGACGAACGTAAACATCACCCGATGGACTTCGCGTTGTGGAAGTCGGCTAAGCCCGGCGAACCGTCGTGGGAAAGTCCTTGGGGCAAAGGTCGTCCCGGTTGGCACATTGAATGCTCGGCGATGTCGCTGAAATATTTGGGCGAGAAGTTTGATTTTCACGGCGGCGGCTCCGATTTGATTTTCCCGCACCACGAAAACGAGATCGCTCAAAGTCAAGCGGCTATCGGCGACGAAAATTCTTTCGCGCAATATTGGATTCACAACGGCTTCATCACCGACGGCAACGAGAAAGTCAGCAAGTCCAACAAAGAAATGGTTAAGCGCAACAAAGGCTTTTTCACGGTCGAAGAGATTTTGGCGAAATATCCCGGCGAAGTCGTGCGCTTACTTTTGCTGCAGACGCATTATCGCAACCCGTTGGAGTTCAATGAAGAGCGCGTCATTGAGGCGCAGGAATTTTTCGGCAAACTCGCGAAGGCTTATTGGCAGCTGGACACTTTGGCGCGGAAAATTCATGCAGGCGAATTCATCAAAGACACGGGCGAAAAAAATTTTGCGATAACGGTCAGTCGTGCCGGCGGTCTCGTCGAAGAGTCGGAACGTTTGCTTGCGAATTTTTATGACGCAATGAGCGACGACTTCAACACCGCACTTGCGATAACTCACCTGTTCGAGTTGGCGCAGGAAGTCAGTAGCTATTACGACGACTTTAACGCCGGAAAAATTTTGCCCGTGACGATTGACGGCGACATTCTTCTGCGCGTCCGCGATATTTATCTTGAAATGGCGAGCATTATCGGAATTTTTGAGCAGCCCGTTCCCGTCGAGAAAGTTGAAGAAAAATCCGAAGCCTCTTCCGAACTTGTCGACGCGCTGATGAAAATTATTCTGTCGTTGCGTCAAGAGGCACGCGCCGCTAAAAATTGGGCGGTTGCCGACAAAATCCGCGACGAGCTCAAATCGGCAGGCATCACCGTCGAAGACACTGCGCAGGGTGCAACGTGGAAACGGTCGCTGTAAATTTTGACAACCGATAAAAAAATCCGGCTCCGATAAATTATCGCGGTCGGAATTTTTTTTGCGTAAAGCGTTGCGTCAAGATGCACGCGCTGCTAAAAATTGGGCGGTTGCCGACAAAATTCGCGACGAGCTCAAATCGGCAGGCATCACCGTCGAAGACACTGCGCAAGGTGCAACGTGGAAACGGTCGCTTTAAATTTTGTCAACCGATAAAAAATCCGGCTCCGATAAATTATCACGGTCGGAATTTTTTTGCGTAAAGCTCGCGGGCAGCTCCCAATCACTTTGCTTGACGAAAGGGCGCACGCAGTTTATTATGCAATCAATTTCAAAAACTGGAGGAGGGAACAGCTTTAAGCTTTAAGCTGTAAGCTGTAAGGAAAATTTCCTAAAAGCTCAAAGCTCAAAGCTAAAAGCTAAACAATGAGCAACATACCGAAAACTTACGAGCCGCAAAATTTTGAACGCGAAACTTATGCGGCATGGGAACGCGATAAAAATTTTCATACCACTGCCGACGCCAAAGGTGAGCCGTTTTGCATTGTCATACCGCCGCCGAATGTTACCGGGCAACTTCACATGGGTCACGCGCTCGACGAAACTTTGCAGGATATTTTGATTCGTTGGCACCGCATGAAAGGCGACAATACTCTCTGGATGCCCGGCACAGATCACGCAGGAATTGCCACTCAAGCAAAAGTTGAGGAGCAACTTCGCGGCGAAGGCACCAACCGTTACGAACTCGGTCGCGAAAAATTTTTACAGCGCGTTTGGCAATGGAAGGAGACTTACGGCAACCGAATCAGCTATCAACTGCGAACGCTCGGCTCAAGCTGCGATTGGGAGCGCGAACGTTTCACGATGGATAAAGGCTGTTCAAAGGCTGTCCGCAAAGTTTTCGTTCAGCTTTACAACGAAGGCTTGATTTATCGCGGCACGCGAATCACAAATTGGTGTCCGAAATGCAACACGGCGTTAAGCGATATTGAGGTTGAGCACGAGACGGAGCAAGGTCATCTGTGGCATTTGCGCTATCCATTCAAAGACGGCAGCGGTTATGTTGAAGTCGCCACGACGCGTCCGGAAACTATGCTCGGCGACACGGGAGTTGCAGTTCATCCCGATGACGAACGTTATAAAAATCTTGTCGGCAAAACGTTGATTCTGCCGCTCGTCAATCGCGAAATTCCGCTCTTCGCCGATTCTTACGTTGACAGAGAATTCGGCACGGGAGCCGTCAAAGTCACGCCTGCGCACGATCCGAACGATTTTGAAATGGGACTGCGCCACAATCTCGAACAAGTCAAAGTCATCAATAACGACGGCACTATGGCTGAAGGTCTCGGCAAATACAGCGGGCTTGACCGTTACAAATGCCGTGAACTTATCGTTGCGGACTTGACGGCTGCCGGAGTTCTCGTCGCGACTGAAAATCATGAACACGCCGTCGGACATTGTCAACGCTGTCATACGACTGTTGAGCCGCTCATCAGCAAGCAATGGTTTGTAAAAATGGAGACGTTGGCTGAACCTGCGATTGAGGCTGTCAAAAGCGGTGAACTTCAATTTGTGCCCGAACGTTTCACGAAAATTTACATCAACTGGCTTGAAAACATTCGCGATTGGTGCATAAGTCGGCAGCTTTGGTGGGGACATCAAATTCCCGCGTGGTATTGCGACGATTGCGGCGAAATGACCGTTAGCGAAGTTGACGTGGACGAGTGCCCGCATTGTCACGGCAAAAATTTGCGCCGCGATGAAGACGTTTTGGACACGTGGTTTAGTTCCGCGTTATGGCCCTTCTCGACGCTCGGCTATCCTAATGACACGCCCGAATTGAAAAAATTTTATCCGACGAATGTTCTCGTCACGGGCTACGATATAATTTTCTTTTGGGTTGCGCGAATGGTGATGATGGGCTTGAAATTTCGCGGCGAAGTTCCTTTCCGCAAAGTTTTTATCCACGGACTTGTTCGCGACAAATTCGGGCGCAAAATGTCCAAGTCGCTCGGCAACGGCGTCGACCCGGTTGAAGTTATCAATCAATACGGCGCGGACAGTTTACGGTTTATGTTGGTGACCGGCAACACTCCCGGCAACGATTTGAGATTTTTTGATGAGCGCGTCGAAGCTGCCCGCAACTTCGCCAATAAAATTTGGAACGCGTCAAGATTTTTGCTGATGAATTTGGAAGGCTTTGATTCGACGTTCACTCCGACACGCGACGATTTGGAATTGGCTGACCGTTGGATAATTAATCGCTTGGCTTATCGAATCGGCACCGTGACGGATAATCTTGAACGCTTTGAACTCGGCGAGGCTGCCCGTCAACTTTACGAGTTCATCTGGTTTGAATTCTGCGATTATTATATTGAACTGACCAAAGCGCGGCTTTACGGCTCCGACGTTCAAGCTAAGACCACGGCTCTTTATGTGCTGTCGACGGTGCTTGAAAGTTCGCTTAGACTTTTGCATCCGTTTATGCCGTTCTTGACGGAAGTCATCAGACAAAAGCTCCCGAACGCTCAAGGCTCAATCATGCTCGCGAAATATCCGACAGTCGACGAACTCAAAGGCTTGCTTCCCGCTGAAGATGAAAACATCAAAGAAATTGCCGACGTGATTTTGAACATTGTCAAAACCGTGCGCAACCTCAAATCGGAAATTGGAATTGATTCGCGCAAGAAAACTGCCGTCGTGTTGAAAGTGACGCGTGCCGAATTCGTCGACGTGCTGAAGTCTCACGCCGGTTACGTGACGGAACTTGCCGCCGCCGACCCGATAATTTTTGCCGACGAAAAACCTGCTCACGCGATGAGCGGTGTTGTTGACGGTGCGGAAATTTATCTGCCGCTCGAAGGTTTAATCGACACGCAAAAAGAGATCGCCCGCCTCACGAAGGAACTCGACAAATTGCGCACTGTGGCAAAATCTACCGAGAATAAGCTCAACAACGAACGTTTCATCAGCAAGGCTCCCGCGCAGGTCGTTCAATCGGAACGCGACAAACTCGTCGCAACCAACGAAAAAATTTCCGCGCTCGAACAGAGGATTAAGCAACTTGAAAACTTATGACGACGCGTTAAATTGGCTGAACTACCTTTGCACATTCGGCATCAAGGAAGGTCTCGAACGAATCACACAGCTTGCCGACACGCTCGACAATCCGCAAAATTCTTATCGGACGATTCACGTTGCCGGCACCAACGGCAAAGGTTCGGTTTGCGCCATGCTCGACGAAATGCTCCGCGCTCAAGGTCTGCACGTCGGAATGTTCACGTCGCCGCATTTGGAAAGTTATTGCGAACGAATTCGCGTTGACGGTGAAAATATTTCGGAAGACGACTTCGCCGCGATTATTGCCCGCGTGAAAAGTTGCAACGTCCACTGCACGCACTTTGAGGCTTTGACTGCCGCCGCTTATCTCTATTTTCGTGAACGCGCCGTTGACGTGGCGGTTATCGAAGTCGGTTTAGGCGGAACGTTTGATTCAACGAACATCATCACGCCGGAAGTCGCGGTTATCACGAACGTTGCGCTCGACCACGAAAATATTTTGGGCGATTTGGAAAACATTGCCCGCAACAAAGCCGGCATCATCAAGCCGAACGTTCCGACAGTCACGGGTGCGACAGGTCGTCCGCTTGAAATTATTCGCTCCGTTGCTCGCGAAAAAAATTCTCCGTTGCACGAGGTCACGCCGCTTGAAAATGTTGCTGTCAATCTGCGCGGCGATTATCAAAAATTTAATGCGGCTGTTGCGATTGAGACGGCGAAAATTTTCGGCGTGAACGATTCGGCGATTAAAAGCGGTCTTGAGCACGTGAACTGGGCAGGACGTTTTGAAGTCGTTAAAAATTCGGCGGGCGTCGTCGTGATTGACGGTGCGCATAATCCTCACGGTGCAAAGGCTCTGCGTCAAAGTCTCGACAAAAATTTTCCGCAAGGTCGTCGGACGTGGCTGTTCGGTGCACTGCGCGACAAAAACTTTTCCGCAATGATTGAACTCCTTTTCCGTCCGAATGATTTTGTTATCGTCACGCCGCCCGATTCCGAACGCGCCGTATCGACCGAAATTCTCTGCGGCAAACTTCGCGAACTCGGCATTGCGTGCGTTGCAGTCGAAGACAATTTCGCGGCGGTCAATCGGCTGATGAATTCCGTTTCCGACGTGAAAATTATCGCCGGCTCGTTGTATCTGATTGGCGCGGTGAGAAAGTTTGTATGGAGGTGGTAACATGTTGGAAGTTCAAATGTTCGCAGGCACGAGCTTGATGATGATTTCGCTGGCGTGCTTTGCATTAATCGGCGTCGTCGTCGTGATTTATTTGAGCAGTCGCGATTCAAAGAAGAACGAAGGCTTGCTTGACGAACTTGTTCTCGGCGAACGGCAAGAAAATCGCGACGGCTACACGTCCGTCACTGACAAGAGCAAATTTCTCGGCGCAATCGGCGTTTGCGTGACTGACTTGCGTCCGGCGGGAACAATCACTGTTGACGGTGAACCGCTTGATGTTGTCGCGGAAGGCAGTTTCGTCAAGGCGGGCGTTCAAGTCAAAGTCATCAACGTCGACGGCTCACGCGTGCTCGTCCGTCAAATTTAGAGAGGAGGTTTTTCTTATGGATATGGTAATCGGCTCGGCGTTTTTCCTGTTGGCAGGATTAATCGTCGCGGCAGTATTCTTGCACTTTGTACCAATCGGGCTGTGGATCTCGGCATTGGCGGCTGATGTTCACGTCGGCATTTTCACGCTAATCGGAATGCGTATGCGTCGCGTCCCGCCCGCAAAAATCGTCATGCCGCTCATCAAAGCCAACAAAGCCGGTCTTGATGTCAACGTCAATCAGTTGGAGGCTCATTATCTCGCCGGCGGAAATGTTGATAAAGTCGTCGACGCTTTAATCGCCTCGCAACGTGCGCAAATCGTTCTGCCGTTTGAACGTTCTGCTGCGATTGATCTTGCCGGGCGTGACGTGTTGGAAGCAGTTCAAATGAGCGTCAATCCGAAAGTTATCGAGACACCCGTTGTCAGTGCCGTTGCAAAAAACGGTATCGAACTCAAAATCAAAGCACGTGTCACCGTTCGCGCGAACATTGACAGACTCGTCGGCGGCGCAGGTGAACCGACAATTATTGCGCGTGTCGGCGAAGGCATCGTTACCACGGTCGGCAGCTCGGAGAATCACACGGACGTTTTGGAAAGTCCCGACGAAATTTCCAAGACTGTTCTCGGCAAAGGTTTGGACGCGGGCACGGCATTTGAAATTTTGTCAATCGACATTGCGGACGTTGACGTTGGCAGAAACATCGGCGCACAACTTCAAACCGATCAAGCAGAAGCTGATAAACGAATCGCTCAAGCAAAGGCTGAAGAACGTCGCGCAATGGCAGTCGCCAAAGAACAGGAAATGAAAGCTTACACGCAGGAGATGGAAGCAAAAGTCGTCGAAGCTCAAGCAGAAGTTCCGCACGCCATGGCGGAAGCATTCAAAGCCGGCAATTTGGGCGTCATGGATTATTACAACATGATGAACGTTCAAGCCGATACCGAAATGCGCAAATCAGTCAGCGACGTCGGCAAGAGTCGTAAACACATTCCCGCGCAGAAGTAAAAAAAATTTTAGCGGAGTCTCGCAGGTAATGAACTTGCAAATCTCCGCTGTTTGTAAGTCTCGCAGGTCATGAACTTGCGGGACTTTTTTTTAACGAATTTTGAGCCGCTGATTTTGTAGATGTCGTCGTTGACGTGGAAAGTTGAGGCGGTGAAGTCTTTCAAAGTGACGGAGCCAATCACGCCGATTGAGAATGTGACTTTCTCTAAGACGTGGTGAAGTCGCTGGAAATTCTAAGCAGACCGTTATTGCTTGACGAATTTTGAGCCGCTGATTTTGTAAGTCGAGTCGTTGACGTGGAAAGTTGAGGCGGTGAAGTCTTTCAAAGTGACGGAGCCAATCACGCCGATTGAAAACGTGACTTCCTTTGCGGACTTATTGTAAGACGTGGTGAAATTGTAATCGATTTTAAGGAGGTCGTCGTTCCCGAAACCGTAGACAACATCGTTACCGTCGACGGCGGAAAAATAAATCGTGTCGGAACCTTTACCGCCCCAAAGTGAATCGTTGCCGCTTCCGCCGCTAAGATAATCATCGCCCGCGCCGCCGTAAAGTTTATCATTGCCGGGACCGCCGTAAATGTAATCGTTACCGTCGCCGCCGCTAAGTGAATCATTGCCGTTGCCGCCAAGGAGCGTATCATTACCACTGCCGCCGCTCAAAGTGTCCTTGCCGTCGTTGCCATAAAGTGAATCGTGACCATTGCCGCCGAGGAGTTTGTCATTGCCTGCGCCGCCGTCGAGAGTGTCGTTATCGTCGCCGCCGTTGAGTGAATCACTTGCATTGCCGCCGAAAATTTTATCATAGCCCGCGCCGCCCGATAACGTGTTCTTGCCGCTGCCGCCGAGGATAGTGTTGCTTAGCTTGTTGCCGACGATTTTAATTGCCTTTGTCCGCGCAGAGGCATCGACTACTTGAACATTTGAGCCGAGCGTTACTTTTGATGACGAGCTGTTGTCAAGAAGTTGTGCGCCGCCTATAATCGTGCGTTCCGTGCCGTTGACGATGACGGAGAGATTTTTATTAAAGCCGTCCTTGACGGTCAAAGAGCCGTTGCCGACATTGAAGACCGCATCCGAACCGTTGACAGTGGAGCCTGTGATTGACGCGCTGAATTTGATTTTGTCGCCCGTTGCATAGTCGGTGATAACATCTTTGCCCGCAGTATAAACAAATAAATCGTCGCCGTCGCCGCCCGTCAACGTGTCATTGCCATTGCCGCCCGATAACGTGTCTCTGCCTGCTTTGCCGAAGAGCGAATCATTGCCTTTGCCGCCGACGATTGAATCATGCCGTTTGCCGCCGTAGAGAGAATCATTGCCGCTGCCGCCGACGATTGTATTTGAAAGAGTGTTGCCGGTGATTTTAACAGCCTTCGTGCGAGACGAGGCGTTGATTTTCTTGATTGATGATGCGACAGTCACGGGCGATTTTGTAGAATCGGTGACGGTCTTTAACGTGGCGTTGCTGCTTGCCAATGTTCCGTTGATGTCGATTGTGTTTGCGTCAACTGCAGCCGTTGCGTTTTTGAGACGGAGAGAGCCTTTGCCGACCTTGATAATCACGTCGTCGCCGCTGACAACGGAAGTATATTTCGCGCCCGTGATTTGAAGTTTGTAATTCATCGTGCCGTCGTCGTCAATGGTGCTCCAAACGGTGTCGTTGCCGTCGCCCGAAGCGTATTTAATCAACGCGTTCTCGGTGTAGGAGCTCAAGCTGATTTTGTCGTTGCCCTTGCCGCCGATTATTGTTGAGTCGTTGCCGCTCACGACGATTGAATCATTTCCTTTGCCGCCGTCGAGCAAAGCATTGTAGCCCGTGCTTTCGATTGTGTCTTTGCCTGCGCCGCCGCGAATCGTGTTGGAAAAGTTTCTGTTGTAAATGTAATCGTTGCCGTCGCCCGCGTTGATTGAAGAATATTCGCCTTCGTGATGAATTGAATCATCACCTGTGCCCGCGTTAATGGTCTCGTAATTGCCGCCGTTGCCGCCGCTGATTGAGATTGTGTCATTGCCTTTGCCGCCGACGATTGAGCAGTGATTTGAGTAATCGTAAATGTAATCGTTGCCTGCGCCGCCGTTGAGCGTCGAGTAAGAGCAATAGCTGAAGGCGATCGTATCATTGCCGACGCCGCTTTTGATTAGCATGTGTTCATTGCGTTGCCCGATGATTGAGTCGTTGCCCTTGCCGCTGTCGACTGTGACATAATCGGCGTATTCGTAGATGTCAATCGTGTCGTTGCCGTCGCCCGCGATGATTGAAGTTTTTTCTCCGCCGCCGCTTGCCGCACCGCCGCCGTTGTGAATATAGTTGTCGCCGTAGAGTGCTTGAATTGTGACGCGGTTGCCGCTGTTATAAATTGTGTCGTTGCCGGTGCCTGCGCTGATAAAAACTTTGTCGCCGTGATAATTGGAAAGGTAGTCGTTATCTTCGCCGCCGTAGATTTTGACGTTTTTGCCGCCGTCGATGTCATAGGAGCCGCCGCTCGGATAAAATTTGGTGCCGCCGTTCTCGACGGTGTCATTGCCTTTGCCGAAGCTGATATAAACGTTGTCGCCCCAATTAAAAATGCTGTCGTTGCCGTTCGAGCCGGAGAAGCTTGCGCCTTTAATGCTGTTGTCCATGAGAATCGCTCCTTAAAAAAATTAAGCGGCGAAGTCAAATGCTCTCCGTCGCTTAGTTAAATGGTTGTCGATCTATTTCGTGTGCTTAAGTTCAACTTCTGCGCGAATTCTATCACACGCTGAAAACGGTGTAAACTATTTCCGCCGCCTGATATGCCGACGATATTGAGCGAATTGTTCGGTGCGCCGAGCAAAGTTATCTTGCTTTTGCCGACAGTGAGGATAACGTCGATGCCGCTGACTGCCGTTGAAGTCGCAGAAATTATCGTTGTCTGCGCCGTCGCAAATCTTAATGATGTTGCCGTTAACGCCGTAGAAAGTATCGTTGTATGTCCCGCCGCAAATCTTGATGTTGTCGTCGCCGACGCAGAAAGTATCGTTGTCTGTCTTGCCGCAGTTGATAATTGTGTCGTCGCCTTCTCTGCCGTAAACCATAACATTGCATTTACAGGGCGCAATTAAGTCATCGCCGCCTCTGATGTAAACGTTGTCATCCCAATTTAAAATGCTGTCGTTTTCGTTGGAACCGGTGCTTGACCCTTCAATGCTGTTGTCCATGAAAATTCCCTCCTTGCGATGATCTTGCGTTCAACTTCAGAAAGATTCTATCACGAGCGGCAGGTCATGTAAATTTTCTTACGAAATTTTAACGGTCACTGCTTGACGAATTTATTCTTGCTGTTGATGTGATAAGTTGAGTCGTTGACATGGAAAGTTGACGCTGTGAAGTCATGAAGAGTGATTGCATTGGCAGTGGAACCGACTTTGAAATAAACTTCCGACTTCGACTTGTTGTAAGAAGCAGAGAAAGTCCCTGTGATTTTTAACAGGTCATTGTCGCCGAAGCCGTAAATAACATCTTTGCCGTCGCCGTCGTTGTAAATGAACGTATCAGCTCCCGCATTGCCCCAAAGCGAATCATTTCCTTTGTCGCCGCGCAGAGTGTCATTGCCCGTGCCGCCATAAAGTTTATCGTCGTATGAACCGCCGCGAATTGAATCGTTGCCTTTGCCGCCGTTAATCGTGATTTTGTCGCCGTAATTTCTAATCGTGTCGTTGCCGTCTCCGCCGAGAATTGAAACGTTCGAGCCGTTGCTGGAAATGGTATCGTCATCTGCGCCGCCGTTAATCGTGACGTTGGAGCCGTAATTTCTAATCGTGTCGTTGCCGTCACCGCCGAGGATTGTCACTTTGGAGCCGTCTTGATTGTTGATAAAGTCGTTGCCCGCGCCGCCGTCGAGCAGAGATTTTTCGGGCGAGCTGATAATTTTGGAAGTGTTGGTTGCGTCGTCCCATTTGCTGTAAGTTACGTTATAAATTTCGTCATTGCCGGAGCCTGTGCGTATCGTCGCTTTGAAGCCGCTGTTGTCGACAACATCATTGCCTTTGCCCGTGCTGATTGAAACATTTGAGCCGGTGTTGCTGACATAATCATTGCCCGTGCCGGAATTAATCGTTGCCTTGTCGCCGAGATTTTCTATGCCGTCAAGCCCGGAGCCGGTCGTTACTTTGACTTTGTCGCCTTCGTTGTGAATGTACCAGCTGCCCTTTGTCTTGTTGATGGTCTTAGAATTTTTCGTGTTGGTGAATGGCGTGCGTCCCGCCTTGATGACTTTGACGTTGCCTGTAGAATCTTTGACGCTGATTTTGTCCGCATCGACGTGTTCAAAAGTGAGCGAGCCTTTGCCGACGTTGACGACGATATTTCCGTTGTCAGCCTTTGTCGTTGAATAGGTGCCGCTTGTCAAGTTGACGGTCAATGATGCGCCGCGTGAGCCGTAAGAACCGTGAATCACGTCATTGCCGTCGCCGCTTGAGTAAATAATTTCGGTGTTGCCGTTCGCGCGAATGGTATCGTCACCTTTGCCGCCGTTGACAGTGACATTGTCGCCGAAGCTTTGAATTAAATCGTTGCTCTTGCCGCCGCTGATTGAAACGTTCGCGCCGTAACTATAGATGACGTTTGAAGACGACTTGCCCTTGATAGTTGTGTTGCTGTCGAAATTGGCGATGATGTTGACAGGAGAAATATTTTTCGTCGACGTGGCGATATTTATCTTTGAAACGTCAGATACGCCGTTAAGCGTAATCGTGTGCTTGCCGACTTTGACGAGAGCATAACCGTCCTTTTGAGTTTTGGTGTATTTTGCGCCACTTATGACAAGAGTATCGAGCATGTTGAAATTGTTGATTGTGTCGTTGCCGTCGCCGGATTTGTAAACATAAACCGTGCCCACACCGTAAGAATTGAGAGTATCGTTGCCTTTGCCGCCGAGAATCGTCGCGTTGTCGCCTTCGCTTGAAATGTAATCGTTTCCGTCGCCGCCGTTCATTGAAACGTTATCGCTGTAGCTGTCAATTTCGTCATTGCCCGCGCCTGCGTCGATTGAAACGTTCGAGCTCTCATTGACAATCCAATCGACACCGTCGCCGCCGAGAATTTTGACGTTCGAGCCGTAGTTTTCAATATAATCATTGCCTTTGCCGCCGTTTATGCTGACGTTCGCGCCGTAATTGGTTATCGTGTCTTTGTCTGCACCACCGCTTATCGTGACGTTGTTGCCGCCGTTGCTGATTGAATCATTACCGTTGCCGCCGACGAGTGTGGAGTGAGCCGCTTGATTTCCGATATAATCATCACCTGCACCGCCGACAAGTGAAGAATATTCGCCGACCTCGCTGTAGCTTTCGATATAATCATTGCCGTTGCCGCCGCTGATTGTGGTGTGAGTGCTCCAATTCTGCGCAAGGTCATTGCCGTCGCCCAAATCGACATAATTTTTCGTGCCGCTTGTCTTGGTAAAATCATTTCCTGTACCCGCGCTTATCGTGACTTTTGAATAGCCGCGCGAATAATCATTGCCAGTCCAATTCGTGCTGATGATAACGTCGTCGCCGCTCGTGCCCTTGACTTTGGCTTTATTTTTGTTGTTATGAATGATGTTCAGCTGTTCGACATCCTTAACCGAAGCAACCGTATTGATTGAGTCTCTCCCATAATCCTTGATGACGATTGAGCCGCCGTCGCTCATGCTGATTGTAAAGTCGCCGTTGTCGTAATTGCGAACCGAAGATTTAACGCTTGCTTTGCCGAGAACGAGCGTGCTTGAAAGTTGGAAACTTTGCAGAGTGTCGTTGCCGCCGCCGTAAACATAAGCCATGCCTTCGCCCCAGCTTTGTATATAATTTTTGCCTTTGCCGCCGCTGATTGTGACGTTGTCGCCGCCGCTTAAAATTGAATCGTTGCCGGTGCCGCCGTCGATTGAAGCATTTGGGCTGTATGAATTGTCAATGTAATCGTTGCCGTCTCCCGCGCTGATTGTGACGTTGTCGCCGCCGCTTAAAATTGAATCGTTGCCGTTGCCCGCGTTGATTGAAACGTTCGAGCCGTCCCAGTTGCTAATCGTGTCATTGCCGGCTCCGGATTTGATTGTGACGTTAGAGCCGCTGTTTGTGATTGAATCGGCTTTACTTGTGCCGTTGATAGTCTTTCCGTCGATGTCATTATTAAACACTGCCATAAAAATCCTCTCCTCTGAAAATTTTTGATTGTCAAATTCATTATAATAGTTGTCTTTTTTGTTTGTCAATTTCGGCACGCCATGTTTAATCAAACTTTAAAAAAAATCCCGCCTTTCGACGGGTGAAGATTATCAATCAGATTTTATTTCTTGACGAGCTTTGAACCGCTGATTCTGTAAATCGAGCTGTTGACATGGAAGGATGTTGCGTCAAAGTCACTCAAGGTAATTGCCTTTGCAGTGGTGCCGACTTTGAAATAGACTTCGTCCTTAGATTTACTGTAAGAAGCCGAGAAAGCTCCCGTAATCTTGAGCAAGTCGTTGTCGCCGAAGCCGTAAATAACGTCCTTGCCGTCGCCCTTGGCATAAATGAACGTGTCTTTGTATGAACTGCCCCAAAGTGAATCGTTGCCCTTGCCGCCGTTGATTGACACGTTCGCGCCATAATTTTGAATTGAATCGTTGCCTTTGCCGCCAAGGATTTTGACGTTCGCACCGTCGTTGGTGATTGAATCGTTGCCGTCGCCGCCGCGTATAGTCGTTTTCTCGCCATAGCTTTGAATGTAGTCGTTGCCTTTGCCGCCGGTGATTGAAACGTTCTCGCCGCTGTTGACGATGCGATCGATGCCCGCGCCGGAATTAATTGTTGCTTTGTTGCCGTTGTTGCTGATGCCGTCGGAGCCGGAGCCGGTCGTTATCTTAGCTTTCGAACCGCTGTTTGAAATGTACCAACTGCCCTTTGTCTTGCTGATGGTCTTAGAATTTTTCGTGTTGGCAAATTTAGTTCTGCCCGCGTTGATGACGACAGACTTGCCCTTAGAATCTTTGACGGTGATTTTATCGAAGAGAGAGTCTTTGAACGTGAGCGAACCTTTGCCGACTTTGACGACAATATCGCCGTTGCCGGACTTTGAAGTTGAGCCGAGAGTTCCGCTTGTCAAATTGACGGTCAAATTCGCGCCGCCCATATTGCTCTTGTTGCCAAGGATGATGTCATTGCCGTCGCCGGACGCGTAGAAAAGTTTGACGTTATCGCCGGTCGTGTCAATGGTGTCGTTGCCTGTGCCCGCGTTGATTGAAACGTTCGTTGCGTTGTAGCTATTGTAAATTGAATCGTTGCCGGCTCCCGCGCTGATTGAAACGTTATCGCCGCTGCTTTGGATAATATCAACACTTTTTCCGCCGAGTATTGTAACGTCGTCGCTATAGTTCCTTATGTAATTTGAAGTCGACTTGCCCTTGACGGTTGTATTGCCGGCGTTATTGTCGATGACGTTGACGGGCGTGATGCCTTTGGTTGACGTGGCGATATTGACGGTGGAAACGTCCGTCACTCCTGCGAGCGTGATGTTGTTCTTGCCGACAGTGACGAGAGCATAACCGTCCTTTTGAGTTTTAGTGTATTTCGCGCCGCTGACAACGAGAGTATCGAGCATTCCGAAATTTTGAATGCAGTCGTTGCCGTCGCCCGATTTGTAAACATAAACATTGCCGATTCCGAATACGGAATTAAAAGTATCGTTACCTGCACCGCCGAGGATTGTCGTGTTGGAACCTGAAGTGTAAATGCAATCATTACCTTCACCGCCGTTGATTGAAACATTGTTGTTGTCGTTGTCAATAGTGTCGTTGCCCTTGCCGCCGTTGATTGACACGTTTAAGCCATTGTTTCTGATCGAATCATCACCTGCACCGCCGCTGATTGAGACGTTGTCGCCGGAATTGTAGATGGTATCGTTCCCTTCGCCGCTCGTGATTGTGACGTTGTCGCCGCCGTTGTTTATCGAATCATTACCTGCACCGCCGCTGATTGAAACGTTCTTTGCACCGTCGCCGTCAATTCCACGGTCGTTAAAAATGGTGTCATCACCTGCGCCGCCGTTGATTGAGACATTTGCGCCATTGTTGTAAATGAAATTGTTTCCGTTACCGCCGTCGATTGTGACGTTGGAGTTGTAACTGCGAATCTTGTCGTAACCGCCGCCGCCTTTAATCACGACTTTGGAGCCGCTGTTATAAATGTCGTCGGTACTTTTGCCGCCGCTTATCGTGACGTTATTTGCGTAATTCCTTATCCAGTTCGAGGACGATCTGCCTTTAATTTGTTTCTTGGTCGTGTTGTTGCTGACGACGTTTACGGGTGCAATGCCCTTTGCAGACGTGACGATATTGACATTGGCAAGTTCGGAGGCATCGGCGAGCGTGATTGTATTCTCTCCGACTTTGACGAGAACATCTTCGCCGCTCTTGACCGTAGTAAAGTCCGCACCGTCGATAACCAATGTCTCCAAAATTCCAAAGCCGTTGATATAGTCATTGCCGTCGCCGGGCTTGTAAACATAAACCATGCCTGCCTCGGAATTGTAAACGGTATCGCTGCCCTTGCCGCCGATAATTGTCGTGTTGAAACCCGAATTGTAAATTACATCGTTATCCGCGCCCGCATTGATTGAGGAATTGTTGCGTTTGTTGTCAATGGTGTCGTCGCCCTTGCCGCCGTTGATTGATACGTCTTTATAGTTGCCAAGAACGTAATCGTAATCGTTGATGTAACCGTAATCGTTGCCTTTATCGCCGGCAGTTATGTCGTTAAAAATGTAGTCGTTGCCATTGCCGCCGTTGATTATGACTTTCGAGCTGTAATTGACAATCGAATCGTCGCCGTTGCCGCCATAAATTTCAGATCCATTATGACCGTTTGAGAGCGAAATTGAATCTTTGCCGTTGTAGCCATAAAAAATAAGCGCATGATCCGTTTCACCGGGCGGATATTGACCGGCACTCGTCATGCCATCGTCTTCGCCCGTCCCTTTAAGTATATACCAATCAGCTGGATGTTTTCCGGTTATTCCGCCTTCATAATGTACTCCTATCAATGCCATAAAAATCCTCTCCTCTGAAAAATTCTTGATTGACTTCCTGCTCATTATAATAGCTGTTTTTTTTTTTTGTCAATTCAGGACGCGAGCTTTTTGCAAAAAAAATCCCGTCTTTCGACGGTTGTAAGATTCACATTAATTTTCGTTCATTGGTTAAGATTATCAGGAAAGTTTCTTCGACGGCGCGAACATAAGCAGTTGAATTCATCAGCGGCGAACGTTCTATCATGCCGCGCAGATTTTTCCGCAAGTCGTTGAGCAATTCCCAATCGTTTGCCAATATCACCGCGCGTTGAACATAATCGTTGACGTTATCTACTGCGAACACTTCAAGCCCGATGTTTTTCAACATGCTCAAGCCGAACCGCGTGCCGTGTCTGCCGCCGTAAAGACTGACAACGGGAACGCCCATATACAGAGCCTCGCAGGTCGTGACGCCGCCGGTATAAGGAAACGTATCAAGCGCGATGTCAACGTCTGCATAATCGGCAAGGTGATTCGCAGTGTAGCCGCGCATGTCAACTCGCGCAACGTCAATGCCGAAATTTTTCAATCGTTCGCCGACAAAGTTGCGACAATCTTCCGTGTTGAAAATTTTATGTTTGAGCAGAAGCCGACTGTTGGGCACGGCATCAAGAATTTTTTTCCACGCACGCAAAATCGAATCGGTCACCTTGCTGAACTGATTGAAACTTCCAAACATCACGAAACCTTTCATGCGGCAAGGCAACGGAAAAGTTTCAAGTTTGACGGAAGAATTGTAGCAGACGTGACTTTGCGGCAACATGATGATTTTTTCGCTGAAGTATTCGCGCATTGCCGACGCATTGCCCGCGCAGTGAATATCCGACAGAAAATAATCAAAACATTCAAGTCCGGTTGAGTTCATGTAGCCGAGACCGCTCACTTGCACCGAGGCAGGACGATATGCCGCGACGCGCAGACGATTGCCCGCCGTATGACCCGCCAAATCAAAGAGAATGTCGATCTCGTCGTTGCGAATGACTTCGGCTGCTTGAGCGTCCGTCAAAGTTGAAATGTCTCGCCAACCGTCGACAACCTTGAGCAAATTTTCCGTGACAACGTCGACTTCGGCGGAATTCGAGTAGCAATAGACGGCGAAAAATTTTTTGTCGAGACCCGTCAACAAATCCCAACTCCAAGCCATCGCGACGTGCCAATTAAAATCGGCGGACACGAATCCCACGCGAATTTTGCCGTGATTGTAAAATTTTCGCGGATAGGGCGTGATGTCCGCCAAATATTTTTTGTAGTCGTCATAAAGTGCGCGGAAGTCTTCGGCAGAAAAATTTTCGGAATTATTTGCGGCAAAGAGCGCGTTACTTATCTCGACGCAAGATTTTTCGCCGTTATTCTCCAGAGCCGCCGACAATCGGAAACTTTCCACTGCCTCCGAAATTCTTCCGACTTCGCGAACGACCGAGCCATAGACGCTCAAAGCATCAGCCGCCAAATATTTTTCGTCGGGCGAATTCAAATCGAATCGCGGCAAAAGTTCTTCGAGCACGCGAATTTCTTTGATATATTCGGTTTGTTCGCGCCAAATGTAAGCCTCAAGCAGGGAAGGTTTTTTCCAATGCGGTGCGGCAGATTTTATGTCGTTGACAAGCTCCAGTGCCGCGTCGAAATTTTTTGCCTTGAACAGTGCGAGAGCTTGAGCATATCGTTCCAAAATTTCCAATTAAGTCACCCGTCAATAATAATAATCGTCGTCGTATCTGCGGTGTCCTCTGTAATAATCGTCGTCATATCTGCGATTTCTTCTATAATCGTCGTCGTCATCATAACGCGAATTTTTTTCGACAAGGCGAATCTGCACAGCCTCCATACGCAAACTTTGACCCGTGGTGCCTGCAACTTCGCCGTTTTTCACCCAATCAAGCCAGCCGTAGTCCGCAATGTGCGCACGATAATAAATGTCGTAACGACGTGCCGCAGAGCCTGTAAGCTCAATTCTGACCGCCTCCATTTGCAAACCTTCACCGGTCGTTCCTGCAATTTCACCGCTTCTGACGGGATCGAGCCAACCGTAGTCCGCAATGTGCGCACAGTATCTGATGCCGCCGTCAAAATTTATTCGCAGAGCCTCCATACGCAGACTTTCGCCTGTGGTGCCGGCGACTTCGTTGTTGCCGACGGGCTCAAGCCAGCCATAGTCCGCAATGTGCGCCTGATAAGTGATTCGCGGATAAGCGGAAACGTTCTGCGCGAAGGTCAACATTAACGCCAAAATCATTGCGGCAAAAATTTTTTTAATCATTTCGTTCTCTCCTTTAATGCCCGTTCAATGTCGCGTTGAGCTGATTTTTCGTGCAAGGCGGCGCGTTTGTCGTAATTGTGTTTGCCGCTCGCCAATGCCAATTCCAATTTCGCACGACCCTTTTTAAAATAAATTTTCAGCGGCACGAGTGTGAAACCTTTTTCCCGCGTCTTGCCGAAAAGTTTTAAAATCTCGCGCTTGTGAAGGAGCAACCGTCTGCGGCGCAACGGCTCATGATTAAAAATATTTCCCTGCTCATAAGGGCTGATGTGCAGGTGTTTAATAAAAACTTCACCGTCTCGGACTTCGGCGTAGCTGTCGCGCAGATTGGCTTTACCCGCCCGCAAACTCTTGACTTCCGTACCTTGCAGTTCAATGCCCGCCTCGTAAATCTCATGGATAAAATAATCGTGACGCGCCTTGCGATTTTCGCAGACGGTTTTAAATTCGTCTTTCTTCATACAAATCACCTCGTCGCGAAAATTTATACCATATCCGACACTGGGAATCAATTAAACAAGATTAGGATTGTGTTAGGAATTTATGTCGCGGAGCTTGTCGCCGAGCAGATTGAACGTCGCCACCGTGATGAAAATCGCTGTACCCGGTGCAAGAATCACCCACGGCGCAGTTTGCAACATTGACCGCCCGTTATTCATCATCGCGCCCCATTCGGCTGTCGGAGGCATTGCGCCAAGTCCGAGGAACGATAAGCCCGCCAATTCCATGATTATCGTACCAATGTCAAGAGCCGCCGTCACGAACACAGGCCCGGCAATATTCGGCAGGACGTGCACAAATAAAATCGTCGTCGAGCTTGAGCCGGACATTTTCGCCGCGTCGAGGTAAGGCATTGATTTTATCGCCAGCACCAGCCCGCGTGAGATTCTTGCGTATTTTGTCCAACCGATTAACGCCAAAGCCGCCGCCGCGTTCAAAAGTCCGCCGCCGAGTGCTCCCGCTACCGCAATAGCGAAAACCATCTGCGGGAAGGCTAAAAACACGTCAGACAGCCGCATTAAGAACGTATCGATTTTTCCGCCGTGGTAGCCGCAAAGTGCTCCGATAAAACTGCCGACGCTTGACATCACCGCCAACAAAATCAGTGACGCGCATAAAGTTGTTTGCGAACCGACAATCACGCGCGATAAAACGTCCCGACCATATCTGTCAGTGCCAAGTAAATTTGTCAAATTCGGCGGCGCGAGTGCTCCTTCCAAATCTTGTGCGTATGGATCAAACGGCGTCAACCACTCTGCGAAAATCGCAACGAGGATTAAAATTGCCGAGGCAGTCACATACGGAATTAACGGACGAAATTTTTTCATGACAATTCACCAAGTCGCACGCGAGGATCCAGCCAATGATAGAGTAAATCTGCCGCGAGATTTATCAGCACATAGATTATCGCCATCCACACGACATAAGCTTGAATCAGCGGGTAATCGCGCATCAAAATTGCATCGACCGCCATTTTGCCGACACCGTCCCACATGAAAATCGTTTCGACAATCGCCGTGCCGCCGAGAAGCGATCCCATTGACAGCGCGAGCAACGTGATTATCATGATTAAACTTGAGCGCAGAACACTTTTAATCAGAATGGTCAATTCGTCGACGCCGCGACTCCTTGCGCCCATGACGTATGGTTTGTCGAGTTCTTCCAATACGACTGCGCGGATTTGTCTCGTGTATTTGGCACCCATTGCGATTGTTAACGTCAACGCGGGCATTATGACATTTTGTCCGATTATCGGCAGGAGATTTAGTTTGAGCGCGAGGAAATAAATCAGCAACAGTCCGACGAAAAAATTTGGCAGTGAGTTGCCGATGAATGTCAGCGTGCGAATCATGTAGTCGAGCGGACGATTTTGATTGACGGCAGAAAGAATTCCGAGCGGTGTCGCAATTAAGACCGTCAGCAGGATTGACACGAGCATTAATTCAATCGTCGCGGGCAATTTGTCGGCGAACGTTTCAAAGACGAGCTTGCCGCTTATGAATGAGCGTCCCATATCGCCCGTTAAAATTCCGCCGAGCCAATTTCCGTATTGAATCAGAAACGGTTGGTCAAGTCCGAGTTCCGCACGTTTGGCGGCTTTAATTTCCTCCGACACGCCGCCCGATTGCTCAAAAATTTTGTCGACCGCATCGTCCGCCGCGAATTGCATCATTCCGAACGTCAAGAACGTCACGCCGAGAATTATCGGCACAAGCTGAACGAGTCGCGCTAAAAAATATTTCTTCATGCGCCGATTTTAAATCGGTTGCGTAAAAAAAATAAGCCCTGCGCGGGGATAAGGCGGAAAATTTTTTTGCAACGGCTTTTCAATGTCAAAGTTTCGCGGTAGAATATCGCCGTTTAACGCAGTACTGTTTTAGGAGTGATTTTTGTGGTCATTATCATGAATCCCGAAGCGACTTCGCAAAACATCGACGAGGTCATTAAGGCGATAAAGAGCGTCGGACTTGATGCCAAGATTATGGAGGGTGCGCAACAGAAAATCGTCGGCGTCATTGGCGACAAAACTAAGCTTGCCTCCGTCGCGATTGATGCATTGCCCGGCGTTGAAAGTTCCGTCGCAATTTCAAAGAGCTACAAACTTGCAAGCCGTGAGTTTCATCCGCAAGCAAGCATTATCGACGTTGGCGGCGTGAAAATCGGCGGAGGTCTTCCCGTCGTTATGGCAGGTCCTTGCGCTGTCGAAAGTCGCGAGCAACTTCTCAAGGCGGCTCAAATCGTCAAGGACGGCGGTGCAAAATTTCTGCGCGGCGGTGCTTATAAACCGAGAACTTCGCCGTACTCGTTCCAAGGTCTCGAAGTCGAAGGCTTGAAATATCTTGCGGAGGCTCGTGAAGTTACGGGCTTGAAAATCGTCACGGAAGTCACAACCGTTGAAGGCATTGCTCCCGTTGCCGAATATGCAGACATGTTGCAAATCGGCGCACGTAATATGCAGAACTTTGGCTTGCTTAAAGAGGTCGGCAAATGCAAACGTCCCGTGCTTTTGAAACGCGGACTTGCCGCAACGATTGACGAGTGGCTTAACGCTGCCGAATACATCATGAACGCCGGCAATCCCGAAGTCGTCCTTTGCGAACGCGGCATCAGAACTTACGAGACTTACACGCGCAACACGTTGGACTTGTCTGCAGTCGCGGCGGTCAAACATCTGTCGCACTTGCCGATAATCGTCGATCCAAGTCACGGCACCGGCAAATGGCGCATGGTTAAGCCAATGGCTTTTGCGGCAATCGCGGCGGGAGCAGACGGCTTGATGATGGAAGTGCACCCGAATCCCGCGCGAGCATTATCGGACGGTCCGCAATCTTTGACGCCCGAACATTATCGCTCAATCATGAACGGCATAAAAAAATTGGCAACGTTCCTGCGCGACGAAAATTTAATCGGACTGGAGGAATAATTTTGCGGCTTAGGAAAAAGCCTCACACCGACGAGAAATTACAAGCATTCGCGGACTTCGTGACGGTCGGTGACGTTCAACCGATAAGCAACGATTCAGAGCGGGAACTCTGCGTTGAACTCGGCACGGGCATGGGTGAATTCATCACGCAGATCGCTGAACTTAACCCGCAAATAAATTTCATCGGGCTTGAAGTCGAAAAGACTTGCGTATTGTCGGCGGCGCGTAAAGTTCGCGAGAAAAATTTATCGAACGTCCGGCTGATTGTCTTCGACGTGAACAACATCACGGAAATTTTCGGCGAACACGTCATCGACAGGCTTTACATAAATTTTTGCGATCCGTGGCCCAAAAAACGTCATGCCAAACGCCGCTTGACGCACATCAGATTTTTGGAAATGTACAGGCAAATTCTCAAGGTCGGAGGCGAAATTTTTTTCAAGACGGACAATCGCGCCCTGTTCGATTTTTCATTGGAGCAATTCGCACTGGCGGGCATGAACGTTTACGACGTGACCAACGACTTGCATTCCAATGAGCCGCTTGAAAACATTCGCACCGAATACGAGAATAAATTTTCCGCGCAGGGCGTCCCGATTAATTTTTGTCGTATCACTTTCGATTAGCGCAAGAAAGGTCGTGATTAAATGGAAATATTGGAGGTTATGCGTTCGCGGCGAAGCGTTCGTCGTTACACAGAGGAAAAAATTTCCGACGAGCAACTGAAAAAAATTTTGAGCGCGGCACTTTTGGCACCGAGCGGTCACTCAAAATATCCGTGTGAATTTATAGTCGTCAAGAACCGTGAACTACTGGATAAGATGTCGCATTGTCGCAAAGGTGTCGCAAAAATGTTGGAAGGTGCGGCGGCGGCAGTAGTCGTCATTGCCGATAAAGATAAATCCGATACGTTCGTTGAGGATTCTTGCGTGGCGATGATGAACATGGAATTGGCGGCGACTTCGTTGGGAATTGGCAACTGTTGGATTCAAGTGCGCAATCGTGCGGCTGAAGACGATTCGGCAAGCGAAGACTATCTGCGCGGACTGCTGAACTTCCCGGAAAATTTTGCGTGTCAATCGATTCTGTCATTAGGTTTTCCCGCCAAAGAGCCGCGTGCTCGCGAATTGGATAAGCTCAACTTCGACAAGGTGCGCGTCGTCGAATAAAACGTTCTTTTAATCGGGACAAGAAGGAATTTTTCTGACTTGTCCCTTTTTCTGTGCCGCAACCAAAAATTTCGCGGCGGCTTGTGTTTTAATGCAACGTTCAATTATAATTGTCGAAAAAGAATTGGAGGCGAGACCTTGATTAAAAAACTTAGCGAACTTGCATTGCTCATTCCCAACGCAAAAATTATCGGCGACGATATTTCTATCAGCGGCATTGAGCACGATTCGCGCAAGGTCACGGCAAAAAATTTATTCGTGTGCATGGAAGGCGCACACGTTGACGGACATAATTTCATCGGGCAGGCAGTTGCAAATGGTGCGGTCGCTGTCTTGACGGCTCGGAAAAATTTCACTCCGCCCGAAAATATTTCCGCGTTAATCGTTCCCGACATGTTAAATGCTCTTGCGGTCATCGTTCCGTATTTTTACGATTATCCTGCGCGGGCAATGCGTGTCGTAGGCGTGACGGGCACCAACGGCAAGACTACCACGACTTACATGCTCCGCGAAATTTTTTTGGCGGCGGGCTTGCGAGTCGGACTTATCGGCACGATTCAAATTTTAATCGGCGACGAAAGTTTTCCGAATCCAAACACCACGCCCAACGTCATCGACTTGCAACACGTCTTCGCCGAAATGCGCGACAAGAAAATTCAAATCGTCGTCATGGAAGTTTCAAGTCATGCGCTGGCAGAAAATCGAGTTGCGGGCGTCGAATTCGATACGGCGGTTTTCACGAACTTAACGCAAGATCATTTGGACTTTCACGGCACGATGGAAAATTATCTTCGCGCAAAGGCAAAACTTTTCGACGCGGTAAGTCGCAGCGGTCGCAAGCCTTTCAAGTCTGCAGTTGTCAACGTCGACGACGCGGCGAGCACTGAAATTCTCAAGCATTGTCTGTGCAAAAAATTTTCTTACGCAATAAAAAATCCCGCCGACATTCACGCCGAAGAAGTTGACGTTCGCGCCGACGGTATGGAAATTCAGTTGGGAGTCAGGAGTGTGGAGTTTGGAGTTGATACGCTCGACTTGTCGTTGCAAGTGACGGGCATGTTCAACGTTTACAACGTGCTTGCGGCGATTGGTGCGGCGTTGGCGGAAAATATTCGGCTTGACGTCATCACGAATGCGCTTAAAAATTTTCGGAGTGTGCCCGGACGTTTCGAGCGAATTTTTGTCGACGTGCCCTTCACTGTGATTGTTGACTATGCTCACACGCCCGACGGTGTCAAAAACGTTCTGCAGACTGCCGCGCAGATTGTCAACGGAAAAATTATCACGGTCTTTGGTTGCGGCGGCGACAGAGACAGTCGCAAACGTCCGCTCATGGGAAAAATCGCAGCTGAACTTTCCGACGTTGTTATTGCCACGAGCGACAATCCGCGCACCGAAAATCCCGAAAAAATTCTTGACGACGTGGAAGCCGGCGTCCGTGAAGTTATCGGCAAAAAATTTTACGAGCGAATCACTGACAGACGCACCGCGATTTTCAGAGCGATTGAACTTGCCAAATCGGGCGATGTTGTTTTGATTCTCGGCAAAGGTCACGAAACGTATCAAATCCTTAACACCGGCACGATTCACTTTGACGACCGCGAAGTTGCTCGCGAGGCGATTGGAAAGCTTTGAGCTTTAAGCTTTGAGCTTTAAGCTTTGAGCTTTTAGCTTTGAGCTTTTAGCTTTTAGGAATTTTCCTTAAAGCTTACAGCTTACAGCTTAAAGCTAATCAGGAGGTTACGACCAATGGATAAATTGACATTGACGGAAGTCGCGCAAGTCACGGGCGCAGATACAAATTCCGACGAAAAAATTTTTTTCAACGACGTGACGACAGACAGCCGCAAAGTTACGAGCGGCGTGTTGTTTATCGCGCTCAAAGGCGAAATTTTCAACGGCGAGGACTTCGCGGAAGATGCACTGCGTAAAGGCGCGGCGGCAGTTCTCGTCAGCAAAACGGCTAAAAAAATTTCCGGCGGCATCGTGCTCAAAGTCGACGACACTTTGAAGGCTTATCGGCAAATCGCGGGCGCGTGGCGAAATCGTTTCAAAATTCCCGTCGTCGCAGTCACCGGCTCCAACGGCAAGACTACCACGAAAGATTTAACTGCAGCGGCATTGAGCGAACTCGGGCACGTGCAAAAGACTTCGGGCAACTTCAACAACGAGGTCGGCGTTCCAATGACTTTGCTCTCTCTCAACGCCAAACACAATGCGGCGGTCGTCGAAATCGGCATGCGCGGTTTAGGGCAGATCGAATCGCTTGCAGAAGTCGTTAAGCCCACAATCGGTATCGTCACGAACGTCAGCGAAGCTCATATCGAATTGCTCGGCTCGATTGAAAATATTGCGCGCGCGAAAAGCGAAATGGTCTCTGCAATTCAAAACGGCGGCACGATAATTTTAAACGCTGATAACGTCTATACGGCGGAGATGAAAAATCTTGCGGGCGAAGGCGTTCGCGTGTTGACTTATTCGCTTGAGGGCGATGCTGATTTTGTTGCGACGGAAATTTTAATCGGCTCGGTGTCGACGGAATTCACGCTGAACTTTCGCGGCAAGAAGTATGACTTTGAAATTCCAATGCTCGGTCGCCACAACGTTTCAAATGCATTGGCGGCAATCGCGGCGGGCTATGCTTGCGGCTTGAGCGTCCCGGAAGTGCAACGCGGTTTTTCCAGCTTGACAACGACTAAAATGCGCTACGAAGTCATTCGGCACGACGGCTTGACGATTATCAACGACGCTTACAATGCAAGTCCCGCGTCAATGCGTGCGGCGATTCACACGACGGCGGAAGTTTATGACGGTCGGTTAATTGCAGTTCTCGGCGACATGTTGGAACTCGGAACTTTTGCGGAAAAAATTCATCGCGAAATTGGCGAGGAGCTTGTCGAAAACAAATTCCACACGCTGATAACTTTAGGAGAGCTTGGAAAATTTATTGCGGCAGGTGCACGCGACGCCGGCTTGGAAAATGTTTACACCTTCGACACGCACGAAGACGCCGCCAAAAAAATTCTGGAGTTTGTCCGCGAAGGCGACACGATTTTATTCAAAGCGTCGCACGTTATGCACATGGAAAAAATTATTGAGCTGATTTGACGCGCGGCGATTAACTTCAAGCTGTCGTGACATTGAACGCGTAAGTTGGATGCAACGCCACGTTGCCACGTCATGCACATGGAAAAAATTATTGAACTGATTTGAGGAGAAAAATTTTTAATGGAAAAACTTTTGATGGCGGGAGCAATCGCGGCGGGCGTCGTATTGTTGCTTGCACCGATTTGCATTCCGATTTTGCACCGCTTGAAATTCGGGCAGAGCATTCGCGCCGAAGGTCCGAAAAGTCATCAAGCAAAGAGCGGCACACCGACCATGGGCGGAATATTTTTAATCGCGGGCATTGTCGCGGCAACGCTGATTGTCGCCGAGTGGAACGTTGAAATTTTCCTCGCGCTGTTCATTCTAATCGGGCACTTCATTTTGGGTTTCGTCGACGATTATTTAAAAGTTGTCCGCAAACACAATCAAGGACTGCTTGCCCGTTACAAACTCGCGGGACAAATTCTAATCGTCATCATCACGACTTTTGTCGCAAGCGAATTGCTGATAAACTTCAGCCCGACGATTTGGCTGCCCGTTGTCAACGTGACAATCGACGCGGGAAAATTGTATCTGCTGTTCATGCTGATTGTTATGGTTGGCGCATCGAACGCGGTGAATTTGACGGACGGTCTTGACGGCTTGGCATCGGGTTGCATGGCGATTGCGGCGAGTTGTTACGCGGTGATTTGTCTGCTGACGGGACACGATGAGCTTGCAATTTTCTGCGCGGCGACGGTCGGAGCATGTATAGGTTTTTTGAAATTCAATTTCCATCCCGCCAAAATTTTCATGGGCGACACCGGCTCATTGGCATTAGGCGGAGCATTCGCGGCAGTCGGAATTTTGTCGCGCACGGAAGTTTTATTGGCAGTTGTGGGCTTTGTATTTGTCTGCGAGGCGTTGTCCGTGATTCTGCAAGTCATCTCGTTTCAGACGACGGGCAAGCGAATTTTCCGCATGAGTCCGTTGCATCATCATTTCGAGTTAGGCGGCTGGTCGGAAGTCAAAGTCGTATTCGTTTTTTGGACGGTCGGCTTAATCTTCGGCGTTATCGGCTTGTCGTTGCTTTGAACGTAAAAAATTTTGCGTGAGCTCATTCGGACGGTCGGCTTAATCGCGGGCGTGATTGGCTTGATGTTGATTTAACGTAAAAAAAAATTGGGACTGCGAATAATTCACAGTCCCTTTTAATTTGCGCGCAATCGTTCAGTTGAGTTTCTTATCTTTGTAAATTTTCGTGCCTTTGAGTGTTGCTTCCAACGCGAGACCTTTAGTCGTCATTTGGAAGACCCAAACGCCCGGCGCAACGTATTCTGCACCTTCAATCGTGCCGCCGCTTACGCCGTCATCAGCCGATGCTTCCGCACTTGCTCCGAAACGTGTTTTGCCGACGATGAAATTGTCCCAGGCGTCTTTGGTGTTGATAAGGAAAATCAGATTGTACTCCTTCGCGCCGAGACCTAAACCTGCCGAAAGTTCTTTCATGCGCAGATAAACACGTTCGCCGGTCTGATTGTTTACGGCAACTCCTCGCCCGTGACTTGAGCCGATAAACAGCACTTTGACGCCGGAATTCGACAACGTTGCCCACGCGTAGCACTCATTCTCAATGATGCGTTTGGCGTGCGGATATTTGGCGTAGAGTTTTTCAAGCGTCCGTTGGCTAAGTTCATCGACTTGTCTGCGTTGTTCGGCAACAGAACTTTTGCTTGCCGCATTGACCGTAGTCATCATCACAAGACACATCAGCACCGTCAATGCCGCAAAAAATTTTTTCATAAGCATTGCCTCCGAAGCGTCATTCGTACCTGCCGAGATTGAAAAAATACGCGTGCTCAAAATTTTCGCCCATTATCGCAACCACCGAAGTTCCGCTGCAACGTGCGCCCACAAATGAATTGCACATCGACAAGAGCACCATCTGCTTCAAATAATCATTGCCTTGAATGAAATGATCGTTTTCTCTGTCCAAATGTTGAACACAAACTCTGTTGCCCGGTTGCGGCTCATAATCTACATATTCGCGGTCAAGAGTAATGCACACATCGCCGAAGGCGGCTTTGATTTTCTCCACGATGGTTTTGTCTTCCGTCGCGAGGAAAATTTTGTTGCAGTTCCATTCCTTGAGCTTTTTTGAGATAGTGCTTATCGCAAGTTCCACGGAAGGCTGTACAGGGTGCCCTTGCAAGCGAAGTGTTACGTAGTCTGTGCCGCGCAGGAGAACGCCCAGCACTCGATCATTCGGCGCGAACAATTTTTCACGTGTCGCCAAAATTTCTTTCATGCGTGCGGGCTTTATTTTCATGTAACCTTGCTTGATTAAATTTCGCCATTCTGCCAGAGAATTGTTTTTGTTTTCAAGCAATGACATTGCGTGACCGGGACGCGGCTCTATGAAGTTGCCTCTGCCCAAAATTACATTCTCACCGTTGTAAGCCTCTTCAAGTCCGACTCGCATTGGTTGCTCGAAATAATATTCCCACGAATTTTCTTTGCCGAGCTTTTCGGGCGGCAAATAAGGATTGGGATAATATTGCATATCGACAACGGGAATCCAACCCTTGGACAGCGCGTAACGAACGTGACCCATAATCAATCTGTATCTTGCAAAAAGACCTTCGCCTTCAAAATTTCGACGAATGATATAGTAAGTCGGCTTGTTCGGGTCACCACGCTTGATATAGTGTTCCTTGGAATCTTTATCAAACAAAAATTTCTCCTCCAAAAAAATCGGGCGACGACTCAACTGTACGAATCGCCGCCCAAAATATTTCATGTTGGATGCGACGTTACGTTGCTTTATTTCATGGTGACAAGCGGCTTGCCGGTCATTTCGGCAGGAATTTCCATGCCCGCCATAGTCAGCAACGTGGGAGCAACGTCGCAGAGAGCACCGTCTTTGACTTCGGCAACTCTGTCTGAAACGACGATAATCGGCACGGGATTTGTCGTGTGCGCAGTGAACGGCTCCTTAAGGTCGTAGTCATACATTTTATCTGCGTTGCCGTGGTCAGCGATGATGACGACTTCGCCACCGACTTTCTTCATGCACGCGACGAAAATTCCGACGCAAACATCAACGGTTTCGACAGCTTGAACAGCCGCCTTCATGACGCCGGTATGACCGACCATATCGCCGTTAGCGTAGTTGAGAATGATGAAGTCGTATTTCTCGGAGAGAATCGCTTCGGCAACTTTCAACGTGACAGTCGGCGCGCTCATTTCCGGTTTCAAATCGTAAGTTGCAACTTTCGGGCTGGGAACGAGAATTCTGTCTTCGCCCGCGTAAGGTTCTTCGACGCCGCCATTAAAGAAGAACGTGACGTGCGCATATTTTTCGGTCTCGGCAATTCTAAGCTGATTCAAGCCGGCTTTGCTGATTGTCTCGCCCAAACCGTTCTTGACACTTTCGGGCGGATAAGCAACGTCAACATTGAGACCTTCCTCGTATTGCGTCATCGTCGCGAAAGGAATGCCAACGATTTCTTCGACGCGCGGGAAGCCGTCAAAAGCTTTGTCGGTGAATGCGTGAGTAAGTTCGCGAGCACGGTCGGGACGGAAATTGAAGAAAATCACGCCGTCAGCTTTGGCAATGCCGGGATAATCGCCGATTGCAACGGGATTGACAAATTCATCAGTAACTTTCGCATTGTATGAATCGTGAATCGCCACGTCGGACGAATCTTTTTTCGGAGCGTCGGCTTTGGCAATGGCGTCGTAAGCTTTCTGAACTCTGTCCCAACGTTTGTCTCTGTCCATTGCGTAATAACGTCCGCTGATCGTCGCGATTTGACCAATGCCGATTTCCTTAATCTGCGCCTCAAGGTCGGCAAGATATTCAGCGGCAGAACTCGGCGGCACGTCACGACCGTCAAGGAACGCGTGGACGTAAACTTTTGCAACGCCCTTTTTCTTTGCAAGCTGAAGTAAGCCGTAAAGGTGATCCGTGTGACTGTGAACGCCGCCGGGCGAAACGAGTCCCATCAAATGCAATGCGCCGCCGGAAGCTTGAACTTTGTCGATAACGCCGACGAGAGCTTTGTTCTCAAAAAAGTCGCCGTCACGAATCGCTTTGGTGATTTTCGTCAGCGGTTGATAAATGATTCTGCCCGCGCCGATGTTCATGTGTCCGACTTCGGAGTTGCCCATTTGTCCGTCGGGAAGACCGACGAATTCGCCCGACGCCTGCAATTTCGCGTTGGGATATTTTTTTGTCAGCTCGTCGAGGACGGGCGTGTTGCCGACTTGAATCGCGTTGAATTTGTCGGTGACGTCGCCAATGCCCCAACCGTCCATGATGATTAAGCAAATCGGTGCGTGTTTAATTGTTGCCATCGTAGCACTCTCCTTTGTTAAGAAAAGCCGCCAACCTAACAACCGGCAACTAGTTACCAGCCACTAAATTGGCGGCTCAATTCATTTCATATGTTTACTTTAGAAAGATGGCGATAATCGCAAGCGTGACAAATATCGTATAGGAAATGTAAAAGTTGCGAGCATCGCGGTTGAGTGACTCAAGAAATTGTCGCGTTTTGGCGTCTTCACCGGCTTTGTACATGTAGACTTCATGTCTTTCACGAGCCGCACGCATCTCGGCAATTTCTATGTCAAGCTTTGTCAATACGTCGTTCACTCGCTGTTCAAGGTCTGTCACGACAATCACCACCTTTCTTTATTCGGAAGGCGTTTCGTCAGGTCAAAGCTTAGAAATTGACAATCGCGCTGAAGTCTTGAGCTTTAAGGCTCGCGCCGCCGACAAGTGCGCCGTCAACGTTCGGTTGTTGCATGAGGTCTTTAATCGTCGCGGGTTTGACGGAGCCGCCGTATTGAATGCGAATCGCGTCCGCAGCTTCTTGACCGAATTTCGCGGCGACAGCTTCACGGATAGCTTTGCAGACTTCTTCAGCCTGGTCGAAAGTCGCGGTCTTGCCGGTGCCGATAGCCCAAATCGGCTCGTAAGCGATGACAAGTTTCTTGACTTCTGCAGGTGCAAAGCCTTCAAGCGCGGCGTTAATCTGGTTGACGACGTGCTCAATATATTTGCCGGATTCGCGAATTTCGAGAGACTCGCCGCAGCAGATAATCGGAGTAATGCCCGCGTTGAAAGCAGCCTTCGCACGTTTGTTGACGCCTTCATCAGTTTCGCCGAAGTAGTCGCGACGTTCGCTGTGACCGAGAACAACATAATCAACGCCGATCTCGTTCAACATGCCCGTTGAAATTTCGCCCGTGTATGCGCCTTTTGCTTCCCAGTGGACGTTCTGCGCGGCAACGTGAATGTTCGTGGACTTAACAGCCTTGGCAACGGCAGCAAGAGCGGTCGCAGTCGGAGCAACGACAACGCGGCATTCAGCGTTCTTTACGAGCGGAATCAATTCTTCGACGAGAGCGACGCCTTGTTTAATCGTGTTGTTCATCTTCCAGTTGCCCGCGATAATCGGAGTGCGTCCGACGCCGTCAATCGCGTCAATGCCGGGCAGAACTTTGCCTTCGAGATATTCGAGAGTTGCGCCGCCGCCGGTTGAAATGTGCGAGATTTTCTTATCGAGACCGGTTTTCTTGAGAGCCGCAATCGAGTCGCCGCCGCCGACGATTGAAATTGCGCCCTTGTCCGTAGCATCGGCAACAGCCTTTGCAACCGCGAGCGTGCCTTTTGCGAAGTTGTCGAATTCAAAGACACCCATAGGTCCGTTCCAAATAATCGTCTTCGCGCCTTCGAGAGCCTTAACGTATTCTTCGGAAGTCTTTTCGCCGCTGTCGAGACCCATCCAATCTGCCGGGCACTGATCAACGGGAACAGTCTTGAATTCAGCATCGGCCGCGAATTTGTTGGCAACGACGATGTCAACGGGCAGAACGACTTTGACGCCTTTAGCCGCCGCTTTTTCGAGCAGAGACTTCGCGAGATCAACTTTATCAGCCTCAAGCAGGGACGTGCCGACTTCGTAGCCTTTTGCCTTGTCGAAAGTGTGAGCCATGCCGCCGCCGATAATAATCGTGTCGACTTTGTCAATCATGTTGCTGATGACGCCGATTTTGTCTGAAACTTTTGCGCCGCCGATGATGCCGACGAACGGACGTTGCGGAGCCTCAAGCGTCTTGCCGATGTAGTTAATCTCTTTTTCCATGAGGAAGCCGGACGCAGTTTCAAGGAAATGAGTAATTCCGACGTTGGAGGCGTGAGCGCGGTGAGCCATGCCGAAAGCGTCATTAACGGCAACATCAGCAAGTGCGGCGAGTTGTTTTGCGAACGCAGGATTATTTTTCTTCTCTTCCTTGTGATAGCGCAGATTTTCGAGCAAGAGAATTTCGCCGGGTTGCAGAGCGGCAGCAGCTTTTTCAGCCGGTTCGCCAATGCAGTCTTCAGCCCATTTTACTTCGCGACCGAGAATTTCAGCGAGTTTCTTTGCAATCGGTTTTGTGGAGAATTTAGGTTCGCGAGCTTCGGTAGGACGTCCGAGATGGCAACCGATGATGACAGCCGCGCCCTGTTCGAGCAGATAGTTGAGAGTCGGAAGTGTCGCGTCAATGCGTTTGGTGTTGGTGATGTTTTGATTTTCGTCCATCGGAACGTTGTAGTCGACGCGAAGGAATACTTTTTTGCCCTTCAAGTTGATGTCGCGAATGTTTTTCTTGTTCATTAGAAAACCTCCCCAAAAATTTAACGAACGAACTTTTAAACGAAAACGACTCGGCTCAACAATGACGAAGAGCCGAGCCGTCACATTTTTAACCGTGTTCAGTTTCTAAAAATGATCTCACTTGAGTTCTGCGAAGTATTTAATTGTGCGAACCATTTGCGAGGTGTAGGAGTTCTCGTTGTCATACCAGGAAACGACTTGAACGAGCGTGTTGCCGTCGCCAATCGGGCTGACCATGGTCTGAGTTGCGTCGAAGAGCGAGCCGAATTTCATGCCGATGATGTCGCTGGAAACGATTTCTTCTTCGTTGTAGCCGAAGGATTCGTTAGCCGCCGCTTTCATGGCGTCATTGATTTGCTCTTTGGTGACTTCGCCTTTGACAACTGCGAAAAGGAGCGTGGTCGAGCCGGTCGGAGTCGGGACGCGCTGTGCTGCGCCGATGAGTTTGCCCTTCAATTCGGGAATGACCAAGCCGATAGCTTTTGCTGCGCCGGTTGAGTTCGGGACGATGTTGCATGCGCCTGCACGGGAACGACGGAGATCGCCTTTACGCTGCGGGCCGTCAAGAATCATTTGGTCGCCGGTGTAAGCGTGAATCGTCGCCATAATGCCGCTCTGAATCGGAGCGAGTCATGGGAGCCAAGCAGTTGGTGGTACAAGATGCTGCGGAAAGAACTTTCACGTCCGGGGTAAGAGTCTTGTGGTTGACGTTGTAAACGATTGTCGGGAGGTCATTGCCGGCAGGAGCCGAAATAACGACTTTCTTTGCGCCCGCTTCGATGTGAGCTTCAGCTTTTGCTTTGCTGGTGTAGAAACCGGTGCATTCGAGGACGACGTCAACGTCATGTTTGCCCCACGGAATTTCTTTCGCGTCTTTGATGGCATAGATGATGATCTCTTTGCCGTCGACAACGATGGAGTTCTCTTTTGCTTCGACAGTGTGTTTGCCTTCGCCGATCTTGCCGCAATAGCCGCCCTGTGCGGTGTCATACTTGAGAAGGTGAGCGAGCATCTTCGGGCTGGTGAGGTCATTGATAGCAACAACTTCATAGCCTTCAGCATCAAACATTTGACGGAACGCAAGACGACCGATACGACCGAAACCATTGATAGCAACTTTAACAGCCATTAAAAATACCTCCCTAAACACTTTAAAAATTATCTCTATTGACATGCTCCCGAAGGATTCCGCTTATTGCGCAGGACGATGCCGCGCCCTGTCTATCTCACAGAAGCCGGCGATTTTTACTTCCGCGCAACCTCTGCTTATGCCGAAAATCAGTTTGTAAACCTTTGAAAATCAGTTCTAATCTGTGGCTAATGTTACACCAAAAATTTTTGAGTGTCAATAAATTTTCCGAACATTTTTAAATTCATGCTTGTTTCATAAAGCACGGTGATGTCAATTTTTCGCGCCAAAAATTTGCAACTTCAAAGGTGCTGTGCTATATTTTTGCCGCAAAATTTTTTGGAACGGAGAAGTGAAATGTCCAATCAGAAAAATAAAATTCAAAAGAAAATGACGGCGAAAAGTGCGCCTGCGACGACTGCCGCTCCCGCCGCGAACATTCCGCGATTGCCGGGCGTGTCGGTAATTATTCCAATGTACAATTCCGAACGGTATATTCGTTCCTGCGTGAACAGCGTCTTGAATCAAACGTTCAAAGAGTTTGAAATTATTTGCGTGGACGATTGCTCAACCGATGAGACTGTCAAAATTGTTTTGGAGATGGCTCAACAGGATCGGCGAATTCGACTTGTCAGACACGCGAAAAATTCCGGTGCGGCAAGTCAACCGCGAAATACCGGCATGAGAATGAGTCGCGGAAAATATATCTCCTTTCTTGATTCGGACGACATGTACACGCCGACGGCTCTTGCCGAACTGGTTGCAATCGGCGAGAAATGGCAGGCGGACGTTGTTCACACCGAGCAAGTTTATTTCCCGGAAAATCAGGCTATCGACGTGACGCCGCAGACTAAGTTCACGACTTTCAGCAAGGAAAAGGGCGGCTTTTGCAAGGAACCGATGCTTGAGACCGACAACCTTGCCAAACGCGTGCAAATGTTTCATCAAGGGCGTTTCTTCGGTTGGGTGCACAACAAAATGTATCGCCGCGATTACATCATGGAAAAGAATCTGCGTTTCGACGATCTGTTGACTTCCGAGGATATTGTTTTTTATTTTAAGGTTGTGTGCACCGCGCCGCGAATTGTCCGCGTGCCGAATATCATTTACATTTACCGCCACAATCCCAACTCAATTACGCGCAAAATGGTTTCGATTGAGGCGTCGTTGCACGCGTTGACGCATTTGATGATTGAAGGCTCGAAAGTGCTCGATGACTTCATGCAGCAATACGAATTTTTTGTTAAGAACCCGAATTATCGCCAGTTGCCGATTGACTACATTATTCAGCAACATTTGATTTGGACGCAACGATTTTATGACAAATACACGCCCGCTCAACTCGACGTTCTCGTTCGCAAGGAGCTAAAAAAATATTGCGGAGACTTCGTGCCGTTCTTTTCCTATGTTTACAGCGCGATCCACACTTATCGCCAACGCCTTATCAAATACGACAAGGAAGTCAAAGAATTGCAGGCAAAAGTCAAATCCTTGTCGCCCGCTCCGACAATTCAATGAGAGGCGATGATACAATGAAAAAAATCTACATATTTTTCACGTGGGATATTACCACAATCGGCGGCACGCAACTTTACACCGCAGGCAAGGCAAATTATCTGCAAAAGCGCGGTTGGCAAGTGCATATCTTTTTTTCGGGCTATGACAGAGATTCTTCGGACATTCCGTTTTTGACGCCGTTCCTCAAGAAAAGCAGACCAATGAATTTTCTCGCAAGACCGCCTTACAAATACAGAAATTATGAACGAGAATTTTGTTTAAATCACATGCTGAATAAGCTCAACATTTCCGATTTAAACGACTGCGAAATTATAATCGAATCGCATACCGACACGTTTGCTTATTGGGCGGAACTCCTTGCCTCCATACTCAAAGCTCGTCATTTTTTCATGACTACCAACGAAAATTACAGGAATTGGGACGGAACATTCTTTGAGGACAATCTCGATTATTTTTACTTCAAATGGCAACGCAATGAAATTGTTGGGCGTCATGAAGCCGTGAAAAACTTATTCAAAGGATACAAAAACGTCACCAAAGCTCTTTACGAAATGCCGTCAACAATTCGTGAGCAAGATGCGATTCAAGATGTTGCCTTCAAAATTGAAAACGTTGCGAGACTCGACTGGAATATCTGTCACATAGGTCGCGCCGATAAATCTTATGTTCCTTATGTCATTGAAGGCGTCGGCGAATTGGCACGGCGACATCCCGATAAGCGAATCAATTTCATCATGGTCGGCGATGTTGAGTTGATAATGACGACACTCCAAAACAAATTAAGAGACTGTCCAAATATTTTCTTGACTTTGCTCGGAAATATGGTGCCGATTCCTCGCATTTTGTTTGCCAAGGTTGACGTTGTCTGCGCCATGTCTCAATCCGCGCTGTTTGCCGCCAATGAAGACGTTTTGACAATCTGCGGCAGTGTTACATACGAAAAAAGAACTCCCGGCGTTCTCGGTTACGACACGGAAGAATCGGTGCTTGGCAAAGGAACTTTTTCATACGTTGAGGCTTTGGAAAATGTTCTGGTCAAAAAACTCTACGCCGGCAGAAAATCTTCCATGCCCAAACTTCGCCCTGCCGATGAATGTTACGACGACTTTTGGACAATCGTGAAGAATGCCTCGCCCGTCAAGGACTATTACATCAAGCGGTTTGTTAAGGATGAGTTCCGAGATTGGACGGCGATTTTTCCCTTTGGCGCAATGACCCGCGGTGCGCGAGTGATTCTTTTCAACGAGAACAGAATCGCCAAAGATTATCGCAAACAAATTTACAGCCAGAGCGACGCGCCCAAAGAATTCGGGCTAAATTACGTCAAACCTTTGAAGCCCGACAATTATTTTCAATCGGTGGTGACAGTGGATGAGCACCCGGAAAATTTTGACGACTCGATTTTTGGTCTTGAACGCTTGAAGGTGCGCGATTATGATGTCATAGTCATTTGCGCCGACAAAGAAAATTCCGTTGCCGCCTATGAAAAAATCGTCTCCGTTGTTCCCGATATGGCTGACAGAATCGTTTGGAATTATCTTGTCGTGTTCACGTAAAATATTTTTGGGAAGGGATTCCGCATGGTCGATTTTAATGTGCCGCCATTTGTCGGCGACGAACTGAAATACATTGAACAAGCCGTCAAAGCTCGCAGAATCAGCGGCGACGGAACGTTCACGAAGAAATGTAACGCTTGGTTGGAAAAAAATTTTCACGCGCAAAAAGTTCTGCTCACGACAAGCGGGACAAGTGCTCTTGATATGGCGATGCTTCTTTGCAATTTCCAACCCGGCGACGAAGTGATTCTGCCGAGCTACACTTTCTCAAGCACGGCGACTTCAATTCTCGTCGGCGGTGCGATACCTGTTTTCGTTGATATTCGCTCCGACACGATGAACATTGACGAGCGCAAAATTGAGGCGGCGATAACTCCGCGCACGAGAGCCGTTGCCGTTGTCCATTATGCAGGAATTTCTTGCGAGATGAATTCGATTGTCGACATTGCCCGCCGTCACAAGCTCAAGATCATTGAAGATGCCGCGCAGGGAGTGATGAGCACTTACAACGGAAAATTTCTCGGAACGCTCGGCGACTTCGGTTGCTACTCTTTCCACGAGACGAAAAATTTTTCCATGGGCGAAGGCGGCGCGATTGTCATAAACGATGCGGCTTACAATGAACGGGCTGAAATTTTGCGCGAAAAAGGAACCAATCGTTCAAAATTTTTTCGCGGACAGATCGACAAATACACGTGGGTTGATGTCGGCGACAGCTACTTGCCGAGCGAAATTAATGCGGCGTATCTTTACGCACAACTTCAACGCGCCGATGAAATTAACGAGAATCGTAGTGCGACGTGGCAAAAATATTTCGACGCATTTCAACCTTTGGCGAACGCAGGAAAAATTGAGTTGCCTGCTGTTCCCGCGAATTGTCGGCACAACGGTCACCTGTTTTGGCTCAAGCTCAAGGATTTGCAACAGCGCACGGAATTTATCAACTTCATGTGCGACAACGGCGTGAATTGCGTCTTTCATTACGTTCCGTTGCATTCCGCGCCCGCCGGCAAAAAATATTGTCGCTTCCATGGCGAAGATCTTTTCACGACGCGGGAAAGTGAACGACTTGTTCGCCTGCCGATGTATTACGGTTTGTCGGCGGAGGATTTAAATCGCGTCGTCGAGACCGTGAAAAAATTTTTTGATTGAGGAGACTTAACTTGAGTTTTGAAAATTTTTTGAATGAATTCAGCGCAATGACCGATGGCGTAAATTTGATTGACGATAAGATTAAAATTCGCGGACTGCCCGTCATAATTTTCGGTGCCGGCGAGATGGCGAAGTGGGTGACGGAAAATTTGTCGGAGCGCGGAATCAACGTCGATGGTTATGCGGTCGATGCCGAATTCTTCAAGCCCGATAAAAAATTTTTGGATCGTCCCGTTTACAATTTCGCGGAACTTCGCGCTCAACCCGAACGATACGTTTTTGTTTTGGGCATGGAAGACGAGATGCAGGGCGGTAGTCGTGCCGTCAATTTTCTGCGCGACGAGCAAATCATTTCCTACCCTCTGCCGATAAACCTCAAAGGCTCATCCGAAAAAATCGGTGCGGAATTCATTGCCGACAACCGCGACGCCTTTGCGCAGACTTACGACTTGCTTGCCGATGAACTTTCGCGCCGAACGATGATAAATTTTCTGAAGCTTAAGCTCACCGCCGATTGGACGTTGAATCTCGACGTGTTTAAGCCCGCGCCGTACTTCAACGTCTTGACCGAGAAATTTTCGCACGGAGCGTTCGTAGATTGCGGTGCCTATTGCGGTGATACGATTGCGCGATTTGTAAATTGGAGCTGCGGTCGTTACGAAAAAATTTTTGCCTTCGAACCCGACGCGGCAAATTTCTCTGCGCTTGAAAATTTCGTTCGCGCCGAAGATTACAGAGACGTTTCGCTTTTCAACTGCGGCGTTTGGCACGAGAAGGGCACAATTTATTTTGAACGGCAAATCGAACGAATTCGGGACTGTCGCAATACACACGGAGAAACTCGACGACGTTTTGCGCGGCGAGAACGTGAGCCTCATCAAAATGGAAATTCAAGGCAGCGAACTCAACGCTTTGAGAGGCGCGACTGAAATCCTCAAAAATCAAAAGCCCGCTTTGACGATTATGATGTTTCATTGTGAAGACAACTTGATAACCATTCCGCAATTCATCGCCTCCGTTCAAAGCGACTACAAAATTTTTCTCCGCAAACACAGTCGTTTCTATATGGGAGAGTACATCTTGTATGCAATTCCTTAATGCTTGATTCATCTTTATGAGGTGTTTCTTATGAAAAAGGTTATGATTTTGGGGGCGGGGAGCGGTCAAGTGCCCTTTTTAAAGATTTGTCGCTCAAAAGGTTACGAAGTAATCGTCGTGAGCGTCCCGGGTGATTATCCCGGTTTCAAGTTGGCGGACAAGTTTTATTTCGTCGACACCAGAGATAAGGACACGATTTTAAAAATTGCCCGTGACGAAAAGATCGACGCCATATTGACCGACCAAACCGATGTGTCTGTCCCGACTGTTGCCTTCGTTGCCGAGAAGATGGACTTGCGCGGTATCGGCTACGAAACTGCCTTGAAGTTCACTGACAAATATTTGATGCGCAAAGCTGCCAAAGAAGCCGGCGTAGGAGTTCCCGCATTCGATAGAGCATTCAATGTTGCGGAGGCTGTGGATATAGCGGAAAAAATCGGCTACCCGCTGATAATCAAACCCGTCGACAGCAGCGGCAGCAGAGGTGTCCGTCGCATAGATTCTCCCGAAGATTTGAAAAAGGAATTCGACGCCACAAAACATTACTCGCTGTCCGGCACGGTGATTCTGGAAGGTTTCATCGAAGGCAAAGAATATCTCGTTGACGGCTATGCAATGGATTACGAGTACTGCAATTTGGATTTGGGCATAAAAGAACAATTCAATTTGCCGGGAATGTATATGTCAAAAATGTGCATGTTCTCGTCGGCAAAGAGAATTAAAGATCGCGTGGGACAGATGGTGCTGGAGGCAAATAAAAAGCTTGCGACTTCAATGAGACTGCCCTTTGGCATTACTCACGCGGAATATCGCTACAATAAGGCGGAGGATAAAGTTTATCTGATTGAAATTGCTGCGCGCGGCGGCGGCGATTATATATCCTCTGACTTAACGGCTTTGGCGTCGGGTTTCAGCACCAATGAGCCGCTGGTTGACTACATTGTCAATGGAAATATTCATAAGGCGAACTTCGACAAATTGGACGACAAAGTTGCGGCATGGCTCGGAGTTGCTTTTCCTGCAGACGGAATTGTTCGTTACATAAAAGGTTTGGAAAATTTACAACACATACACGGCGTATACAGGCATCACATGGACAATATTTTTATTGGCAAAAAAGTTCATCCACCTACAGACGACACAGGCAGATACGGTTTGATACTTATTCATGCCGACACGGAGGACGAATGCTACAAAATTATCGGCAAGGCTAAAAATACTCTGGACATAGAGATCGAAACGGCTGACGGCATAAAAAAACAAATCTGGTGAGAGAATATGAGTAACGTGGTTTACGGCGGGCAAACGGTCTATGGTTATGAAGTAGGAATTATAATGCTGAACACGACTTTTCCGCGCATTGTGGGTGATGTCGGAAATGCGTTGACTTGGAATTTTCCCGTCAAATACGAGATTGTGGACAGGGTGCCCAATGACAAAGTTGTTTTGAATTTGGATGAGTCGGATCTGGTGCCTTTCATTGCGGCGGCAAAAAAACTGATTGGGGGGGGGGTTAGACTTATAACAACTTCTTGCGGTTTTTTGTCATTGTTTCAAGACCAATTGTCGCGCGAAGTCGACGTTCCAATTTTTACATCCTCTCTTATCATGTTGCCGATGATAAGGCGAATGATCAATCCCGAAAAGAAAATTTTGGTGCTCACGGCAAACAGCGAGACATTGTCGCCCGAACATTTCGCGGCAGTCGGAGTGTCACCAAAAAATTTTAATTTGGAGATATGCGGAACTCAACACAAAAAAACTTTTACCAATTTCACCGTGCATAATTGGCAATCGGTAAACGTTGACGACTGCAGGAATGATTTATTTGAAGTTCTTGAGGAAAGCACTTCATTGGCTGAAAACAAAGCGGGTGCCATAGTGCTTGAGTGCACGAACATGTGTCCGTACAGCGACGATATTCGAGAACGCTACAAGGTTCCCGTTTTTGATTTTGTTTCGATGGTTAATTTCGTTCGCGAAACGATTCACGTTTCCGGAAAATATTGGAGATACCGATGAATTTGGCTCTGTGTGGTTTGGGTAAGGCAGGAAGAGAATTTGTTAATTACACCTTGTCTTCCGATGAATTTGTTTTGCGTGATGTTTTGTGCCGAAAAGAAAGCAAAGACTGCGGCAAAACCGTCAGCGAGGCTTTGGGCATAATTACACCGCGCACCATTCGTGTGACAAACTTACACGAATGGGAAAATCTCAATGAAGTTGATGTTCTTGTAGATTTTTCTCACAGTGAAACGTCCATGTTGCTATTTGATTTGTGTTGTCGAAAAAAAATCAATCTGGTTATTTGCACGACAGATTTTTCTGACGAACAGATAAACTTTATTAAGGAGAAAACTCTTCGTGAAGGCATAGGCGTTGTATATGCACCGACTTTGACGCCGGGCATTAATCTGGTGATTGATTTCGTGAAAAAAATATCTGCCGTGTTTCCTGAATTTAATTTTGAGATCATTGAACGTCACGGACGCAACAAGCCTGTACCGACCAGAACATCCAGGATAATCGCCGCGAATATTCTGCGAAAAGATGTGCCTATAAATTCCGTTCGATTGGACGGATATGTAGGTATCCACGAAGTCACTGCCACGGACGGTTTGGAGCGGCTGTCTTTAATCCACGAATCTTTTACGCGCGGTGCTTTTGTCAGAGGAGCTTTGTTGGCTTGCAAATACATTCATAAAAGAAATGGATTTCACACGATGAATGAAGTTGTGGCAAACATTTTGAGTAATTCTGACACCTTATAACTTTTTGTGAAGATGAATTTGAGTACTTTTGTTATCAAAGACGCCCTCTAAGTGATAATGACTGACAAATTTTTTCCGTCAAATGAACGTCTCCCCGATTTTTTCATGTATTGCTGTTAAAATTGCGTCCAACAAAATTGAAAGGACGGCGATTGAAATGGGCGACGTGATGATAGCGGTGATGATCGTTTGCATGATGGTCTACTCGTTCGGCGACGATATTTTTGCTGATTGACAAACTAAAACCGCCCTCAAGATTTGAGAGCGGTTTTTTATTTGGAAAAGATTGTACAGATTATTTTGCGTTGGCAAGTTCCATGATGGCAGCAGCAGTGCCTTCGGAGCCGAGAACTTCTTTAATCTTGTGCGCCACGAGCTCTTTGATGTAAGCACGTGCGGGCGAGAGATATTGACGCGGGTCGAAGTGGTCGGGATGTTGCGTGAAGTGTTCGCGAATGCCGGCGGTCATTGCAAGACGCAGGTCGGAGTCGACGTTGATCTTGCAGACTGCGCTGCGTGCTGCTTTGCGGAGCTGTGCTTCGGGAATGCCGACAGCATCTTTCAATGCGCCGCCGTTGTCGTTGATGATTTTGACATACTTCGGAATGACGGAGCTTGCGCCGTGGAGAACAATCGGGAAGCCGGGAATTTGTTTTTCGATTTCGGCAAGGATGTCGAAACGAAGTTCGGGCGGTTCAAGAACGCCGGTTTCGGGATTGCGCGTGCACTGTTCGGGCGTGAATTTGAATGCGCCGTGGCTGGTGCCGATAGCGATTGCCAAAGAGTCGCAACCGGTCTTGCTGACAAATTCAACGACTTCTTCGGGTTTGGTGTAGTGAGCTTTGTCTGCATCAACAGAAACATCATCTTCGACGCCTGCGAGCTGACCGAGTTCCGCCTCAACCATTACGCCGTGAGCATGAGCATATTCAACGACTTCTTTGGTCTTCTCAATGTTTTCGGCAAAAGGATAGTGCGAGCCGTCGAACATAACGGAAGTGAATCCGCCGTCGATACAAGATTTGCAGGTTGCAAAGTCCGGACCGTGGTCAAGGTGCAGAGCGATCGGAATGTCGTTGACTTCGAGAGCTGCGCGGACGAGATGAACGAGATACTGATGATTGGCATACTTTCTTGCGCCGGCGGAACATTGAAGAATGACAGGAGATTGGAGTTCGGCAGCGGCACCGGTGATGCCCTGAACGATTTCCATGTTGTTGACGTTGAATGCGCCGATAGCGAAGCCGCCTTCGTGAGCTTTTTTGAACATAGCTTTGGTTGTGATTAACGGCATTTACATTACCTCCCCAAAATTACTACACAGTTTTGCGGGACTTGCGTCCCTCTCAAATAACGCTTGCATTGTAACACAGTTGCGGTCAAAGTTGCAACAATGAATTGAAAAATATTTTGACAATTTTATTGGCGCAGTTCAATTTGAATCGTCAGCAAGCCGCAAAAGTTTCAACTCAAACGGATCATCGGCTTTAGGCGGCGAGTGATGTTTGGCGATAATCTTAGCCTCTTTGAAAAGCCCAATGCGTTGAAGTTTTTGCCCGCCCAATTCCGCGTGATGATGATAGACGTAAAGCGCGTGATTGCCGTTAAGTTCCAGACGTTCAGCAAATTTCGGCGCAAAGGTCGTGATAAGCACAACGAAAATTTTTCCGCGAATCGTCAAGTCTCCGGCTTTCCTGCCAACGTCGTGCAAGAGAGCGCATCGAATCAGAAATTCACGGTCGACGCCGCGTTTATCTTCAATGACGAGTCGTTCAATCGTGTAAGCCGTGCGCAAGCTGTGAACTTGATCGGCGACGCTCATCGCGAAAAAAAGTTTCTGCTCGTCGGCGTTGAGGTGCGCAGAAATGTATTTGCCGTCGTCGACAGTGACACGCGCCGTCACCGCCCGAACAAATTGATAAATCCTTCTCAAAACACTCATGCCAAATAAATTAACTCCATACAAAATTTTTTTTCACGCAAAAATTTCCGCGTCGAATGAGTTTTGATTCATCAGCCAGCCAAATCATCGCAACTTCTTGACGCCGTGTTTCATGCCAAATAAATTAACTCCGTGCAAAATTTTTCCGCGCAAGATTTTTCGGCGTCCGATTGAGTTTGAGCCGTCAACGAAACTTCAACGACTTTGCCCGCCTTGCGAAGTTCAGCAGCTCGACGAATCGCCGCGACTTCTTGACCTGCCGAGTAGCTCAAATAAAAATCTTTAGCCCGCGAATCGTCCGCAATGCCTTGAAATTTCCGCGCATCCAAAACTCGTTCGATGCCCAACGCAAATCCCGTGGCAGGACACGCCGCGCCGAAATCTTTGAGCATGTGGTCGTAACGTCCGCCGCCCGCCAACGTGTAGCCGACGCCCGGAGCATAAGCCTCGAAGACCATGCCGGTATAATATTCAAAGTCGCGAATCAAGCCGAGGTCGAAAGAAATTTTTTCCGCAACGCCGTAAATCTCAAGCAGCCGATAAATTTCCGACAAGTTGTCGATTGCGCGACGAGAACGTTCATTTTGCGCGAGTGATTGAGCCGTCGATAAAATTTTTCTGCCGCCCTGCAACGTCGGAATTTTTTTCAGCGCGTCGTCAATGTCAAGTTTGTTCAGCGCAACGATGTCGTGGCGTTCGATTGCCGATTTAATTTGCGTTTGAACTGCGGGCGATAAATTTTCCATAAATCCCGCCGCGAATTCGACTTGACCCAGGCAAATTTTGAAGTCGACGAGTCCCGCGACGTTGAGAGCCTGCGCGGCGAGTGCGACAATTTCCGCGTCGGCAAATGCGTTTGAAATTCCCAAAAGTTCGACGCCTGCTTGATAGAATTCGCATTGACGCCCGGGCTGATTCGTGCGGAAACGGAAGACGTTCGACAAGTAGGAGAGTTTGAGCGGCATTGACGAATCTTTTAAGCGATTGACGGCAAGTCGTGCGATTGGCGTTGTCATTTCGTTGCGCAAGGCTAATGTTCGGTTGTTGCGGTCAAACATTTTGAAAAGGTGCGGCTCAATCACGCGCCCGCTTGAAGTTGTCAACGTCTCCAAATATTCCATTGTCGGCGTGACGACTTCTTCATAACCGAAGCTCGCGAACAGTTGCGCCAAATTTGATTCGACTGCGCGTTTAGTCGCCGCCTCGTTCGGCAAAAAATCTCGCGTGCCGTAAGGTGTCTCTAAAAGTCCTGTCATTTAAAAACCTCCGTGTTCTGATGTTGGGAAGATTTGCCCTTGAATTGTAGCATAAAATTTTCGTTGCGCAAAAAAAAATTCCCGCCGCGATTCGTCAAACGGTCGGGAAATTTTTTTGATGATTGACGTGAATTAAATCGTGCCCATCGTCAACGCCATGACAGCCTTTTGCGTGTGAAGTCGATTTTCAGCCTCGTCAAAGATAACGTGCGCATTGTCTTCCAAAACGTCGTCGGTGATTTCCTCGCCGCGATAAGCCGGCAAACAGTGCAGGACGATTGCATTTTTGCTCGCGTGGCTCAAAAGATTTTTGTTGACTTGATACGGCGCAAAGATTTTCTTGCGTGCGTCGTGTTCAGCTTCTTGTCCCATGCTCGCCCAAGTGTCCGTCGCGATAATGTCGGCGTCACGAACAGCCTCAATCGGGTCTTGCGTCCACGAAAGTTTTGCTCCGGTCTCTTCGGCGTCGGAAAGTGCGTTCTCGAAAACTTTTTGATTCGGCTTGTAATTTTCGGGCGTCGCAACGTTGAGCGTCATTCCGACTTTCGCCGCGCCGTAAAGATAAGAATTGGTCATGTTGTTGCCGTCACCGACGTAAGCCATTTTGAGTGCGCGGAAATTTTTGCCCTTGTGTTCGCGAATCGTCAACAGATCCGTCAAAACTTGACACGGGTGCAATAAATCGGTCAAGCCGTTGATGACGGGAATATCGGCGTATTTGGCAAGCTCCTCGACTTTCGACTGCTCGAACGTGCGAATCATGATTCCGTCAAGATATCGCGCCAAAACTCTGGCGGTGTCTTTAATAGGCTCGCCGCGTCCGAGTTGCAAATCTTTGCTCGACAAAAATAATCCCGTGCCGCCAAGTTGGAAGATGCCGACTTCAAAAGATACACGCGTGCGCGTCGAAGATTTTTCAAAGATCATTCCCAACGTCTTGCCCGAAAGCAATTTGTGTTCGACGCCCGATTTCTGCATGATTTTCAATTTCGCCGCGCAGTCCAAAATTTCATAAACCTCGTCCGCGCTGAGATCGTGAATCGAAAGTAAATCTTTACCGTTCAACAAAATTATCACTCTCCAAATTAAAAATGTCTTGTAAGTAATCCAAATCAACAAAATATTGCCATGCATCAACTCTTTCTAGACCGCGGACTACTTTTTTTATCTCGCCCGTTATTCGCGGAATAGCAACTTGCTGACACGCAGCTCGCAATTCATTGACGACAGGATAAGGCAAACTTAAAAGCTTCGGCAATTCTCGTGTAAAGAGTCTTCCGTCATTCAAAGTCACTTGGTCGAGTGATTTTAAGACAGCTTTGAGTGATGCCTCTTCATAAAATTTTGCCTGCAAAGTGTCCGCGAGTTTCGTCTGAAGATAAGCGGCGACTGCGCGGCAAGTCAAAAACGTTTCCATTTTGTCCGCGTAAAAATCTTGCGGCGTGTTCGTTGAAAGAGTCGGCGATAAATTTTTCTCTAAAGCACTTAACAATCTTTCGTCGACGTGAGAATTATCGGGCGGCTGATAAATTTTCGCTCGTGCGTCGCGATAATTTAAAATGCCGTCGTCGAATTCCTCGTTGCGGTCATAAAGGTTAAATTGTTTTTCATCGTAAGGAACTTTGCCGGGACAAGCCCAACCTCTCGGCGTTTTTTTTGTAATAAATTCTTCGCGGGATTTTATGTAATAATGATTGACAACGATTTTTTCTGCAGTCACAGGAAAGTTAAGGTGATTGAAAGTAGGACGACCCATTTCATTTACGGGATAATGTCCTCCAAAATAAACGATATGATGCGGATCGAAAATGAATTTTATTTGTCTCGGAATGGTAATGTTTTTTATGAAAGCATTATACGATCTGTTATTAACCGTATAGTCTTTGGGAGCGCGGCGCGTGAATCGTTCGAGCACACCGCGAGAGTAGTCGGCAGTCTCCAGACCATTTGAACCGTAATGTTGCCAATTCATTACCAAGCCAGGTACGTTCGGGTTGTGCGACAAAATTTCGTCGACGACATCAGTAATAATCCCCCCCCAACTGATTTTGGAAAGATGAATTCGTCACCGTCGATGAACGCCATATAACGACAATGATACTTGAATCGTTTCACAGCGTCGTTATAAGCAACGTATTGAACGGGTTTTCCATTAATAGGAATGTAATCGACGAGACCGGCTTCAACGTAAGGTGCGGCGACTTCGGCTTGATTGTCTGTTGAATCGTTGTCATAAAGGTAAAAATGATCTACGCCTGCCATCAAGTGATAGTCGAGCCACTCTTTCAGATACGGAGCCTCACATTTGAGAATCGCCACGACTGCCAAATCGTGCAGGAATAAATTTTTGTCAACCATTGTTCAATTTCACTCCATATTGCTAAACAAGTTGTTAATCGAAAGTAAATCTTTACCGTTCAACAAAATTATCACTCTCCAATTTCAAAAGGTCTCGCAGATAATCAAACTCCACGTAATGTTTCCACCAATATCTTGCGCCGAAAACGTTCATAAACTGCGCGAGAAAATCTCGTGCGGCGTTGCGAATGAACTTCACGGCAGGATAAGGAAAGCTCAAAAGATTTGGCAGGTCACGAATAAAAAGTTGCGCCTCCGATTGAGTTGCACCGCTCAAAGATTTTAAAATCGCCTCAATCGACGCTTGCTCACAAATTTTCCAATAATCGGCGGCGGGAAATTGACTGCGCAAAAATGTTGCCAATGCCCGGCACGTCAAAGCCGTTTCCATATTATCAACGGTCGGCAAAATTTTTATCAACGTCTCAATCACGCGGGCAAGTCTGTCGTCGCGACTTTCAATCGAAAAATTTTCTGCACGGACTGCACGATAATACAAAATGCCGTTGTCGAACTCGTCGTTGCGGTCAAGGTTATTAAATTTCTCTCGCGTATATTGATTGATTTCTGTATTGGCACAGGCATAACCGCGTCGAGACTTCTGCGCATATTCTTCCCACGATTTGCAATGATAATGATTGACGACAATTTTTTCGGCGGTTACGGGTTCATTGAATTCTGCAGGAACGACTGCATCGTTCTCATTAACGGCGGTCAGCGGCTCAAAATAAATCGCGTAGTGCGGAATGCCGACAAAATCTATCGCGCGAGGATTGGCTATCGTCTTGACTTGTTTATTTCCCGACCAATCTTTAGCGGCACGTCGAGTAAATCTTTCAAGCACGCCGCGAGAATAATCGGCAGTCTCTTGCCCGTTTGAACCGTAGATTTGCCAATTAATCGCAAGTCCCGCCGCCAATGAATCGCGCGATAAAATTTCGTCAACGACCTCAACGATTGAACGATTGCTTTTCGGCAAGATGAATTCGTCGCCGTCAATGAATGCCATGTAACGACACTGAAACTTGAAACGTTTTACGGCGTCATTGTAGACAATCAGCTGCATTGCATTGCCGGGCGCATGAATATAATCGATGAGACCTGCCTCAACGTAAGGCGCGGCGACTTCGGCTTGATTGTCCGTTGAATCGTTGTCATAAAGGTAGAAATGTTCGACGCCGGCGAGCAAATGATAGTCGAGCCACTCTTTCAGATACGGAGCCTCACATTTGAGAATCGCCACGACTGCCAAATCATACGGGAACAAATTTTTATTAACCATTGCTCAAAACATCGTCCAAAATATTGATGACTTCGTCGACGTGCGAATTCGTGATGATAAGCGGCGGAATGAAACGTAGCACCGTGCCGACAGTGCAGTTGATAATCGCGCCGCGTTTCATGCACTCGTTGACGATTTCCACGCCCGAAATTTTTGGCTTGTCGAGTTGCGCACCGAGAATCAGACCTTCGCCGCGAACGTCGGAAATTTGTTCGGGATATTTTTTTTGCAGTTCAATCAGACGCTGTTTGAAATATGCTCCGACCTCTTCGACGTGCGACAAAAATTTTTCATCGGGCACTGTGTCGAGCACAACATTAGCCGCCGCACATGCCAAAGGATTGCCGCCAAAAGTCGTGCCGTGATCTCCGGCGTGAAAAGCTTGAGCAACTTTTTCCGTGCACATGAACGCGCCAATCGGAACGCCGCCCGCAAGACCTTTTGCAAGCGTGACAATGTCGGGTTTGATGCCGAATTTCTCGTAAGCGAAAAATTTTCCGCTGCGTCCCATGCCCGATTGAATCTCGTCGAGAATCAAAAGTGCGCCATATTTATCGCACAGTTCGCGGACTTTGGCAAGATAATTATTTTTCGGAGGATAAACGCCGCCTTCGCCTTGAATCGTCTCCAACATCACCGCGCAAGTTTTGTCGGAAATTTTTTCTTCAAGCTCGGCAATGTCGTTGTAGTGCACGTAGTCGAAACCTGCGGGCAACGGTTCAAAACCTTTGTGATATTTCGGCTGACCTGTCGCAGTCAAAGTTGCGAGTGTCCGACCGTGAAAGCTGTCCCACGCCGTGATGATTTGAACTTTGTCGGGCGAAATTTTTTTTGCAAACTTGCGAGCAATTTTAATCGCGCCTTCGTTAGCTTCCGCACCTGAATTCGCGAAAAAAGCTCTGTCCAGTCCGCTAAGCGCAACGAGTTTAGTAGCGGCATCGGCTTGAGCTTGCGTGTAGTAAAGGTTGCTGACGTGAATGACTTTGGCGGCTTGATTTGAAATTGCCTCGACTAGCGGCTTGTAAGCGTGACCCAAAACATTGACGGCAATGCCTGCGAGAAAGTCGAGATATTTTTTGCCGTTGATGTCGTAGAGATAAACGCCTTCGCCGCGCTCCAAAACGATCTTGTAACGATTGAACACGGGCAGATAATTTTTGTCGTCGCGTTCAAAAATTTTTTCTTCCGTCAAATGAATCACTCCTCCAATAAATCGCTGACATAATCCAATTCAACAAATTCTTGCCACATGACGCGGCTCTGCAAAAAATTTTTCAGCTGCGAAATAATTTGTCGGGCGGCAATGCGCAACTCCTTGGCGACAGGATACGACAAGCGCAAAAGATTTGGAAAGTCTTTGATAAAAAGTTGAGCTTCGGCGATTGTCATATGCCTCAACGATTTTATAACTGCCGCAAGCGACGCCTCCTCGCAAATGCGCCAATAATCGTCGTCGGCAGGAAAATTTTTGCGCAGATAAGTTGAAATCGCTCGACAAGTCAAAGCCGTTTCCATGTCAACAGATGACGACAAATTTTCCGTCAAAGCCTCCGTCACGCGATTGAAACGTTGCGTCTTGCTCTCAAGTGAAAAATTTTCTGCGCGCTCGTTGCGATAATTCAAAATGCCGTCGTCGAAAATTTCGTTGCGGTCGTGAACGTTGAATTGCTCGTCGTCGTAAGGATTGATTGTGCCGCACGCCCAACCGCGTTGCATTTTCGTGTTGATGTATTCTTCCTTCGATTTGGCGTAGTAATGATTGGCAACCATTTTTTCCGCCGCAATCGGAAGCAAAACATTGTCCGATATGTCGTTGAAATTTTCATCAACAGCGCGGAACGGCTCAAAAAAATACGCGAAATGCATCGTCTGCAGATATTTTATCTTGCGCGGGTCGGCAATGGTCTTGACGAATTTGTTAAGCTCATCATCACTCGGAGCGCGTCGAGTAAAACGTTCAAGCACGCCTCGCGAATAGTCGGCAGTCTCTTGACCGTTCGAGCCGAAGAATTGCCAATGAATCGACATGCCCGCAATATTTGAATCGCGCGACAAAGTTTCGTCGACGACCTCAACGATTGAACGGTTGCTTTTCGGGAAGATGAATTCGTCCAAGTCAATGAACGCCATGTAACGACAACGGAACTTGAAACGCTTAACGGCGTCATTGTAGGCAAACAGTTGCATCATTTTGCCGGGCGCATCAATGTAGTCGACAATACCGGCGTCAATGTAAGGTTTGGCAATTTCGCGTTGATTGTCGGGAGAATCGTTGTCGTAAAGGTAAAAGTGATCTACACCCGCCATTAAGTGATAATCAAGCCACTCTTTGAGATACGGAGCCTCATTCTTCATGATGGCGACGACTGCCAAATCATACGGGAACAAATTTTTATCGACCACCGCTGACCTCCGTGCCGAGACCTTCCGCCGTGAACAGCTCAAGAATAATCGAATGCGGAAGTCGTCCGTCAATGATGTAAGCTTTGTTAGTGCCGCGATCCAACGCTCTCAAACACGCCTCGACTTTAGGGATCATGCCGCCGCTGATTGTGCCGTCCTTGATGAATTCGCGAGCCTCGTCAGCTTTGAGCGTGGAGATAAAACTTTTCTTGTCCGCAAAATTTTTGTAAACGCCTTCGGTGTCGGTGAGCAACAAAAGTTTTTCAGCTTTGAGTGCGCCCGCAATGTCCGCCGCCACATAATCCGCATTGATGTTGAAACTTTCGCCGTCCTCGCCGACGCCAATCGGTGCGATGACGGGAACATAGCCCTGCGCGATTAAGTCGTTGACGATTTGAATGTTAATCTGTTTTGCCTTGCCGACGTAGCCGATATCAACTTTGGTCTTTTCGCCGCCTTCGTAAACGGTCGCCAATTTTTTTGCAGCTTGAATCAAATCGGCGTCCTTGCCGCTCAAGCCGACAGCACGAAGTCCGCGACGATTTAAGAGCGTGACGATTTCCGAATTGATTTTGCCGCAAAGAACCATCTCCGCAATTTCGACAGTCTCTTCATCAGTGACACGCAAGCCGCTCACGAATGAACTTTCCTTGCCGAGTTTTTTAAGGAAACCGGTAATTTCCGGGCCGCCGCCGTGCACGATAACGACGTTAATCCCGACGAATTTCATCAACGCAACGTCCTGCATGACCGACGCTTTAAGCTCGTCGTTGACCATTGCATTTCCGCCATATTTAATAACCACGGTTTTGCCGTGAAACTCTTGAATGTAAGGCAACGCCTCGACGAGAATGGACGCACGATCGCTCGCGCTGTAAATTTTCACGGGCTCGGAAATTTTTTCATCGACAACAGGCTTGTCGGGAGTCTTTGCAGGTGCAGGAATTTCTTCGGCGGGAATTTCTTTGACCTCAGCGTTTAATTCTGCCAATGCCTCGTCAATCATTTCATCGGGCAAATATTTTTTCAGCACGTCGGTTGCGCCGTTTAATTGTAAAGTTTTGTCAATCGTGTTAATCGGCGGCTCCGAATTGTTCTTAACTTCCGTGTTGAGTTCCGATAAAGCCTCGTCAATCATTTCATCGGGCAAATATTTTTTCAACACTTCCGTTGCGCCGTTTAATTGTAAAGTTTTGTCAATCATTTTTCTCCTCCGTATCGTTGTTATCGTCAGCGGTATCTTCCGGCTCGTCAAGATTGCCGGTCGTCGGCACATCGAACACGTCGCTGAAAGGAACAATTTTTTCCTCGCCGTGCTCATTGTCGACGTAGCGGAAACCGTCCTCGGTGATGACCGCTTGATCTGCCTGCAACGCCGTCGCCAACGCCACGCTCTGCTGATCGATTGAAATGATGCCGAAATTGTTCAGCAGTTTCTTTAGCACGGTCTTTTTAGCCATCGCGTCAAAGTTCGTGCTCCAAACGGAAGACTTTCTGCCCGTGCGCGAATCATAAGCATAGCTCTGCGAATATTTTTCCGCGTGAGCCTGCAGTTCCTCGACGGTCATATAAAGCGTCTTGTGGAAACCGTTAATCAGCTCCATGTAGGCGACATATCCGACAATCGTGTCGGAAATTTTTTCGCCGCGAACAATTTCACCCGTCACAAAGTCGATTTCGGCAATTTGTCCTTCGCGAACGGCTCCCGAATTCAGCGTGCGATATTGTCCGCTGCGCATGGCAAGTTGAACGTATCCGCGCCAACCGAGTTGAAATTGCGCATGTCCTTTGTACGGCACGATATAAGCGAATCCGAGCGAAGGATTTATCGGCAACTTCAACGCGGCGGCAATTCCTGCGGCGGCGAGTATCGAATTCGTCGAACACTCCTGCAATTTTGAGTTGCTCTTGACGATTGACAATATCGACGAGATAAACGACGGTGCGGAACTGTCCAAAAGCTCCTCGAAACGACGTTTGATGCCCGCCGAATTCAAAACTTGTTGCAATGACGGTTGCTCTTTCATGATGAATTCTCCTTTCAATTTTGTTGACCGCCTCGCCACTCAATCATGTTGTCGGGCAAATTGAATATGCGCAAGATTTTGTCGACGATGTGATTAATCTGCGCGTCAAGAGTTTTCGGCGTGTTGTAAAACGTCATCACGGGCGGCATGATAATCGCTCCGCAATCGGCAAGCTCTTTCATGTTGCGCAGATGAATTCGACTGAACGGCATTTCACGCGGCACAAGCAAAAGTTTACGATTCTCTTTAATGCAAACGTCGGCGGCACGGAGCAAAAGATTTTCGCAATAACCCGCAGCAATGCCCGCCAAAGTTTTCATTGTGCACGGGACGATAACCATCCCGTCGGCAAGAAAACTTCCGCTTGCAACAGCCGCGTCCATTTGTCGCACGTCGTAAACACAATCGGCAAGTCGACGAATCTCGAAAACGTCAAAGTTCGTCTCGTCGCGAATGGTCACTTCCGCGCCTTCAGTGATGATTAAATGCGTCTCAACCGAATCAATTTCCTTGAGGCGTCTCAAAAGTTCCACGGCGATAACGACGCCGCTCGCGCCGGTCATTCCAACAATCAATCGCATTCTCAAATCCTCCGCGTTGAAAGTGTCAATTCCAATTTGAATAAACTGCCGCGTCAATGCCCGTGCTCAATTTGCACACTTCGTCCGAGTTCGGCTGATTTATATGCGGCGTAAATAATTTTTATCGTATCGTAAGCAATTTTGAATCCCGACTGCGGCTCTCTGTCGAAATAAATGCATTCCATGAAGTCTTTCATCTCATCGGCATAACCGCGAATTATTTCGTCATCAAGCGCAACCTTATTCCAACCCAACTTTGAAGGCAACATCTCGGACAAATAAAGCGTTTCGATTCCGGCTTCGTCCAAAAAATACGTTTCCATTAAATCGCTCATCGTCAACCTGCAATTTATGACCGCGTCGTTGCAATAGAGTTGGATATAATTTTTACTGCCGCCCAATAAAGTGTCCGTCGCCATAATCACGGCTTTGGTCTCGTCAGAAAAAGTCAGCACGGCTATTCCGAAATCTTCAACGTCTTGCGGACGAGCGGCAATGTGGCGGTGATCGTATTCACTTAAAATTGGCGTCATGCGTGTCATGTCCGCCAGCACAGATTTAAACCCCCCCCCCCGACTTGTTTCAACCATAAAATTGCCGAAAGAGGATGAGAGCCTGTTCGCAAAAATGTGCCGCCGCCCGTGCGATTCCATTCGCCGGCAACACGCGAACTTGAGCCTTTCAAACTTTCCTCGCCTTTGGCAAACAGGATTGTAGATTTTTTCTCGGCAATGATTTCGGCGGCTTTGCGTATGGCGGGCGCGTAAATAAAATTTTCGGCGTACATGAATTTCTTGTCGGAACTTTCAACGGCGTGTTTGATTCTTTCAAGCGAATTCATCAGCGAATCGAACATTTTACTCTTGCTCACGGTGTTGCCAATGTTTTCGTTTGCGCCTTCCGTTCCGAAATAGCCGCTCAAAGGTTTTTCGCAAATGACGTGTTTGCCGGCACGGAGCGCGTCAAGAATCATGCTCTCGTGAACATAAGGCGGCGTGCAAATATCGATAACGTCTATCTCGTCGTCGTTGAGCAGATCGTTGAAGTCGAGCGACGCCCGTTGAAAATTAAAGCGTTCTTTGACGGCGTTTACCTGTTCACTGCGCCTGGCAATGATATGCTTTTTGCAAATGGGAAGTCCGCCGAATCTTTTGAGCGCGTTCATATGAAGTTCGGTTGCTCTTCCCGCGCCCGCCATTCCGATACAAATTTCGCCCTTGCTGTTCATTTTGTCACCTGCTTATCGAAATTTAATTCTAACCGACTCATGAAAGTTTCTTGCGATACGTTGCATTTCGGCTGAATCACCAAACTCCAAAAATAAAATTCCCGCCTTGTACGTCAAAATATTTTCAATCTTATCGCCCGGTCTTGCCCAAATCATTTTGTCGACAATTTTATCTTTCACAATCGGAGCAATTAAAACGTCTTCAAAAATTCCGCAGCGGTCTGTCATTATGCATTCGCGGGCAATAAATCTGTGCACGGACTGATTTCCGATTTCGACGGGCAAGCCACTTTCCGCCCGAACAATTTCTTGTGCACAGTTGAATCCGGCGGAAAGTTCAATCAATCGCACGTAAAGATCTCCCGGTGCCCGGCGACAAGGATCCGTCAAAATCGGCGTGCCGTCCTTTTCCACCATAAACTGAACATGAAAATTTCCGTCAACCAAATTCAAATGCTTTGCGATTTTCTCGACGTACAAAATCACTTGATACATCGTGGACTGACTCAAACTTGACGGCGAACTTGCGCCCGACACCAGATATTTGTTTTGATAATATTGCTCGTCGTCGAAAAAGCTCCGCAAGACTTTCTGATTCCTTATAAAAAAGTTGCCGCCGTGATTGCTCCCGTCGATAAACTTTTCCAGCAAGATTGAGGGCTTGCGCGTGACTTTCTGCGCGTTCAAAAATGCTTCTTCAAGTTCGGTTTCATTTCGACAGACACGGACGCCCTTGCCGCCGGTCAAATCGGTAGGCTTTACAATCAACGGAAATTTTATCTGTTCGCAGGCGTAAGAGAGTTCCTCAATCGAATTGCACATTGCAAATTTGGGCGCGGGCAAGTCGAGAATTTTCATGACATCGCGGAAAGATTTTTTGTTGTGAATGATACAAGCGTTTTCGTAAGTGTCATGTCCCGGCAAATTCAACTTATCGCAAGCATAAGCCGCCGATATGTACGCAAAATCATTGCAACCGGAAATAATCGCGTCGACGTTCAATTTCTTTGCAAGATTGTAAACGAATTCGCAATCGGAATAGTCTCCGAAAAAATTTTCGTCGGCGTAAGCGTGTCCAATGCCCGCGCGATCGTTGCCGGTCGTCGTGACGTGACAGCCCGATTTTTTTGCTTCGAGAATCAACGGAATTTCCGCATGACTTCCATTCAACAATAAAATTTTTTTATTCATTGGCGTCGCTCAATAATGCGGGTGAGCTTTGACATATTCGACGGGACGGCTCCAATCGACATGAACGCCGGTTGCCTCCCAAAGCCGCGTCAAAACGATTTTCAAATTCTCCGCGCTCAAATTCGGGTCAATCTTCTCCGACGTGAAGTCCAACAAAGTTTCGTGCGGAATTTGTATTTCGTGCGGCGTCGTCAAAAATTTTTCGGCAAGAGCTTTGCCTTGAGCGTCGCCGAGATTGACAACGACTTTTCGCGCCGATTCGTCATACTCAACATAACCGAGACTGCCTTTGAAACTTATCGCCACGCTGAAATTTTCTGCCATAAAATTTTCTCCTCTCAAATCAAAATGCCGATTATGCCCTTGAAAATTCCGTAGATGAATCGTTGCAACGGGATAAAGACGTAGCTCAAAACGGGCGTTGCGATTATGATAATCAGGAAAATGAAACTGTAACGTTCGAGACTTTCAAATTGCCGTGCCAGGTCGTAGGGCAGGAGCTGTTTCAAAATGTGCGAGCCGTCAAGCGGCGGAATCGGCAGCATGTTGAAAATCGCAAAGTTGATATTGTAGATGATTATCAGATTCAGAACGACGAGTGCACCTTTTGTGAACGGGACATGCATCTTTGCGAGCAGAACAAAAATTATGGCGAAGATAAACGCCGTTATCAGATTCGATGCCGGGCCTGCAAACGAGACTAAAATATCATCGCGGCGCGGATTGGAAAAATTCATCGGGTTGATTTGCACGGGTTTTGCCCAGCCGAAATGCACGATAAACAGCATGAGCAAGCCAACGGGATCGACGTGCGCGAATGGATTGAGCGTCAAACGTCCCTGCATTCGCGGCGTATAATCACCGAGTGCGTCGGCAACGCGTGCATGTGCGTATTCGTGAACGGTCATTGCGATAACAATGCCGGGCAGTCCGGCGATTAAATGCATTAAGAAGCCGCCAATATCATCAAACATCAAAGCACCTCCGAGTTGTCATTAAGAAATTCGCTCACGATAAATCGCGGGCGTCTTTTCGTTTCAAGATAAATTTTCCCGACGTATTCGCCGACAATGCCGATTGACAGCAAAATCAGTCCGCCGATAAACCACAGCGACGCCAACATACTTGACCAGCCGGGAACCGTGTAGCCGAAAAAATATTCGTAAAGCGTCCAAAGAATCACGAGGAAACTTATCGACGACATCATCAAGCCCAATGTCGTTATCATGCGAATCGGCTCCACCGTCAACGATGTTATCCCTTGAAACGCGAAGAACAACATTTTTTTCAGCGGATATTTGCTCTCGCCCGCGAATCGTTCCGCACGTTCATAATAAACCGTCGTCGAGGGATAGCCGACCATCGGCACAAGTCCGCGCAGAAATAAATTCACTTCGCCGAATTGCGCAAGCCCGTCCAATGCCCGACGACTCATCAGTCGATAATCGGCGTGGTTGTTGACAATGTCGCCGCCCAAAAATTTTATCAGCTTGTAAAAACTTTCCGCCGTGAATCGCTTAAAAAATGTATCGGTCTCGCGCTTACTTCGCACGCCGTAAACAATGTCAAAGCCGCCGTGAAATTTGTCAATCATCTCGTCAATCGCGTTGATGTCGTCTTGCAAGTCGGCATCCATCGAAATGACCGCGTCCGAAAAATTTTTGACCGTCATCAATCCTGCAAGCAAGGCGTTTTGATGTCCGCAATTGCGTGAAAGATTTATTCCCGAAAAAATTTTGTCGTGCCCGTGAAGTTCTCGAATGATATTCCACGTCGAATCTTTGGAGCCGTCGTTGACAAAGACGATTCGGCTTTGCGGAGAAATTTTTTCGGCGGCAATCAGCGACTGAAATTTTTCGCGCAACCTTTTGGCAGTCTCGCGCAAAACTTCCTGCTCGTTGTAGCACGGAATGACCGCGTATAAAATATTCATGCGATTAACCTCCGAAATGTTCGCGCTTGTAATTCTCGAAACGATTTTTAAACAATTCGGGTTGATTGGGATAGAGTTTCTCGAAAATATTTTCCACAAAATCAATATCCGCCTTTTCATAAGGAGAAATTTTTTCGTAAAGCTTGAATTTAACAGTCGAAATGCCGTCCAGCGAGAACGTGTATTCCTTAATTTGCTTGAAGTGTCGCGAGATTGGAGAAGGCGTCGTTATCAGTTCGTAAGGCTTGAGGATAATTGTTTGGTCTTGCGCCTGAAGGTCATTTTGAAAAGGTTCAAGCACAATAACATAATCCGCATCGAAAAAATTAATAGCAAAGCCGTCGCGCAAATCAACGTTGCCGCTACCGAAGAGATTCGGCAAGGCATTATGATTTTCGGGAAGATAAATTTTTCCCAGAGTGTGTACGTTGTAAAAAAAACTGTGCAACAGACCAAAAATTTTTTTATTGTTATTCGACGTCAGCTCTTTCATATCGGCGACAAAATTTTTCAAGTCGTCGATATCGTGCCGGACGACAATTTCATATTTTCCGCTAAAAAAACCGTAAGAATTCAAGCTCGGAAAGTAAGGCTGAACAAAATTAATCGCCAGAATTAAAAGCAAAGCCGCGCAGATTTTTTTCCTCTTCGACAAGGTGACGGCTGTCAGCATTATGAAAATAAAAGCAAACGGCAAAATCATCGTGTAGATGTGTTGTCTGTCAATGAACTGTATGCGACAAATCAAAAGTTCGGCGGTGAAAAACCACGTTGCGAAAAATATTGCGTAGGGAAAAAGTTTTTTGTTGAAGAGGCTCACGATTATTCCGATTATAAACAGCTGATATATCAAAAGTCCCAGGTAATTCGCGTGCACAAAAATTCTTGTCGGGAAGTCCATTCCGAATTGGTAAGCCGAATAAATCGTGCCAATGTCGTAAGTTAACGCGTGTTTAATAAAAGTAAAGAACAGCGGCAACGTTATTATCAGCCCGAATGCGCCGATATATAAAAATTTTTTTATTAGCAAGAGAAAGTCGCGCAGAAAATTTTTTTCTTGAAGTCCCAAAATCGCTGTGTAAAGCGTGTAGCCCCAAAACATTCCGATGAGCATATAAACCGCCGTCCGCGCTTGAAATACCGCGAATATGCACAAGACGGCAATCCAAAAGAGGCGGTCACGCTGAAGTTGTGCCCTATCCAAGCTCAAAAGCATTGCCAAGATTATTGCGCCGGGCAACAGGATTGAAATATTCGCGTAGCCAAAGACCAGAGGTATTTCGAGTGCCGGGAAAATCATGATGAGTGCCATTAACGCCGAGCACGGGAAATTTTTAAAGCCCGCCTTCTCCAACATCCCTTTAAAAGTCGCCGCCGCGAAAAAAATTCCCGGCAGTGCAAACATCAGCCAGACGTACAGCACATAGCACAGAAAACTCTTGCCGAAAATATGCATTGGCAACGTCATTAACATCGGTAAAAAATTATTGTAGTCGGCGTGATTTATTGACCAGCGCAAACCTTTCAGAGCAATATATACATTACTGAAAGTATTTTCTTCGCAGTAAATCGTCGGCTCCCAAGTCTCAAGGGAATCACTAATGTGAATTGTATTATGAAGACTTACTATGAAGATTATAAAGCCCGTAGCGAGCGCACTCGTCAATAAAATTCGCGGCAAGTCATTTTTCAAGACTTCAAGGAAATTTACATTGCAAAATTTCAGGCATTGAAACAAAATTCCGTAGTAGCCGCCCAGCAAAAGCAAACAAAGAATCGTTCCGGCGAATACAGGAAAAATTTTTCCGACTATCGCGGTGAGGATAACGAGCCCGATAAATGCCAGAAAAATTTGTACGGGCTTATGTCTGCGAATAAAATTTATCGCCAAAGTTTTCATTAAAATATCTCCCGATTAATGCACGAAAAAATTATTCCTTGAAATGTTCGCGCTTGTAATTCTCGAAACGATTCTTGAATAAGTCGTCATGATTCGGGTAAAGCTCGACGAAAATTTTTTCCACAAAGTCAATATCAGACTTCTCAAGCGGCGAGATTTTTTTGTAAAGCTTGAACGTCACCGCTTTGACGCCGTTCATGTTCGGGTGCAATGTATCCTCGCGAATCAGTTTGTAGTGCCGCGAAATCGGCGTTGATGTCGTTATCAGCTCGGAAGTTTTTACGACGACTTGTTGACTTTGCGGCATCAGATGAATTTGCACAGGCTCCGGCGCAAGAATATAATCGGCGTCAAAAAATCTTGTCGGGAAGCCGTCACGCAAATCCAATTCGGCGACGCTCATTGCGTTGGACAATGTGTTGTGAACTTCGGGAATGTAAATTTTGCCCAAAGTGTGACCGTTGTATATCACGCTGTCGGTAAACGTGTAAACTTGCGCGCCCGCCGTCAATTTCTCCAGCTCCGCGACGAAATTTTTTATCTCGTCAATGTCGGTGCGCACGGGAATTTCGTATTTGCCCTGCAATAAGCCGTAAGAGTTCAAACGCGGCAGACAAGTTTGAATAAAATTCAGCGACAGTATCACGAGCAACGCGATGCCGAATTTTTTCTTGCGCGACAAGGCGAACGCGATTAACATTATCAGCACAAAGGCTAACGGCAAAATCATCGTGTAGTTGTGTTGTCTGTCAATGCACTGCACGCGACAAATCAGAAGTTCGGCGGTGAAAAACCACGTTGCGAAAAATGCCGCGTATGGCAGGAATTTTTTATTGCACAGGCTCACAATCACTCCGACGACAAAAATCACGTAGATTAACAATCCAAGATAAGCGGCGTGTGCAAGAAGTCGTTGCGGGAAATCCATTCCCATTTGATAAGCCGAATACGCCGTGCCGATGTCGTAAGTCAGTACGTGCTTGACGAACGGGAAGAACGGCACGATTATTATCAGCAACGCCGAGACGCCGATAACGAAAAATTTTTGACACAACGTCACGAGTCCGCGCAGGAAATTTCCTTCCCAAAAGCTTGTTATCGCAACGCAGACTGCATAACCGAGGAATTCGCCCAAAATCATGTAAGCCGCCGTTCGTGCTTGGAATACCGCAAAGATACACAGCACGCCGATTAAAATCAACGGCTCGCGCTGAAATTTTTCCTTGTCCAAACTCAACAGCATTGCAAAGATTATCGCGCCCGGCAGTAAGATTGAAATGTTCGCGTAGCCGACGAAAACCGGCACTTCCAACGCGGGCAACAACATGATTATCGCCATGAGCGCGGATACCGAAAAAATTTTGACGCCCGCATTTTCAAGGATTGCTTTGAACGTCGCCGCCGCAAAAAAAATTCCCGGCAGTGCAAACATTATCCAGACGTAAAGCGTGTAGCAAAGGAAACTTCTTCCGAACAAATGCATCGGCAACGCCATCAACATCGGCAGGAAATTGTTGTAGTCCGCGTGATTGATTGTGCGCCATAAATCTTTCAGTGCTCGCGCGGGATTTGTGAACGAATTTTCCTCGCAATAAAGCGTCGGCTCGTAAGTTTCCAGCTGATCTCCAACGTAAATCGTATGTTGCGAACTCACAATCAGCGCGATAAATCCCGTGCCGATTATCGCCGCCAATAAAATTCCAGGCAAATCTTCTTTCAACGTGTCGAGAAAATTTACTTTGCAGAATTTCAAACATCTGCCGATTAAACCGTAATAGCCGCCGATTAGCAGCAGGCAAAGGATTGTTCCCGCGACGCCCGGTAAAAATTTTGTCACGAGCACGATAAGCACGACGGCTCCGATAATTTTAATGGCAGGTCGCGGAAATTTTTTGTCGGGTAATTTCATCATCATCATTCTCATTTCTTGAGGAAGACTTGCTTTGCGAGCAGGAGAATCGACACGGCGGACTTTGCGTCGAAAATTTTTCCGGTCTCTACCATTTGCAAGGCGGCAGTCAGCGGCATTTTAACGACGTTGATGAACTCGTCCGAATCGGGATGAATTTTTCCGGGCGTCAAATCAGTCGCGGCGTAAAGGTGAATATATTCGTCCGTGAAACCGACAGTCGTTGCTATCGTCGTCAACTTCCAAATCTTGCCCGCAGTGTAGCCCGTTTCTTCCGACAGCTCGCGGTGCGCACATTCAATCGGGTCTTCGCCTTCAACGTCAAGCTTGCCGGCAGGAACTTCCAACGTGACTTTGCCGACGGGATAGCGGAATTGTCGCACGAGGATAATTTGATTGTCGGGCAACAGCGGAATAATCGCCGAGGCTCCGGGATGTTTAATCCATTCGCGAACGGCTTTGTGCCCGTTCGGAAGTTCAACGTTATCTTTGCGCACGTGAAGAAGCACTCCGTCAAAAACCGGCTCACTCGAAATTTTTTTCTCGACCAAATTTTTATCGTCGTTGTCAATCAGCATTCTAATCGCTCCTTAAAAGTTTTCTGATAAACATTTTGCCACAACGCCGAATTTTTTACAATATGAATTTTGACTTGCGCGTTTGTGTGTTATAATCAACAAAATTTTTTTCGGCAAAGGAGAAGATAACATGGAGCTTATAAAAATTTTCAAGCGGCTGATAATCGCCGTAAGCTTGTCCGTGACGATGATTTTCGGCGCAAACACTGCCGAGGCTGTCGATTATTACAGCGCGATTTATCAGACCGTCAACCGCTACAATCACAATGAAGTTGAGTGCGATTGGATTACTCGCGCGATTTTGTACGCCTCAAGCGAATATCAAGTCGATCCGATTTTAATCACGGCGATTATGGAAGCGGAAAGCGGCTTTGACTTCCACGCGGTCAGTCCCGTCGGCGCGATTGGGCTCATGCAGTTGATGCCGTCCACTGCCGCTTATTTGGGCGTCAATCCGCACAATCCGTTGGAAAACATCATCGGCGGCACGAAGTTCATCAAAAGTCAGCTCGGACGTTTCAAAGATTGGGGCACTTATTCCGTCACGGACGCTGTTGCCGCTTACAATGCCGGGCCCGGTGCTGTCGAAAAATACGGCGGCGTTCCCAATTACGCCGAAACTGTCCAATACGTCATCAACGTCGCTCGCAATTACAAAAATCTTTTGGACTTGATTCAGTCTTGACAGGAAAAATTTTTCGACGGCAGAATATTTCTCGCTGATAACGACTTCAGAAAGGATTGAGAAATTTTTATGGACAACGTGATAAAAATCGGACTCTTGGGCGCGGGCACAATCGGCGGCTCCGTCATCGAAGTTCTGCAAAATAATCGCGACATCATTTCGCAACGTGCAAACACCGATATTCAAATCAAAAAAATTCTCGTCTTGCCGCGCGAAATTCCCGCACTTCAAGAACGCGGACTTCCCGCAACCAACAACTACGATGAAATTTTGAACGACCCGGAAATTAAAATTGTCGTCGAACTTATGGGCGGCGTCAAACCCGCGAAAGATTTTATTTTGCAGGCAATGGCTCACGGTAAACACGTCGTCACCGCAAACAAAGACGTCGTCGCGCAATTCGGTCACGACCTTTTCGACGCGGCGGAAAAATATCAAATCGACTTCCTTTTTGAAGCGGCTGTCGGCGGAGCAATTCCAATCATCATGCCCTTGAAACGTTCGCTCACCGCAAATCGAATCACCGAAATTCTCGGCATCGTCAACGGCACGACAAATTACATGCTCACCAAAATGAACGACAGCGGCGCGGATTATGACACCGTTTTAAAAGAAGCTCAAGCTCACGGCTACGCGGAACGAAATCCCGAAGCTGACGTTGAAGGCAAGGACGCCGCTCGCAAAATCGCAATTCTCGCGTCAATCGCTTTCAACAGTCGCGTGAAATTCGAGGACGTTTCAGTTGAAGGCATAACGCACATCACGCCCGAAGACATCACTTACGCGGCAGATTTAGGTTACGTCGTCAAATTGTTGGCTGTCGGTCGTGAAACGGAACTCGGCGTTGATGTTCGCGTTAATCCCGTGCTCCTGCCGAAAATTCATCCGCTCGCGTCGGTTAATGGCGTGCTCAATGCGGTATTCGTGCGCGGCTATCCGATTGAAGAGGCAATGTTCTTCGGACCGGGCGCAGGCAAACCTACGGCGTCTGCAGTCGTCAGCGACATCATCGAAATTGCTCGCGGACTTCAACGCGGCGCGGCCGGTCGATTCGGTTGCACGTGCTATCATCAGCGCAAAATTTGTCCCGTCGAAGAAACTGTATCGTCGTATTACATTCGCTTGCTCGTCGACGACAAACCGGGCGTTCTCGGCAAAATCGCATCAACTTTCGGCAATGTCGACGTAAGCTTGAAATCTGTCGTGCAGACAACCACGACGCTTGAAGACCACGTTGAACTTGTCGTCATCACGCACAACGTTAAGCACAAAAATATTTTGGAGGCGCAAGCGGCATTGCAAGCGTTATCGGTCGTCGATAAAATTTTCAACGTGATTCGCGTGGAGTGAGCGCAATGAAAAATTTCACGGACAATAACAGAGCTGTCGTTCGCGTGCCGGGCACTTCTGCAAATTGCGGACCGGGCTTTGACTGTTTAGGCGTTGCCACGACGATTTATAATTATCTTGACTTGACGTTGCTTAGGAGCAATAAATTTGTCGTCGATTCTTCGGGCGAAGGTGCCGATAAAATTCCGCGCGGCAAACGAAATTTGACGTGGCAGGCAGTTCACAGACTTTTGCAGGAAGTCGGACGCGAAGACGAATTCAAAGGCGCAATCATTCGCACGAAAAACAACGTTCCACTCTCGCGCGGACTCGGCTCAAGTTCCACGGCGATTGTTGCGGGCTTGACTGCCGCAAATGAAATTTTGGGCTCGCCGCTCGATAAAAACGGTCTGCTCAAATTGGCGACGGAAATTGAAGGTCATCCCGATAACGTTGCGCCCGCAATTTTCGGCGGCTTCACGGTCAGCATTATGAATCAAGGCGAAGTTCAAACGTTCAGTTTCATGCCGCGAATCAAACTCAAGCTTATCGTGACTGTTCCCGATTTTGAATTGTCGACGCGTCTTGCCCGCAAAGTTCTGCCGAAAAACGTTTCGATGAAGGACGCAATTTTCAATATCAGTCGCGCGTCAATGTTGGTCGCCGCACTCGTCAAGGGCAACGAAAAACTTTTGCCGTTCGCATTCGACGACGCACTTCATCAGCCGTACAGAAAAAAATTGGTGCCGGGCATGACTGAAGTTTTCGACGCGGCAAAATCGGCGGGAGCACTTGGAGCGGCAATTTCCGGCGCAGGTTCATGTTTAATCGCGTTCACGACGGCACAAAGTCATCTTGAAGAAAAAATCGCCTCGGCAATGGTCGCGGCGTTCAAAGCTCACGACGTCAAATCAAAAGCTCTGATTCTCAACGTCGACGGTCGCGGCGCACAAATTTTGAAACGTTGACAAACAAAAAACGACTTCTTCCAAATGTTCGGAGCGGAGTCGTTTTTTATTGTCAAATCTGCGCGGGCGACAAAATTCGTTCCTTGTGACGCACGCCGAAATTATAAAGCGCGTCGAGTATCAACTTGAATTATTCGCCCCAAGCAGTTAACGAATATTCCACGTGCGAAAGTTTCTCGTCGAAAATTTTCCGCTGAACGAGTCCGTCCGCTTCCAATGTTCGCAAGCTGTCCGTCAAAACTTTTTGGCTGATTCCCGCGATTGAGCGTTTAAGTTCGTTATATCGCCACGGTCGTTCTTACAGGCGTTGCAAGATAAAAACTTTCCACTTGCTGTTTATCAAACTAAGCGTCGTCACAACCGGGCACTCCGGCAAATCTTTTTTGCGTATCATTTGCTCACCTCGACGAAATTTTAATTCGACGCACCGAATTTTTCAACGCGTATAAAAATGTGCCCGCTTGTTTTTTCCGACGAAAAAATTTATCATGGTAGCAAAATTTTTTGGAGGCTGATTCACATGAAAATTGCAGTTGTCGCGGCGGCAGGTAAAGCCGGCAGAAAAATCGTCGTTGAAGCGGCAAGTCGCGGGCTTGAAGTCACGGCTTTTGTCAGACGGAAAGGGCAAGTCGTCGACGGCGCGAAAAAAATTGTCGTCAAAGATATTTTCGACTTGACGGCGGACGACTTGAAAAATTTCGACGCGGTTGTTGACGCATTCGGCACCTTCAAGCCCGAAACTCTTCCGCAACATTCCGCCACGCTCAAACACCTTTGCGAAATTCTCAGCGGCTCAAAAATTCGGTTGCTGATTGTCGGCGGTGCAGGCAGTTTGTACACAAATCCCGAACATTCTGCTCAAGTCATGGACGCGCCGAATTTTCCTGCAGATTGGAAACCGTTGGCGGCTGCTCAAGCAAAAGCTCTCGACGAATTGCGCACCCGCGACGACGTGCAATGGACGTTTATCAGTCCCGCGTGCGATTTTCAGGCTGACGGCGAAAAAACCGGCAAATATCTTGTCGGCGGCGAAGAATTAATCGTAAATTCGGCGGGCGAAAGCGTTATCAGCTACGCGGACTATGCGGTCGCGATGATTGACGAAATTTTGAGCGGAAATCATATCAAACAGCGTATCGGCGTCGTTAAGGCATAAAAATTTTTTGACACGATAAAAAAGACTTCAATCCGAAATTTTTCGGCGCGAAGTCTTTTTTATCGTCGTTCGCACTCAAAATGTTCGTAAGTCATAATTAGCCGTTTAACTGATTCAAGTTAGAAAATCAACCGAAAAAAACTCTTTCAAGGGATTGACAACCGTTTTTTTTTTTATAATGCTTTCGCCAATATTCCG
>CAJOHG010000003.1:0-42320 GCA_905234395.1 uncultured Selenomonadaceae bacterium
TGCAAAAATTTTCGTCGTAATGGCGGGCGTTGAATTCGACGTCGTAAATTTTTTCAACGTTGACGGTGCCGAAAGACAAGTTGTCGTCGAAAGTGAGTTCGCCGTTTGAAACGATGACGTTGCTGAAAAGATTTTTGTCGCCGTCTGACTGCAGATAAATGTTGGAAAAATCGACGCCGTTGTTGACGTTGCCGATAAATTCGCCGCACTTTACGCCGTCGCACCAGAGTTCAATCGCGCCGTTGATTTTGTCGGCAGTCATGCGAAGGAGCCACGTTTGGAGCGTGTTCGTCTGCAAAACGTTGTCGATATTCAAAACCGCTTTGTTGTTACACCAAAATTGAATTTGAGTGTTGCTCGAACGATAAATGCCCGCGCCGTATTGCGAATAGGACGTGTCAAAAATTCTGAAGGCATTGCCGCCTTGATGATAGAGGTCAAATTTAATCCAAACGGTTTTGGCGGCGTCGCATGTGAAAGATTTTGATTGAGCGGTCTGATAAAAAGCGACAGAAGTTTTCGATTGAGTGGCGGGCAGATTATTGAGCGTGGTAGCGTCGGGCAGAACCAAACTTGCGAAGCCGACATTTTCATAACGCCACGTGAGCGGCTCGTTGTCGATTTGATTTTGAATGGAAAAGCCGGTTGCATAAGACGAATTGAAATCGGATTTGAGCGCGTCAAAATCGGCGGTCGACATCGGAATAAAATTCGCGGTATGAAGTGCGATGCCGTCGACAATCATGAATTCATCGATTGAGCCAATCCATTGCCCGTCACCGCCGCCATATTTGCCGAGACCAATCCAAGGATATTGGAAAGTCAGCCGCGGCAATTCGGCGGCTTGTGTAATGGCAAGCGCACCGTTGATGAAAACGCGGAAAGTAGTATCGGCGTGAGTGTAATCAATTTCAAAATCGAAGCCGGAATTATTCAGCCCGCTGCCGCCGTTAGCGAGAACTTCACCGCTGACGGTATTAAGACAAAACTGCAGGCGGTCGCTTTCGCGATACCGAGTTAATTCCAGCCGCCAATCATTGTCGTCTTGAACTTTGAATTCAAAAATGCGCCCGTAATTGGCAGTTGAACTGCTCATATAAGCCTTGCCGCGAATGGTGAAGTCGTTGCCGCCGAGAGTGATGCCGCCGTCGAGAGCGAGCCATTGATAGTTGCCGCTAAGTTGAAGGGCACCGTTTGAGCAAGTCGGATTTTGATAAGCGTGCCACAAATTGCCGGCAATGTCTTCGGTCGGATAATTATCGGCGGTGAGCCAAACTTTGGTGGCGGAATTCAACAGCGGAGCGTTTTGAATCTGCGCGGGCGTGTCGAAGGTGTAAGAACGTTCGGCGAAACCTGCGAGTTCAATTTCGGCGGCAACAAGTTCGTCGTCGGTGGGCGGCGTGAAATTTTCAGTCCACAAAGCCTCGGTGTGAATGCAAAAGTCGCGCATGTCCAAAGCGGTGCGATAATTACTGCGCCTTGCGATATGGAGCGTGGTATCGGTATCGTAGAAAGTGCCGACGGTGTAAGTAGTTTTCAGCGTGCCGTCAAAGAAAAAATAAAGCGTGTCGTCCTTGCGAACGATGGCGAAATGATGTTCGGCGTCTTTGAAATCGGAAAGCGGAACCGAATCGATTTCGAGCCAGCGATTAGAGCCGTTGATATTACAGTTAGCATTGAACCGGGCCTGCGAGTGATAACATTGCCAGCCGAAATTGCCAAACGTGAAGAACCCGCCTTCACTCGTTTTGGAATCGCGATAGGTCATGTAAAAATGAATGGTGAAGTCGGAATTAAAAAGTTCGTTGACGGGCGTGAAATTGGTCAGCTCAAGGTATTGGTCGGAGCCGTTGGTTTTGAGCACGTCGTTTTCGACAGTCGGCGAGCCGTAAGCAGTCCACGAGTTGCCGCACAAATCGGTTGTCGACGCGTGCAACGGCAGATAGACGATTAAATTATTCGTATTCATCACGACACCTGCGTAATGGCGGCAGTGACTTTGATTGACGGAGCGCGGTCAACGGTCGGATAATCGGTATCGGTCGACGTGCCCTTGAGATAAAAAATTTTATTCGTGTCGGTGATGCCGCTCATGGTGATTGACGTTGAAAAAGTTCCGTTCTGCGAGGTGCACAGGCTGAAACGATTATTCGTGTCGTCGATGACAGAAATCACAACGTCGTTGACGGATTGATAGCCCGTCGCCGTTCTGATGCCGAGCGGAATGATTTTCGTTTCGTTAATGGCGGCGTTGAGTTTCATTTGAACGGGCGCGGTAAAAGTTTTGCTTATGCTGACTTCGTCGCCGTCCTGCTGATTGGCCGTCGCGTTCATGTAAATTTTAATCAGAGTGTTCATCAAATCACCTCACGAAAGAGAAATCCACATTGCGCCTTCGACGGTGGACGATTCGGTGCCGAGAACAAATTGATTGTCGCTTACCAGGAGCGTCCATTGCGAGCCGTTGTAAAGATAAGGAGCGTCGTTGACGATGGCGAGCCAACCTGCCTGCGGATTATTTGGAAACGCGGTTGACGTGCCGGCGAAAGTCATCTTGCCGTTGATTTGAGTTTGCAGATTGTTATCGGCGGAAGTTCTTGCGGAAGTCTCGGCACTGATTGAAGTTTGCAGATTGTTATCGGCGGAAGTCCGCGCAGATTGTTCGGTGAGAATCAAACCTTGAATGAATTGATGTGAGTTATGCGATTGATCGTGCGCGTCAATGTCTGCGGTGCCGATGTCTGCGATTTGATTTTGCAAGCTCAAAATGTCGTTGGCATGCTGATTGAGCGCGAATTGAACGTTGACGAATTGCTCTTCGGAGTTTTCAATGTGCGATTTGATTTCGTTCATGTCGTCGGCAGTGACGACGGTGCCTACCGCTGAATAGTTGACGTTGACGACGGAGCCGTTGCGGAGGCTTGAAAAATAAACGATACGATTAGAATCACGGTACAAAGTGTCGGCGGCATACCAACAATAAAATTCGTTGAACTGCAAGGAAGCGGGCGAATCTTTTTCGGTGAAGCCGCTGATTTGAATCGTACCTTCTTTTGGCACGTGGCGCAGACGAATTTTGGAATTGGCGATAGTATGTTGCTCGTTCGTGACGGCAACGGGATTAGCCGGGTCGTAAGGGAAATAATTAACCATGCTGTCACCTCGCAAAAAAAAAAACTTCCCGCAGGAAGTTAAAGAATTTATGTCCGATGAATTTATTCGTTAATCAATTTTTGCCACGCGTCGAGTTTCGACTTGCACGCCTCGTAAATGTCATGTTGGCTTAGGTTGTCGTTGATGCCGCGGTCAATGGTTTTGGCGTTGAGTACGCGCTTATAATCGGGAAAGACGTGGTCGATGAGTGCGCTTTTCGTGTCTCTGTAACCGAGCGATTGAGCAACATCTTTGCCGACGAACCGGCATTCGCCGTCGATGTAGCGCGTCCGTACATTAAAGCCCAGTTCCTCATTGGTAAAGGTGATAATCTTGTTGCTCATGGAGAGCATCCTCCTTTTGACAATCAGCCCTGAAGAGGTTATACTCTCCGCAGGACTGATTGTATTTTTTTTGAAAACGAGACTTTTGCTTGAGACGCGAGGGTCTCGTTTTCGATTGCAATTATATCAACGGAAGATTTCTTTGGCAACGAGATGACCGAAACCTTTGTTGATGTAAGCGTCAAGAACGGTTTCGAGTTCGGGGTTGCGCACGAGTTCTTTGCCGGTGAATTTGTCGCGTAGCTGTTGAACGGTGGAGCCGTCTTGCATGATTAATCGCAACAAAAAATTGGTGCCGAGCGTCGAATGAGCGATTGGCTTTTTGCGATGCGGCAGATAAAAATAAACGTCGTGAGTGTTACGGCTTTTCATGTTCGCGGCGAATCAACTCAAGAATTTCTCTGTATTGCTCCGGCACGTCGGCGACAGTCTTCAATTTCAATTCGTAGACGAGCCTGTACCAGAGCTCACCGATTGCGCGGTCAGTCGTTGTCATTTTTATCAGCCTCCAATTCGGCAATTTTGGTCAACAATTCGGCGATGATTAAATCGTATTCGGTTTTACGTTGCTCTTCGGCGAGAGCTTTTATTTTGTCTTGCCGAGCCTTTAATTGTTCGGGCGACAACGGTTGCCTGAAAATTTGAGCCATGAAAATTCCTCCTTAAACGGCACCGGCCCAACCGCAAGTAAAACTGTGCACGACGGGTTGTTCGCCGACCCAGCTGTAACTCAAATTGAGCGCGGTATTTTTGGCGGCGACGAACGACAGAATTTGCGATTCGGGCTCATAACTCCACTCGGCATTGAGTGAAATTGTTGACTGCGTGGCGCGGTGCGGCAGGCTGAGCATTTGAACTTTGCCGGTAGCTTTGCCCAATGATTGATTGGTAACTTTGCCTGTCGGGCGCGTCAACTGCAGTCGCACGTTCGATATTTTTTTGTTTTCGGTTTGAGAATCGGGCAAGGTGAAATGGAAACGAGACATGTAGGTGTCGTCGAAATAAGGTTGCGAATCGATGACTTTGTCCATTTCCAGCCACGTCTCGGAGCCGTGTCCGTAGTCGTAGCTTGCGGTGATGACTTTGCCGTTTGCAACGTTAATCGTGACCTCGCTCGTTTCGACGTTGTAATCGAAATCCAAGAGCGGCACGGCGTCGGCGTAAAGTCTGATTGAGTGTTGGTCAATGCCGATATCTTTAACGTTGTTGACACCGAGCGGGAGCGTTTGAAAAGAACCGTTCGATGTGCCGATTGTGATGAGTTCGCGTCTTTGCGGAGCCGCCATGAAATTGACGTAAGCCTTAATGGTCGAATCGACAAGCGGGTCGTGTTTGACGACGAGATAACAAGTTTGCAAGTCGGATTCGTAATTCTGAACGATTGAATACAAATCGGCATTTGAACCCGAAACAGCTGCCGCGCCCGTTGCGAAATTGTAAGTGACGCCGTTAATTTTGGCACTGTCTTCGCCGTCGATTTCGGTAACGTTGAAAGTATATTGGAATTGGATTGAGTCGGCGTCCTGTTCGATGGCGTCTTCGAGTTTCATGAAGTCGCTCCAGGTGTCGGCGTTTTTGATTCGGATTTTGACGTCGGCAGAGGCGTCGCCGGTGCAAGTGTCGGATTTTTCAAGCGCGGTGATACGCGGCGTGCCGTCATTGGTGAGCAGAGCGTATTCGGGACTTGTTTTTGTCAAGGTGTAAGTTTCGGTCGACTTGCGGACTTTGAGCGCGATTTTTATTGAAGGCATGACGGTGCAATTAACGTGAGCGAACAGTGCGATAATCGGATAAATCTGTTTGCCGACGAAAGCGGGAATGTCGGTGAGCGCGGTCAATTCTGAAACGGTGTTGCCGTTTGAAATGACGTCGTCGAATTCGCCCGCGCCGTCGTAAGTGACGAGATTTGAGCCGTCGAATTTGTAAAGCTTGTTGTCGATTTTAAAGATGATTCTGCGGTCGGTATCGGTCGGTTGCGCACCGCTTATTGTGAAACCTTCGACAGCGGTTTGATTTCTCGCGTCAAAAGGCTCCTTGGCGATTAGAAACGCGCCGTGATTGAAATTGAAAGTGGAAGTGCCGAAGCGCATTGGATTGGAAATTAATTTCATGATGATGACCTCCGTTAAGGGTTCGCACAAAATTTAAGGATTGAGAATCAGATTAGGATGCGGGCGTCAAATCGTGATAGGTGACGGTGACGGAAGACTTTTTCGCCGATTTGAAACGGAAAAAATCCGCGCCTTCCTTGTCGCCGATGAGAACGCCGCCTGCAAGAGAGGCAACCGCATTGACGGCGGAAGCGGAGAGATTGGCAACGGGATTTTCGATTGTGATGGTGCGAGTGTCGCCGTCGGTGAATTCCGCCTCGATGCTCAAGGTGCCTTTGGTTTTTACAACGTCAGCCATTTTTATCACTCCTTACTCAACGAACGTGAAGGTGACGTAAGTGCTGTCCAAATTATAGGACGTGTTGTTGTAAGTGCCGACGCCGCCCGGATATCGAATGGTGATTTTAACGCCCGCGGTCGCCGTCTCATCCTTGACGAAATAGATTGTATTGTAATTGTTATCGCCGTCGAATCCCCATTCCATTCCGATTGGCACGGCAATGTCGTCGGATGAATTGGTCTGTTGCGATACGGTGAAAGACGACGTGGCGACGGCATAAGTGGTCGACCCGTCGCCGATTGTAAAACTGAAACCGTTTTCGGTGAAGTCGTTGCCTAAACCCGACAGCGAAATGTTGTAGTTGTAATCGTCGACTTTGGTCGCGAACGACGGCAGCGATCCGCTGATTACGAATTTGGTTGCCACCAGTGACGACGGAATGTCTTCCTTGGTGATTTTGGAAGTGGTAACCAGCGTGTTGGTCGTAAGTCCTGCAAGACCCGCGGCAAAAGCTTTGAGTGCGGCGTTTGAGGCGTCGGGATTAACGTCGGTGACCGCCTTTGAAAGTTTGGTGCCCAGCGCGTCGGTCATGCTAAGTGACAGGGAAGTTTTTCCAGCCATGATAATCACCTCACTCATTCAAATTAATGACTTCGTCTTCTTCGACGATGGTTTGAGACGCGACGATGCCGTTAAAAATGCCCACGGGATTGTCCGGGTCTGAAACGTCGTAGTCGTCGGAGCGGAAGAAAGTTGAAAGTCCGCCGTCGGTGCCTGCGGTAAGAGACGCATTGACCGCGAGAACAGCCGCTTTGACGCCGCTGACGCCCGCCGCAGAAAGACCGTCGAATTTGTAAGTGCGAGTGAAGTCGGTATTGGAATAGCCGAACGTCAACTTCGCGGTGCGTTTAGTTTCACTCATCGTCGACAACCTCCTCTGTTTGTACGCGCGTCATGTATTCGTCGCCCGCGATTGATTTGCCCGCGATGCCGAGAATTTTGTTAATCTGCGCGGCGGCATTGGCGGGAGTGGTCGAGGCGGTGGTCACGCCGTTAATCGTGACGGTGTCGGTTGAATTGGTCGCCCTGCCTTTTATGGTGGCTACGGGCTTTGTTTGAAAGATTAAGCTCATGATTTGTACCTCCTTGAGTGCGAACCCTTAACGGAGGTCATAAAAAAAAAGCCCGACTGTGCGAGCCTTGAATTTATTCTTCGACGACAATGCCCGATGTGTTCTGATTGACCGCGTTGTTGCAGAAGATAAAAGCATTGCCCGCACAACCGCCCGCATTGGCAGGATCATCAACGCCGCGGGAACGAGCCGTTGTGTGTTCGGCAAAAGAGCCTGCTCCGCCGCCGTGATAACCTCCGCCTGCGCCGTCGTAATTGGTATCGGAACCGACGCCCGTTGACGACGCCTGATAAGCCGAGCCGTAACCGCCGCCGCCGCCGTAGCCGCAGCCGCCGTTAGATTTTTCGCAAAGTGGCGTGCCGTTATAGGAAGTGCGACCCGCAACATAACCTGCGCCGCCCGTAGAAATCGCCGCGAGATTGAAATTGTTAATGGTGTCGGCGATGATGAGAATGTTCGCGCCCATCTTCGGTCGAATGTGCGAGGCAAAAGGATTGTTGTCGCTTGACGACGCCGCGAAATGTCCGCCGTAACCTGCGGTGCTTCTGCCGCCGCTTGAACCCGAGCCGCCGAAATTGTCGCCCGTGAATGAATCGGCACCTTTCCAACCGCCGCCGTCGATTTGAATTCCTTCGGCAATGCCAATGCCGCCGAGAAAATTGCCCGTGTAAGTCGCGCCGATTCGCGTATTCTCATTCATCGTCAAGACGTTAGCCAAAATGAAAACCGCACCGTGACCGCCGCCGGGCGGAAATCGGATTGACATGTTGGCGTTTGAAAGTTTCTCGCCGTAATTAATCCGGCCCGCCGCGTAGGAAGTGTCGCCGTGGTATGCATTCTTCGTGCCGGTAATGCAAGGCATTCCCAGTGCCGTCACGTCGAGTTGCCCGCCGCTCAAGTTGCAAGTTCCTTTGCACGCCAAGGCGCATATTCCGCCGTAGCCGAAAATATTTGATTCGCTCGCGTGTCCCCAATATGGCGGCGTCTCGTAGTAGCGTTGATTCAGCGTGAAATTATTGAACTGCGGTATCGACACCAACTGCAAAGCCGTCGTCGAATCAATTTCGGGCACGGGCGTGTCAAGCGTTATCTTCGTCGCCGTCACAGATAAAACATGCGCAACAATCATCTTGCCGTGTTCGTCGCGACAAGTGGTCGTGTCGGTTGAGGTTGAAGTCCCGACAATCATCACCGGAGAATTCGCCGCTATCGGTGCCAAACCGTTCGTAGTCTTGTAATCGTAAGTCAGTTGCTTACGATCTGCGCTTACCGCCGTGATTCGCGCGTAATTATTTATACAAACCGTCGGATTCGTGACGTTGCCCAACGAGCCGTCGCCGAAATCGTGTATGTTGAAACTGGTCGCGGGCAGTGCGGGATTGTCAATCAAATCAATCGCCGCGCAACCTTCGTCGTCGAAATCGTAAGGCAACATGCCGTAAGCAACATAAGCCCTGCCGAGTCCTTGCCCTTCGGTCAGAGCCGTCGAACGATATTTGCTGAAAAGTTGCAAGCCGAAATATTGACAGATTCGCCTGCGTCCTTGATGAATCAGCAGAATTGTGGAGCCGCCGATGTTGGTCACGTTTGCAGGTTTATTGGCGGAATCAGCCGCGCCGCGACAATTCAACACGCCCTTTGAATTAACGTTGCCGATTCGACTGGTGCGCAGTGTCGCCGAACCGTCGGCAGTGACCGGCGAGGCATAACTCGTGACGATAAAGCAAGCTCCGTCGCCCGCGTTCAATAAAAATCTGTCAGCCGTAATTCCGTTTTCCCAGCCCGAATATTTATCGGTGTCGAGTTTGCCTTGAAGTTCTTGCTTGAGCCAAGGGCGCAACGTTTTTGAATCCGTCGGAATGCCTTTGTCCGTCAAATCGATGTGACCGCCCGAAAATTGCAGCGTGCCGTAATGTTTGATGACGACGATGCCGCCGCAGAAAATTGACGCGGAATAAGCCGGCGGAGCAATCGTCACGCCTTCGGGCAACGTCATGTTCTTCAAGCAAGCAAAAGTTATCGCCTGCACGTAATAATCATTGAAATTGGCGGCGGGCAAAATTTGAGTGACGTCCTTATTCAAAGTCAACAAGTCGCCGCTCACCGCCGTTATCTGCGCGTGACACCATTTGCCCAAATATTGAGTTGCGCCCGCCTTCGACGCGCTCACGTGAAACAATATTTGACTGCCTGCCGCGAATTGCTCATATGCGCCGAGAATTGCGTTGGCGGTGTCGATTGTGATTGATGTCGTGCTGATTGCGGTCACGTGCGCATAACTGTTTAATCGATTTGCATTTGCCGCCTCGAATGTATTCCATTGATTGGCTTTGATGCCGCCGATGTCGTCAAGTGAAAATGCCATTTCCTAACCTCCTCACGCGTTGATGGTGAATTCGCCGCTTGACGTGAAGCCGTATTCGCCGCTCAACGTAAACGCTCCGACATTCGCCTGCGTGGTGTTCAAAGTTAAAGTCGTCAAGGCATTTGAGCCTGAGCCTTTCCACGTGCCGTAATTGTTCGTGGCAGTCAACGAGCGAATTTCGCCCGCGCCCAATATTTTATTTTCGCCGAACATCACCGTCGAACGCATGAGTTTCGTTTTGCTCAAGTTGTAAGTGTTGGTCAAGGTGCTGTCGAATATTGCAATGATGACGCCCGAATTCTTTGCAACCGATTTGACGCGCACATATTCATTGCGAGTGCCGTCGGTTATCGTGTAGCAGTGACCGCTCAAAATATCTTTGTCCGTTTCAATTTGCACGCCGTGAACGCCCGCAACTTCGCCCAAAACTTTCCGCTCATATTGATCGCAAGCACTTGAATCGGAAAAATCTTCGACGAGCATCAAGTTTGGTCGCATGCCCAATTCCGATTCGCCTTTCAGCTGCATGTAAAGATTGGCAACGTTAATTTCGGTTTGAGTGACGCGCCGTTCAATGACCGGCACCAACGCCGCATCTCCGCCGAGAATTAAATTCTGCACGTTCGACAGGCTGATTTTGTGCAAATGATTGTCGCCGCTCGTGACCCAAAAACATTCGGTCGTCGTCACGTCCGATTTCAAACTCGGTGCATTGGGATGCGGATTCGCCGATTGCTGATGATTCGTGAATTCCGTCTGCGTGATGAATGCCAAATTGCCGTCGATTATCGCCGTAACGTTCGTCGCCTCGTCAACGACCGTCACTATCGCCATTATCACGTCCCAAACGGTATCTGAATCGCCGCCGGGTATGTATTCGCTCAAAACGCCCGTATTCCGATAGCAATAAAGTTTCTCTTCGCCGCTGTCCGGGTCTCGTGCAAATAAACCGAATTCGCGCATGTAAAAGCCTTGCGTCAGAGTGGCATTTTGCACACGACATTTAACGCAGGCAGTGCCGCCGCCCGTGAATCGGCAATCGACTATCGGCAACTCAAAATCTTTCGGCCCGATTAAGCCCGTGAAGTTGTATTCTTCCTCGCGCGTAGTCTCCACCGGTTGACCGTCTCTCATCGAATCGCCGAATTGTATTTTGGTATAAACCAGCTGTTTGCCCGCAACTGCCTTCGCCAAAAGGTCAAAGCCGTCTTTCGTCAAATGCGAGCCGTCTTTTAATTTCGCTACGTCCGAATCCAATTCAAGCAACGATTGACTTCGGAGCGCAACGATATTCGCCGTCAGCTGATTTATTTGCGCCGTCGAAAGATTCATCCCGTTGATTATGCTCGCGATTTGGCTTTCAAGTGATGCCATTGGTTAATCGCCTCCTTGAAGTGGTTGCTCCACGACCGCCTTTTCTTCCAATTCGCCCGCGATGTATTTCAATATCATTTTCGCTTCCGACACCTTAAAGCCGATTAGCTCATGAAAAATCGCGTCTGCCGCGTCGGTTTGTTCGATTGTTAATTGCTCTCGCTTCATCTTATGCCTCCAAACTAAAAAGCTCCTGCTGTTTCAAAGCAAGAGCGTCGCCGATTCTTTTCTGTGCTATCTCATAATACCGCTCGTCTGTCTCGTAGCCGATAAAATTTCTGCTCAAAGAACGGGCGCATCAAATTGAAATCGGCAAACGACGACTTCACTCCGTTTGAACTTGCTCCGAGGCAATACGGCGGATCTGTCGCTATCATATCAACCGAATTATCTTTGAGCGTCTTCATTCCTTCGAGACAATCTTCATTGTAAATTTCACAGCTCATAACGTCTCCTTAGAATTTTATCGGCTCTTGTCCGCCGAGTTTGTTTATGTCAAAACTTTTCACGACCGCCGCGTGCGATATGCCCGTCGTCGTCTCAGCATAGGCATTAACCAACAAATGATTTTCCGCCGCTTGACGACTCAACTCTTTCAAGTCGCCGATCGTCACTCCGCCGCGCAGATTGTGCACCAATATTTTATGCTTGTTGCCCGTCGCGAACGTGAAAAATAATCTTAAAACGCCCGTCGAAGGAATTATCGTCAAGTCGTCGGCATTTGCCGGTTCGTAGCCTTCAATCAAATCGGCTTTGTGAATGCCCAGCGTTGATTCGGCTTTCGAGTTCAGAAATATTTTATTCGTCGCCGCCATGTCTCCGACCAATTTCAAATCGTTGACAATCAAATCGCCGCGAGGATTTATCAAAAGCAACGGTTTGTCTCTGCCCGTTGCAAAATCAAAATAAATCCTCAGCCATTGCCCGTCGCCGACGAAATCATCATCATCAGGTTCAGTTTCCGGCTCTTTATTCGTGCCGCTCGGTCCGGCAATGCCTATGTCGACAATCAGAATGTCGGCGATTGCGGTTTCTTTCAGCCGAACGTTTGAATCGGGACGATTGTTCAAGTCGCGCAAATCGGCTCCGATTGTTATCTCGCCCGTCCGAAAAAATTTTTGTCCCGCGTGCAGATTGTGTTGATTGTCGTAAAGAATCGGAGGCTTGGGCAATGCAATGCCGCCGCGAAGTCCGAATACAAATGTCGCCGTTTGAGCGTGCAGTTTCATCAGCGCACTTGAAGGTTTGCCCAGTTCAATGCCTTTGTAACCGATTTGCCCGAAGGCGTTGCCGGCTTTGATGAAAGTCGGAGTGACCGTATCCGAATAATCGACGATGATTTTTTCAAGATGAGAGCGCACATTTTTGGCAACGTCAATCATGCGCAGGAACGTTTTGAAATCGTCGCCGGTTCCTTTAAAGCCGTGCGTGTTTATTTTAAAGCGATAAGGTTCTCCGCCATAATCTTTGCTCTCTTCAATGACGACGTTGCGGAAAATGTTGGCGGCAAGTTCTTCGACCGAAGCGACTGTTCCTTTTCTTCTGTGCCACGCGATGGAGTTGCGAATCAAATTTTTCTTTTCAGTGTCGCCAAGGAACAGCGGTTCGACAAAATCTGCGCAGAATTGCTCAAGTAAATAATCCAAAATTTTTCCGCTAAGTTCATTCAATCGCGGCAAGTGCGAAACTTGTCGGACATCGGCAGATAATTTTTCCAACTCAACGTCAAGAGCCTGCGCGGCGGCTCGGAGTTTGTCGTCGTTCAAAAGACTGTCAGGCAAAATTTCTGTAAGTTTTGGCTGATAAATACTTCGCAAGCTCTGAGCCTCCTCTCTTGCAAATGAAAAAAGCCTCGCGTATACTGTGATTGTTAATGGTCACAGCGCAGGGCAATCGAAGTTTGTTTATTGTAACCGTCCCTGCCGATTAATGCAAGGAGGATTATCATGGAAATTTGGAAAGACATTTATCCCGGCTATCAAATTCCTAATCCCGAAAACAAACGCGAAGTCAACCACATAAACGAAATTAAAACGGACAATCGCGCGGAGAATTTGGAGTGGTGCACGCACACTGAAAATATTCGTCACGCTTTCGCCACGGGCTTAGCCGCAAGGTGTCTCACTGCAGAGCAAGTTCGTTACATTCGTCAAAATCCCGACGACTTAAACACGTATGAACTCGCAGAAAAATTCGGTGTTGTCTCAACGACAATCAGTGATATTCAACCGGGCAAGATTTACAAAACAGCAGGCGGCTCCGTGCGCGAATCAAAAACTCAGCTTGTACCCGATGAAGTCCGTGCTCAAATTCGCGCCGAATATCAGCCCGGCGTCCCGGGTTGCGGCTATGTATCGTTGGCAAAAAAGTTTGGCGTCAGTACTGCGACCGTTTGGCGAATCGTCAACGAGAATCAGTCATCCTCTAAACCCGCGAATTCAACGTTGACATTCGACGGCTCTGCAACTTCATGAGCATTGATCTTTGTGAATTGCGGCGAATCGATTTCACAACGTTTAATATCGGCATTAATCAAACGGTGAATCAATTCATCGGGCACAATGTCCAATCCCATTTTGCTCCTTTGCCAATCAACATAATCTTGCACGGCGGCGGTTGCGGCGTCGACTATGGCGGCGGCTTGCACGGCATTTGAACGAGCTGTCCAATAGCGCACATTCAAATCGTATTCAACAACCTGCGCGGGCAACACGGTTACGTTGTCCGTCAATGGTCGCACGGTTTTTGCATTCAAATGTTCGTTGACGGCGGATAAAATTTCTTCGCCGGGAATTTGCCCGTCCTTTAATAAAATATAAACTTGAACATTGCCGGGCGTGTCCGAATCGACGGCGACATCAGAAATTAATTGGCTGACCGATTTTGCATGAAATATATAACTTCCTTTGCTTCCCGCGCAGGAAAAACTTTCGGGCGCAAGTCTGATACGTTCGCGGAAATTGTCGTCGGTCTCTGTGTCGGCACCGCCTTCGGAAGTCGTTGTGTTTACGATTGACAGCAGAAAAGCTTGCGGGTCGACGATTTTGTTCAATTCGCCGGGCGCATAACCGTTGCCGCTCTCGCCTTCCGCGGTGCACGTCGCCTTGCAAGTTTTAGTCGTTTCGCCCGCAACAAAAATCACGTCATCATCGAGAGCGAAATAAATTTCATCGCCCGCCGTGAGACGTGAGCCTTTTTTTATTGTCGTTGAGGTCTGCCGCGCAGTGGACAGAGTTATTTCAACCGTGGTGACTGCTTTTGATGCCGACAATCTTTCGCAACCGACCAATGCTCCAAGATGATCCAAAAAATTCCCTGTCGAATAGGCAAGCAAGTTTTGTTTTGCAGTTTCATCAATCAGCAGGCGTTGTTGAATTATTATCGCCTCAAGTCCGCGCAGAAATAATCGTAACGGGTCGCCGCGAGCCAACGTTCTGCCCAACAAATTTTCCACAGTCGACACGATTTGCAAATCTAATTCTTGAGGGTCAGCCGTCGCGAAATTTATAGGTGAAAGTTCTGATAAGTTCATGATAAATCCTCGTTACTTGTCGGCAACATCGGGTTTTACTTCCGCTTGCGTCGAATGCGCCGGTCTTGGCGGCAAATCGTTGTAAGCATTCGTCAAAACAAATGCCCATGTCGCTATTGCTATTGCTCCTGTTGCGACCATCGAGGCGATTGTTAATCCTTGAATGTGTCGCAGTGCGCCTTTGATGTCTTCGCGCATCTCTTTCATTTCGGCGTTGTGCCGGTCTTGAGCCGCGTCTTGCCTTTGGCGAAGTTCGCGAAGTTCTTCTGCCCGCATCTGATTTTGTTGACGCATCTCCGTTTTGAAGTCGCGCAGTTCCGTTATCAGATTGTTAACGTTCGTCTCCAAAGTTGTAATGCGCCGTTCGGTGTCGCGTTCAATGTCAGTCATTATAATCACCTCCAAGGCAATTATATCAAACATTCACCAGCCGTTCAAACATTTGCGACATTCCAAAGAAACTTCGTAGCCGCTTGAATTAATCGTATGCCGCGCACGTTCAATCAACCAGTTGCCATTAAAAAATCCATGACCTTTGAGTTCGATCACGTTGCCCGATAAAAAATCAAAACGTCCAATGACCGTCAAGTTCAGCTGATTTTCTTTCTTATTTTTATCGCGGAGCTTGTGTTTGGCAAGTTTATCGGCTTCGGCTTGCGACGTGACACGCTGATTGATGCGCAAAACTTTACCGTCCGATTTGTCGGGCGCATCGAATTTGGCACGATAAATTTCGTCTTTCTTGCCGTCCTTGTAAGTGACTTCGGCGGACTTGTAAATTTCGGTAAGCGTGGCGGTTGCGGAGAAATTTTTAATCGTCGACGTGCCATAATCCAACGTGGCGACAGGAGTTTGCTGTTCAAGTTTTTCCTCGTCGAAGACAATCAACTTTCCGTCGGCAACTTTCACGCACAAACCGTGATCCTTGCACAATTTTTCCAAGAACGCCAACAAACTCGTCTCTGCCAATTCTGCGCGGCTGACAGTCGGATCGTCTTGCGTGTCGTAAAATAATTCGACGCCTGCCTCGTCGGCAACGTCTTTTGCGATTTGACTAAGTTTGCAATTTTCCCAAGCCTTTGAGACGTCCGTTTGACGGAGCTTTGAATTTTGGGAGACGGAATTGGCTTTGATTTTCATCACGGACGGCGGACAGCTGTAAGAAATTTCATCAACTTCAAACGTGCCAAGCGGCAATGATTCTTGTCCGTCGCCCGACCAATTTTCGCGAATCAATTCAATTTCGAGGGTATCGCCGCGCGTCGGAAACCAATCGGCAATGAACAATCTTTGAACGTCTTGCAACTCAATTTCAGCCGTGTCCGTTTCACCGTCGGAGACGTCTTCATAAGTGACTGATTTCAAATACGGAGATAAGTCGCGCGTCACGTCCGTACCGTTGATAAAAATTTTGGCGCGCATGTTTCCGGTTAAAATTTTTATCGCCTCACTTCAAAGCCGTCATAATCAAGCCGCCGACAGCCGCCGCTGTTGCTCCGAAGCCTGCGACTGTCGTGATTGTCATCGTGTGAATCCGGTCGCCGAGCCTGTCGATTTTGTTTTCCAATGCCAATCTGTCAGCGTCTTGTCTGTCTTGTGTCCGCCTGATGTCTTCGCGTTGCTGTTGAAGCGACGATTATATATCATCTTTTCCACGGCGGCAATTTGGTAACTTTCTGCGTCGTCTCAACGTCGGGCAACGTCAATTCCACGCCTGCCTTAAAAATGAACGTCTCAATGTGATTGCGGTTGGCGTTGAGGAGCTCTTCAACATAATTGCACGAGCCGAGCTGTTGAAAAGCGATAAGGTCAAAAGAATCACCTGCGCGGGTCGAATATGTTTTCATGCAAAAGACCTCCTGCGCCGTTCTCTTTGCCAGGAGCCGAATTGACTTGACCAACTTTCAACCGCGGGCAGAGCCGATTCCACGCCGCGATGCACGATTGATTCATCGGCATTGCCGCTTATGTTGACGATGATCGTTAAATTAATCGGCGAGCTTGATTCGTGAAGTACGGGCGGCAAATTGAAACTGCCTTGCTCTTGCGGAAAAGTCGGAGTGGGCAATTTGGGCAAGCGTCGTCTTTGCGATTCCAAATTCGGAAAAGTCGGAGTGGGCAATTTGGGCAAGCGTCGTCGTTTAGCAGTCACAGTCGGAGAGCCGGGCAAGATGCCCAGCATTTGACCTGCCGATTGCCACAGATTGAAAGCGCGCGGAGATTTATCGAGAGGAATGGCGGCTTCGGGCGAAGATTCGGCGAACGTGGTTAGGAATGCGCCCTTGGGATAAATGCCGCCCGATGCATTTGAGGCAACCGCATTTGACGCAACCGCATTGCCGCCGACCGATATTGTCGGAACGCTGATGTGAATGGAAGAAATTTCAGCCGCCTTAGCCGAAAGAGCACCTGCCACGGCTCCTGCCGCCGCGCCCATTGAACTGATTGAACCTGCGGCAGAGCCCGCCGATGATCCCAACGCCTCAACGCCGCCCGTGGCAGAGCCCGCCGAAGTTCCGAGAGCTTGAGTGGAAGTCGCCGCACCTTGAGCGTTCGTCGCCACGGTCTGTAAATTCGTGCCCGCCGTTTGAGCATTCGTCGCCACGGTCTGTAAATTCGTGCCCGCCGTTTGAGCCGACGTTCCGATTAGTTGAATGTTCGTGCCCGCCGATTGAGCGTTCGTCGCTATGGTTTGAAATTGAGTGCCGAATTGTTGAATGCCTTGCATTTGAGTTGAAACTTGTTGAGCGGATTGCCCGACGGCGTCCAAACCCGATTGCGCTTGCGAAGTGTCGAGAGTTGGTGCGCCGAAATCTCCGCCGCCGCCGCCGTGAGTTTGAACTTGCGGTTGAGTTTGCGGTTGAACTTGCGGTTGAACTTGCGGTTGAGTTTGCGGTTGAACTTGCGGGTGCATGTACATTTCCAAGGCGTCATCGGTTGCGATGAATCCTTGCTTTAATGTTCGGTAGGCGTCCAGATGTGCATTCTTGAAATTTTCTGCGGCTTGAGTGCCCGCGTCGTAGATTCTTTTAAAACCTTCCGCGTAGTTGCCGTCAGCAATTTTGTCGAAGGCTTCCGATAAGCCCGTGCCCAAATCGGCAATCGTTTTGACCAAACCTGCAATGCCCACGACGATACCTGACAAGACGGTGCCGACCGTTCCCGCCAATATGATGAACGCACCGACCAAGGTACCGCCGACCATATCAGCAAGATTGCCGATTGAATTGCCGAGCGATTGAAACGCGGGACTGTTGCCCAAATTGTTCAGAGCTTGACCGGCTGATTCGAGTGCAGGCATTAACGAGCCGCTCAATGCGTCGCCGATTCTTTGAAGTGCAGGAGCAATGCGATCCCAATTTTCATAAGCATAATAAGCCGCGATACCGATAGCCATCAAAGCCGCGCCGACGGGACTGAATACGAACATTAACGCCGCACGAGCCGCGCCCGCAATTGCAGTGCCCAATGCCGTGAATGCCGTTGAGGCTCCGCTCAATGACGCGCCGATATTTGCCAATGTCAGCCCGCGCAGAGCAGTCGAGACCGCAGTGATTTTTGTCGCGATGTTGCCGAACATTAAACCTGCCGTGGCGAAACCTGCTTGAGCAAATCGCACGCCCGCCATTGCCACCGAAAAGCCCGTGACCGCCACAGTTGCCGCCGCGATTGAAGTTGCAATGCCCGCCGCCGCTTGCACAATTCCGGGATGAGCGTCGACGAATTGAGACATGTCCGTCAAAATCGGTGTCGCGAAATTGTAAGCCCTTTTGGTGATTGACAAGAGACTTTCGCCGACGGAAAGTTTGACTGCCTCCCACGCCGATTCAAACGATTTCTGCGCGCCGAAGGTGTCGGCGGTCATAACTTCATACGTCTGATCCAATGCACCGCGACAATTTTCAAGGAGCTCAGTGAAATTTTTAGCCTGCGCGGCACCTGCGCCGAAAACATTAGCCGCACCGGAAACAGCGTTGATGCCCGTTATCGCGCTCATTGCCGCCAATTTCTCACGGTCAGATTTGCCCGCAAAGCCTTTGTCAATCTGCTCCATTATCGAAATGAATTGACGACCCGCCGATAAATTTTCGTCCAACGTGACGCCGTAGCTTGCCGCGACTTCACGCGCCTCGTTCCAAGATTTGGTTGCGTCCGAAGTTGAAATGCCGAGCTGATCCATTGCCTTTGATGCTTTTTTCGGCGGAGCGGTCAAGCGGAGCATTGTTTGACGCATTGAAGTGCCTGCCATGGAACCTTGAATGCCTGCGTCGCCCATGAATTTGGTCATCATTGCCGCTTCTTCCAGCGACGCGCCAAATAATTTCGCTACCGGTGCCGCATATTTGAGAGCCTCGCCCATTTGAGAGAGCGTCTGATTTGAATGCGTGACCGTGTAATTTAAAACGTCGGTGTCGCGTTCGATTTGTGAAACGTCGTGCCCGAAAGCCGTCATGATGTTTGTCACGATGTCAGCCGTCGGTTCGATTGCCATGCGATTTGCCGCCGCCAATTTCAAAATGTGCGGAACAGATTTTTCAATGGCGTCGGTATTCCAGCCCGTCCTTGCAATGTAAACTTGAGCCTCGCCGATTTGTTGAGCGGTGAAAATCGTCGTTGCGCCCAACTGTTTTGCCTGCGCCGTCAACCGTTTCATGTTCGATTCGGCTTGAGCGATGTTGCCCGCGCTTATCAAATCCATTTGACTGATTGATTTGAGCGTGCTCATCGTGTGCTCAAATTCGGTCGCCGCGTCAATCGCATTTCTGAACGGGCTTGTCAACGTGTCCGCCGTTTGCAGGGCGTTTTGGAAATTGGAATAAGCGTTCGATAAATTCTGCGACGCTTGACTTTGACGACCGAGTATTTGATTGCGTCGTTCCAGTGCCGCGATTTCTTGATTGAGAGCTTGCGTTGTCGCGTGAATTTGCGCGCGAAGTGTCGATTCTTGCCCTGCCAAATTCCCGATATTTGCACTTTGACTCAGCGAATGCAGTTGACTTTGTTGTCCGCGCAGACTTTCTCCGAGCCGACGAATTTTATCGTTCGATTTGTCGTATTCCCGATCCAACTGTCGCAGGAGCTTTTCTTGTTCGCGAATTTCCTGCTTGCCGGTGCGAATTGCCTCGCGCATTGCCTGTGCCCAATCGGAACGCGTGCCCCGCGCAGATTTGTTTGTGTTATAATTGTTTTGCAGGTCGCGCAGAGTTTGACGCATCTGGTTGAGCTGATTTTGTTGCGCCTGTCGATTTCGATTGAGCCGCAGATTTTCATCCTTTGCCTCGGATCGAGCGCGATAAAGGTCGGCAAGTTTCTGTTGGGCGGCGCGCAATTTCTCAACCGCTTTGAGTTGATTTTTAAGTCCTTGAAGAGTTTGAGCCGTGCCGAATGTCTTGCCGTTGAGATTGCTCAAGTCGCGCAGTTTGTTCGAGGCATTCTGCAGAGCATTCAAAAGCGACGGATCCAAACTGCCCAAAACTCTGAACAACACGTCGTAACTTTTTGATGCCACGTTATCACCTCCGGCAGGATATTTTTTTGGCACTTAGAAAATTTTTCGTGAAAGGAGGAATCATCATGAGCTTTTTTACCAATGCCTGCACCGATGAAAGTCCTTATTGGGCTTGTTTCTACAATTACACGTTGCATCCGCTCTATCATCAATGTGACCAATGCCCTGACCGGCACCGTTGCGACAAAGCTATATTGCCGCCCTTGCGCGAGGAAAATATTCCCGCCGATTGTCCGAGAACCGGTTGCCTTAATTGTCCGCGTCCCTTACTCGGCACCTGTCATTTTTTCGACAGAGATAAGCCCGCCATGCGCAAGAAAAAAGCCGCCGAGCCGAATTGCAATTATCAATGCCGCCGCTGTTCAAAGGCTTGGAGCTGTGAAATGTTGCAGGAGCATTTGAATTTGTTGGGCATGCTTGAAGTCCTGCGCGGAGAAGATGTCGTCGATTATAACGACAAGTCTTTTTGGAAAATCACACACGGTTGCCCGCACGACGAACGTTGCGTTTCCTGCGCGGACATTGTACATTGCTATCCTTTGAGCCTGCACAGAACACTTTCGCCGCGTTGAAAGCCGATTGAAATGTGGCGTCGCTCAATGCGGCGTCTTTTTTATTTTGTCGTTTATCAGTTCGAGCCATTGATTGAGCACGGCAATCGGACGGCTGTACCAAAATTCCACTGAGCCGAAACCTGCGCGGCACAAATCCAGAGCAAAACTCCTCAATTCGCGGCAGGCGTCACGTCGTCCGAATTGGCGAATAAAAAATTCACAACTCTTTGACAAACGGCGGCGTATTGTTTGAGCGGCAACTCTTTGATGTCCTCGTAGGGAACTGCCAGAGCCAGGGCCGCCAGTCGTGCTTGAAATTCTTTTATCACACTCACTTCGACCACCGCGGCATTGGCAGGATTGCGCCGCGTCAAAGTCTCTGCCGTTTCAAAGTCCAGTCCGCGCAGGCTTGCCAATTTCTCTTCCAATTTGCTCGTGTCCAACATTTTAAATCTCCTCCATGCCGACGAGTTGATATTCGCCGTTGAAGTCGTTGACGATGACTTTGACCACGCGACGACAAGGCGGCTTAACGATTAGCGTTTGTTCGGCAATGAAAAAATAATTCACGCCGCGAGCAACTTGCTTGCCCAGATACAAGAGCGGTTTATATTCCGCGCCGAGCAAATCTTCAAAGCCGCCGTTCCACGCCGAAGCCGCCTCTTGAGGCATCGTGGTGATTCCTTCAAAGTTTTCAAGTTCCATTTTCCCGAACATGTTAATTCCTCCTTAAAGTCCCAAAGCCGTTTTAACTTCCTTGAGCAGGTCGCGCGATTTGACATAGTGCACGAAATTAAAAGTGTCGTGTTCAAAGTAGCGCACGCCGTCAATTTCGATTTTGATATAGTCGCAGTTGAGTTTGCTCTCCGTATCCGTCTGTTCGCCCGGTTCCAGTTTGCCCAATGTCATGCCGGCCGCCATTGCACGCAATGTTATCTTAACCGCCAAAACTTTTTGCTTGCCGTTGGATGCGTCGTATTCCTGCATGGCTCCGCGCAACGTCAACATCACGCCGTCATTGTCGAGCAACTGAATCGGGTTGGCAAATATCGTGCGCCAATGAAGTGTCACTTCAAGATTCTCTGTGTGTCCCAAAATCGGCGTGTCGATCTTGCCGGCAATTCCTGCGCCGCTCGTCTCCGATGTCAAATAAGAAATTTCGGGCAGATCCACAGAAGCCGAGCCGATATATCGGTTGCCGTCAACGTAGCATTCAAAATTTATTAAACTAATCGTTTGTATCATCGAGTTTGCCATTTTCTCACCTACTTTCATTGCAAACGAAAAAGCCCGCCGTGGCGAGCTTTGTATTTGTCCTGTAAATAATTAATTCGCTCCCGACGAGCGAAATTATGTTGTTGACATTTGAGAGTTCTGACGACCAAACAGCTCGCCGAAGTTTACGGCACAACTCCCGGTCGCATCCGCGATAATTTCAAAGCCGCCAAAAAGCATTTCGTTGAAGGTGTCGACTATTTCAAGTGCATCGGAGGCGATTTGAGGCGTTTGAAGGCGATTTTGAGCCGACTCGGAAATTTCGAGGTGCCTTCACCGATTCCAAAGCTCGCCTCGTCTGTCATTCTTTGGACTGAAAAAGGTTGCGTGCGTCATCTGCGGCAAGGAATTCACTTGCAACAAATCAAAGCCTGCGTCGACATGTTCAAAAAGTTGCTCGCTGAAATTGAGTTGGCAAACGCGGCATCAAGAAAATAACGACGACAAAGCGTCCACGTCGTAGCTGAGAGTAAACGTAATGGTTTCAGCAGGTATCGGCGGCGCAATATACACTCTGAAGACCACTTGTCCGTCCAAAAGATTTATTTCGGGATTGTCGTCTTGCAAAAATTCAACTCTGCCGCCGAGCAAACTTCCGACCTTTGTCAACGCATTCAACCACAGATTTGCCTCGTCAACCAAACTCTCAACGAATGTCCGATTAATCGGCGCGTCAATCCTGCTCCAATAACTTAAAACCAACGTGTTGGCAATGTAGTTGAACATTCGGCGCACGCTGATAAAGCAGTCCTTTACGTCGCTCGTCGAAGGATATGCCGATGTCCTGTTGCCCCAAAGTCGATGCCCGCCGATGAAATTCAATGCGGTTACAATCCCAATGCCGTTTAAATAATTCGCTTGACTCTTGCCCAAAAAAACTTCGGCGTCGTCGCATTGCAGATTGTGATTCGACGGCGAAACGAACGGCAAATCGTCATTGTCGGCATCAACCGCGCACATCAAAGCCGCCGCTTGTGTCGACAGATGATATTGCACGCCGCCCAATGAAACTTTCGGATACGTCAAAATCAGGAACGGATCAATCAGGTTTGAGCCGTTTTTTAGTGCGTTTAAGTCGGTGTATTTGTCGGCAGTGACGTCGGCAAGCGCAATGCCTTTGAACACGCCGTTGATGTCGGCTGCTTTGGCCGCCATTATCGTCGCAACCGCACTGTTCATTGACCATTTCGGCGCGATTAATTGTCCGGGTATCATTCCGAATCGCGGATAAATCTCTTCAATCAGCTCAAGCCCGGTGTTTTTGCCGGTGTTTATGTCCACGCCGCCGATTATGTCACTCGCCGCAACCATACTCGAATCAATTTCCTTATAGCTCAACGAAATTTTATCGTCGACGACTTTGTCATCGTCAAGCACCGTGATAACGACGTTGCCTTGAGAATCGTGTTCGGCAGTGTAATCGGTGTCCGCAATCAATTCGACGTAAGTATCTTCGCCGCTCGTGAAGGTCAAGTTCCCGTCAACTTTTGCGGCTCCCGCCGTCGTCAACGTTATCTTCGCCTTTGCAACGGTGTAATCGGTCGTCAACGTCAAAGTTTCGTCGCCTGCTTTGACCGTGAAATTGTCAACGTCAATCTCGTCGGGAATGTTGATGTCGTTGCCCGTCACTCCGATAATCGCTTTTTCAACAGGTTTTGCTCCCGAGGAAATTTTCAACGTGGACAAAAGAATCGGTGCCGACACCGTTGCCGGATTCGATACGCCTTCCACTTGCGCCGTTGATTGTTTGGAATGTTTAGTTGTATCCAATACGTTGACGAACACCACGGGCGCGACATTGAACAGCCGAAAATGAACTTGCGCGACTTCACAGAGCGAATATTTGTCGAAGTCGTCTGACCAACCGAATTGCTCCACGAATTCCGCCAAAGTATGACAAAGTACGGGAACATTAGCCTGCGCGGGATTCGTCGCCAGATGAATCGGTGCGGTGCCCAAGGCGGTCGCAGGTGTTGCGGCGGTTATCGGCGGCTGAATCAATGTTGCCGTCTCTTTTACGCAGATGCCGTGAGTGTGCATATTGCTCATGTTAATTCCTCCTAACAAAAAAAAGACGCCGTGGCGAGCTTTGTATTTGCTTATAAATTAATAATTCGCTCCCGACGAGCGAAAGTTTTTGATGAATTGGAACGCGTCTGTTTTGCCGTCAAAGAAAACATCACTGTCGACGTTGATAATCACGACTTGCGCAACCTGCAAAGGCAAATCGATGACTTGAAAGAGCAATTCGCCGGCGTGGAATTTGCTTTCAATGAATTGCTCAACGACACTCTCACGCCCGCAGAAAAAGCAGCCGCGTTATTAAGCGTGGCTATTTTAATTCCGAATCCCGATCGCCAACGAATTTTGTTGCAAGCAGTCAATCTCATTGTCGGCAGAAAAATTTTCTGAATCGTTCCTTTGCTCTTGCCGTCAATCAGGCGGCTTTTTTGGTTTGGGCATAAGCTTTTGCCCGCGCCGTGCCCGCCGTTTGAACTTCAACCTTTGCCGCGCCATATTCTTCAACATTGACAAACAAAAGCTCAATCAAAGGATAAGTCGCCTTCAAGCGTTCAATCAACTGCGCCGGTTTGTCGGTGAAAAGTTCGCCTTGCATGACGCCTTCTGCTTTGAGCGTCGCGCCGATATATATCATGTTTTTCATCGTATCGTCCTTTCAAATGCGTTTGACTTCAATACTTTGGGCGGGTGCGAATCGATTAGGTCGGGCTCTTGCATGGAAAACGGCTCTTGCGGCTGATAAATCTCGTAATTCAGTTCAGCCAACAGGATGAAAAATGGTGTCGGTTGTTGAGGCGGTGCTTCCCATGTTATGTCGTCAGCCAACCGAAATTTTTCTGCCAACGTCCGCACGCTCAAAAGTCTTTGTCGACAAAGTTCCGTCAAGTGGAAACAATCCCGCCACGCATAACTCTCCTTTGCAAACACTCCGCAACTAAGTCCGATCGTTGCGATTGATTTAACGTCCGTGCCGCGCACAGTGTCATGCAGTGAGAGAAATTCCACTGTGCAGCAAGGAAAATATTCGTCGCTCTCAAAAAGGTCGTGCGGGATTTGCTGTTCATAAACATGAACCGCGCGTTGAACGGCATTTGAACGAGTGCCGTGATATTCCAACGGCAAGCGCAGATTTTTCGTCACCGCTTTAATCTCTGCCGCGACCGATTCTATCAGATTTACTGTCGTCATAAAGCACCTTCAAATATGGTTAACCAAACACATTGTCCAATTCAACGCCCAATCTCTGATACATCTTCGATTCGACTTGCGAACTTACCGCCTTTGCCATGCCCGGCAAGCTCACGGTGCGCAACTGTCGAATCGGGAAACGACTTGCGCTGATGCGTTCAAACACATTGCCCGATCTCTGAAGGAAGGCTCGTCGTATGCTTCCGCCTTGTCCGCGCACGACTTGAGCATAGACGCCGCCTTTAGGAGCCGGATTTATTCTGGCACGAGGATTGATTATGAATCGCCTTAATTGGTTGCGCCGACCGCCGACTTTGAGCACGCCGCGCAAAGAGCTCACCGTCATTGCCGTGGAGCCAAGAGACATCGGATTGGCCGCCGTATATCGCGCCGTGATTCGGGATTTTAATTCGCTTTTGCCGGTACGAATGGTATTTCGCACTGCAGTTCTCAATCGAGAGCGCAGGTCGCCGAACTGATTCAAGCCCGCCACTGCCGCCTCGACGCCTGTAACTGTGACCGTTATCATTTCAACACCGCTATCAAGACGCCGCCGAGCGCGATTATCATTGCTCCGACGCCTGTCATCGTCTGTACAAAATTATTGTGCATTTGCTTTGTTAAGTCCTTATAATTTTCGTCCAGTTTCTCATAAAACCTTTGATTCATCTCGTGCATTTCGGCATCGTGTTTGGCTTGAGCCGCGTCTTGTCTGTCCTGCAAACGTCTGATGTCTTCGCGCTGTTGTTGAGCTTCCAAAATCATCAGGTCAACTTTTGTCGCCACTGTGCTGACTTGTTGCTCAAGACCGGCCAAACGTTCATCTGTCGTTGCCATTTCAATCACCCTCGGCTATTTTAATACGTCAACGAACCGATCGCAACACATTTTGACGATATGCACTGCACACGATTTTTGCAATGCCCATCTCATTTTTCACGCTGACCACGTCGCAGCGTTTCGAGTTCACATAAATCTGTTCGCCGTTTCGAGGAAGTCTCTGTCTTTTTTTTATGTACACGTCCGCGTCGAAATAAATTGTCGTGAAATCGCCGTGCAAGCCGTCAAAAGTCTCCGTCAACCGATTGGATTTTTCTGCCGTCCAATGACTGATTTGACATTTCATCAACACACCGTCAACCGTTGCAAGCTCCGAGAATTCGTTGACGTTTAGGAACGTGTATTTGTCTTCGGCTAAATCATCTTTGAATGTCATTGCGTTTACTCTTTTTGACTTCAAGCGGCGGCAACTCCGTCGGCAATGCGTCAGGTTTCAAAGGCTCCGGCTCTTTGTAATCGTCGGGAATTTCCTCGCCCGCAAAATATACTTGTCCGCGGAAAATTATTCCGTAGTCCGGTTTCATTTTAATCACTCCCAAGTCAACTTTTTCATTTCAAACATTCAGAAGGTATCTTTATGTACAATCCGTTCCAAATCTTCAACAGCCCGGCTTTCGGACAAGTGCGCGCCACTCTCGAAAACGGCAATTTGTTCGTAGTCGGCACCGACGCCGCTCGCGCTCTCGGTTATGCTCGTTTCGTCGACGCAAAGGATAAATCTTACATGCTCGTTCCCATCCTCCGACGGACTTCAAAATCCGTGGAAGGGCAAGGAAGAGCTAATGTAGTTCCTCGCCGCCAATACGCCCGAAGCTCGCACCTTCAGACGCCGGGTTGTCGAAGAAATTCTGCCGTCCTTGCGCAAGAGCGGTGTCTATTCCATGCCCGATTCACTTGCCGCTGAACCGCCGAAAATTTATGCGCCCGAAGTGCCCGCCGTCAATTCGATGAACCTGAACTCAAGGCACCCGGCGATTTTGAACGCGGTATCGAACTCGTCAAATTGGTTGCCGCACTCAATGATTCGCCGCTCAAAGAACGTATTGCCGCCGAAGCCGTAAATCTCCTAATCGGCAGAAATATTTTCTGAACCAATTCGCGCTCTTGCCGTCCGCTGACGGTTTTTTTTATTTGACAGTCAAACAGATCCACGACGACAGCTCGCGCGGCACCAATAAAAATCGGCTGAACATGGACAGCGACGACTGTTGAGCGTCTTGATTGAAATTATGCCACGGGACAATTTCTGCCGCATACGAATTCCATTGCCCGGCTCTGTCCATCAACGTTATTGCTCCGAAAAGTTGACGACCCAAGCCGGGATTGCCGATTATCACAGTGTCGGGATTGATAAACGGTTTAATCTGCCCGTCGTCGTCCGTGTATTGTTCCATATAAGAAACGATTTCCAAATTCAACGCGTTCAAATAGCCGATAAACCTGGCTTGCGGACTTGTGTAGCGCGGCGCGAAATTCATCATGCTCAAATTCTCGCGATTCGGAATGCTAAGCCATTTGTAAAGCGCGGTGTTGTTCAAAAGATATTGCTCAACATTTTTGCCGCAAAGCATCAAAGTCGGTATCGTGCCGCTGTCTTCTTGAATTCTGTCGGACGCCGCTCTCAAGTCGCCGTAAATGTCGGCATCGGCTTGATTCCATTTAACCGTCGGCGTGACTGCTCCGTTCCAGTCGAAGGCAATTTCATCCTCTTCAACCGTGATTCCGTCGTCGGCATAGCCTTTCAGCGTCACTCGTCCCGTCTGAAGGATCTGCGCGGCTTGCTGATTCATGCGGTTATAAATCATCCCTTGCAATTCCACCAAATCATTCGCCAACATGCGCGCCGCTCTCTCTTCCGGCTTGACATTGGAAAAAATCGGTTGCTCGCCTATCATGCGAAGTTCAATTTCTTGCAAGCCGATTGTCCTGCGCACTCCCACCATCGGTGCTTTGTATGTATAAATCTTACTGCCGCCGCGATTGATATCAACGCCTTTTGCACCTTTGACGATGTATGGCGCGAGGTGTCGTCCGCGTTTGTAAGTTTCAATCGATACGAAAGCTGAATATGAAACGGGCATCTTCTCGCCGAAGAATCTGTCCACAAGGTACGTTGCGGGCGATTTTATCTGACTTGCAATGCCTATCAAATCGTAAGTTTCCTGTATTGAAAACGGCGATATCGGCATAAAATCATCTCCTTTAAACCGGAAAAGCCCGCCTTTGGCGAGCTTTGTATTTGCTCCTAAAATAAATAATTCGCCTTGACGAGCGAAATTTTTTGATGAATTGGAACGCGTCTGTTTCAATGCCCTGCCTGTCAAAAAAACCGCTGCCACTCTCGCTCTGTCGGAGAATTTTTTTGTGCAGAGTTTAATCACGTCCTCGCCGCGTTCAATGCTTGAATTTTAATCTGTACTTTGCCTCTGCGGAGGCTTTTTTTAGTTAAAATTTCTCTTCCAAGTGGCGCAGGTGAATGCCCTGCATCCTTAAAGCGTTTTCAAACGGCAACGTCGTCAATGTCGAATCGCCGCCCAGTTTAATCTTTTCTCGATGAAAGACGCCGCTCGAATATGCCTGCGTGACACAAGCCGATTCGCCGCCCGCAATGAAATCGTCGCGCGCTATCACAAAGACTTTGTTCAAATCAGACGCCGAGCCGACCACATCAAACGTGCCGTCAATCGAACTTGCGCCCAAAAGCATTCCGCGTTCAATGACCGCACTTGCTCCGACGTTTATATTCCAAATGTCGACGGGAATTTCGCTGCCCGCTTGAAGTTCGTCGCGCTGTATGCCGCTCGTCGTAAAAAAATAATTGCCCATGATTACACCATCCCCTTCGCAAAATCGACCACGCGTTTCATCTGCATCGCCTTCAAATCCGGTTCAGGGTGTGAGCCTTCAACGTTCTGCGCTCCGCTTTGCATTTGGTCTCGTATCAGAGCCGCAAAGTCCTGCGCGGGCGGAATTTTGTTCAACGCCTCGACGAACGGCCGCACGTCTTTGACCGCCAAACCGTTTTCCAATGCCACGTCCACGAGCGCATTCACCGCCGCATTCGACGACTTCAACGACTGCAACTCTTGTATTCTTGCCAATTCCTTCCTGCGAACGCTCGCCGCATATTTCAATTCCAAAGTTTCATTCACATTTCTCATCTCCATTGCTCTGTGAATTTTTTCAACGTCGAATTTTTTTGTCGAGACGGACAGCGAATTCACAAATAACATTTGCTGTGAATCGTCCACTTTCAAATCAACCGTGCCCGTTATCTCGTCGATTAAGCCAATCTCCAACGCCTCTTTTGCCGAATACCATGTTTCCGTTGACAAATCCACGTCCGACTTCAATCGCTGCTTATATGTCGTGATGATTGAATCTTTCACTGCCGACATCGAGTTTTGCACAATTGAAAGTTCCGCCTCGTCATAAAAGCCCATAAGTCCGACTGTCGGCGCATGCGTCATGAAAAGTGAATTCTGTGCCGCTTTCACATGACAACCGCTGCATAAAATCAACGTTGCCGCACTCGCACACAAACCTTCAACCGATATCGTCACGTTGCCGCGATTTTTTATCGTGTTGCAAATGGCAATGGCTTGCAATATATCGCCGCCGCTTGAATTAATATGAAGTGTCACATTTCCCGCGCAGGAATTCAAATCCTCTGCAAGACTTTTCGCCGTCACGTCTGAATCTTGCCACGCGTCGGAAACAATCTCTCCGAAAATAAAAACGTCATCGTCTTTCATTGACCAAAATTTTTTCAAGGTATCATCTCCTTCGGGACTGTTGATAAAGTTACGCTGAACATAGTTGAGACCCGGCGCACAGGGATGTGCGCCGCCGCCGTTAGGTGCAGGATTGCACCGTGGCGGAAGGACGCCCTTTTCTTTTGCTTACTTTTCTTTTGGGCGCAGCAAAAGAAAAGTAAGTTCAATTAACAAAAGGAAAGTTACAACCTCAATCGAGCACACGAGCCGATTTGCCGACAACCCCCGGGGAGCTTTTTTTTATTTCAATCGTCGCCGTCACGATTAATTTCCCGTCCAAGTCGCCCGAATACCTTGCCGATTTTAATTTCGCGCGAGGCTCCTGTTCCCGTATCGCCTTTGCTATTTCCGCCGACAATTTTGCTTGTGCAACGTTTTGCGGCAAATCCAACAAAGTCGCGTCCACTCCGAAGGCTCTGTCCATCGGCACCGAATATTTCGGCGTGGAAATTATCTGCCTCACGTTTTGAGCGATTTCTTCAAGTTCCGTCGAAGGCATGATTTTTATTTCTTGCGCCCGGTTCGTTACGTCGATTGTCATTATTCATTCACCGCCGCAACATACTCTTCCATTTCCACATTAACCTCGCTGACGATTATTTCTCCGTTGCCGTCCCAGGCAAGCGCACTTTCACTCACCGACGTTATCACCCACAAATTGTCGCCCGTCACTTTGTCGCCGAGGATTAAATAATTCGCCTCGCCGGTCATGCACATGCGCCGCACCTTGTCGCACTCTTCCGAAGGATTGACATTGAGCGCAGTCGTGAATTTCATCGTGAAGGATATTTTCTCCGTGTCCGCTCCCAAATATTCAAGCACGGGCGTTTGATTGACAAGTTCATGCCGACCGTAGCGCGCCTTGCTCTCGCGTCGATATCTGTCGAAAGTCAAAACTTTCAACCTGCTGACTTCAAAGCAAAGCGAGCCGAAACTTCCCAGCGGCGCGGGATAATACAATTCGTCGAGTAAATCTTCAAGACTTGTCATTTCAATCACCGCCTTGCCAAACAAATCATCAGCCGCCGATAAAGACATTGTTTGAGCCTTCAACATGAGAGCCGTGCATTGCGCAATTCATGCACGTCGTTTCATCACCGATTCTCGTCGCGCCTCTGCCGTTTATGAAAACAGTTTTCGAACAGCCCGTGCTCTCAAAATTCCCGCCGTGAGGACAGTTGCAATTTCCAAAATCGCCTTGCCGATGAATCGCTTTTCCGTTGCAGAAAACATTTGGACTTCCGGTTGAATTGGTGCCTGCGCGGGAATGCGGACAGCATTCAAGTCCCGGATTGCAAATGCCCGATGTGCCGTCTCCGATTCTTGTCGCCCTACTCATTCAGAAAAATCCTCTTGCCGTTGATTTTAATATCTCCGACGCAATTTATATTCAACTCGTGGCTTTGGCGATCGTATTCGATAAAAGTTCCGTCGCTGAAATCCATGCGCGTTTTGTCTTGCGAATTCACTGCCGGCGTTGATTTTTCATGGTAACGGGAACCTAAAATCCAGCCGGTACCGTCATCGCCGTTGGTAGCCATTAAACAGACAACACCGGAGCCGATATCGGGCAGGCAGTATGATTTATTGCCGAAGGCACAACTCTGCAACACGGGCAATTCAGCAGAAATTAAATTGTCTTTGTCAGAGAAACAAACTCTTGCCGAATGTCTTTCGGGATAAACACAGCTCACGACGCCTTCACGTATAAGTTGCCGAGAATTTTCAAGACTTGCCATTTAAATCGCCTTCCGTTTCAGCTTGCGGCATGACATTCGACATCGCTTTGTTCTCTTCCGATAACACCGACAAATTTTCCCAAAAGTCGACGCCGCAAAGTTCGGCTGATTCTTTCTCGCGCGTAGTCAAGCCGAGTGCAATTCTCAAACGCACGCCTTCAGCTTCCTTTACCGGGTCGATGAAACGGTTATTCTCGCTGAACCATTCACTGTTCAACCATGCCTTACGTTTAATCGGATCGTCGAAAAATCCTTCCGCTTTGATTCTGCCCAATGCGATCGCTTCAGTCAGAAACTGCTCATAAATCGGTGCGCAAAAATCTTGCACAAAAGCCGCGCGTCTGATTCTGAACGTATCTGCCGCCTGAAGGAGTGCCGCTCTGCTTGCGCTGTAGGAACTTGAAAAATTGTGCAACAAAACTTCAAACGGAATTCCTGTCGCCGCGCCGATTTGCTTCAGAAACGAACTTAAAAACACGTCAAAAGTTGATTGGGCATTTGAAGAATCAATGGCTTTAACCGAGACGCCGCGCGGAAGTGCACACATCGTCGCCGGTCCCAATCGGTATTCACTCACATCAACTGCAACTTCATTGTCGCCCACGATTTGATTAAAGCCCAAATTTTGTTGCGGCTGCTCGAAAAAGATTGAGAAAAAACTTTTGATGATTGCGCTTGTAAGCTCGGCGTCGGCATATCGACTTATCTGTTTAAGCGGCTCAATGACGGGAGCCAACAACGGCACTCCGCGATATTGATCGGGTCGTGTGTCCGTGCAGATGTGCAAAAGATTTCGGCAGCCCGTATCGCGTCCGAACCAACGTACTCTTTGCCAAGTCAATTCGGGATTAACGCTGTCAAATTCATTCCAAATCCGATTCGATATCCATATCGCACTCAACACGCCGTCCGAATCAACTTCAATGCCGTTGACGATTCTGTGATTGCCGCGCTTCATTTCAACCGTTGAAAGAGCTGCGCCTTCCGTCAATGGATTGGACACGCGCATCGCCTCAATCAACTGCAACCGCAACGAATACGGGCTGTAACTTGTCGGAACGCGACGTTTAAAGAGACAAAAGCTGTCGCCGTCAACCAAACAGCTCGCAAATGCAATGCGTTGGAGCTCGAAAAAATTATTCCGCCGCAGAAAATCACACGCAAGAGCATTGTCTGCCCACAATGAAAACTCTCGCTTGGTGATACGCGACCATTCCCGCGCCTGTTCAGTTGAAATGCCTAAAACGTCTGCATTCGGGCGAGGAAAAAGTTTCAGTCCGCTTCCGACCGTTCCCGTGGTCAGGCAACTTATTGCCGCATGACCGATTGCTGAATTTATCGCTAAGTCGTACGCTCGGTCTCGCAACAGATTCAAATTCTTGTCGATGTCGCTTTTGGCTGAGTAGTGTGACGGCGTCCAAGTCTTTAAAGTTTTGCGGTCTCGTGAGGCTCCGCCGTTGTCATAGCCGCTGTTGACGATATGAGGCTTATTTTTTTTGCTCATTTTAATACCTTGCCAAATGAAAAGCTCTGCGTTAAGATTGAACTGTCTAAGCCAACCAAACGCAGGGCTAATCGAAGTTTAATTATAGTAACACGCCCCGCAACTTTTAGCAAGGAGTGATTGTAATGGAAATTTGGAAAGAGATTTATCCCGATTATCAAGTCTCAAACTTAGGTCGCGTTCGCTCGTTCAAGTCGGACAGCCGCATATTTTATCGACGTGCACCAACCCTCGCGGTTATTTGCACGTCGGTCTGTGGATTGACGGCAAGCAAAAGCAGTGCTCCGTTCACCGGCTCGTGGCCAAAGCTTTTATTCCAAATCCGCTCAATAAACACGAAGTCAATCATAACTGCGGTCTCGCTAAAAAATATGGCGTCAATCAAACAACCATACTAAACATCGTTCACGAGAACTAATCGATAAAAACTGCGCGGCGAACACGACCTGCTCCGCTCTCCAACAATTCAATCTCGTTTTCTAAATCATTAATCGCGGCGCGGACAGAATTCAAATCGGCTCGTCTCAATCGGCGCGAATCCAACTGGTATTCTTCCGCGTCCAAAATCTTTCGTTCAGCCTCGTAATATTTTTGCAAGCGGTCTTTCAAAAATTCTAATCGCGTCACCAAATATCAACTTCTTTCCAGCGGACGGATTTTTTAGTCGGCTTATTTTGTTTAACGGTCGGCAAATCATCTCTTAAAAGTTCGCGGCGACTTTGCCAAAAAGTTTGCGGCTCAACATTGCCAATACAACTTTTTGCCGCCGCCAATGAATAACATGCCAAGTCCAAACTCTCATTTCGCTCTTTATCGTTAATCTTCTCGAATGTCTCATAAACAATCCCTGCCGATTTTTTGATGACTTTGTGTTCGCTGATGAGCTCTTTGAAATAATTAACGTCATAGCCGCGCTTGCCCAAAAATTCATCGTCGCGAGGGAAATGCATAAATCCCGCTCCGACTTCCGTGATGCCCAAATTGTTCATGACTTCTTGTTTCCCGTCATCAACTCCCAAGATCGTGAGTATAACGTTTGAATTTTGCGGATGACTATATTTATGCAGCAAACTTAATCCCATGCCGGATTTGCCTTTAATCGGAAAACGTCCTTTAGCCATATTCGCGCGGCAATAAGCATAAACCGCAGTCGTTGAATAGCCGCTGTCAATGAACGTTCGCGCAACCGTCATGCCGATGCCGTTTGAAAAGTGAAACGTCCTGTCCAACACGCTGTCCAATTCACGCCACGTGGCAGGTTGAGTCGGTTCTCCTCTGACAAGTCCGCGCAGTATTCCAAATCGTTCAAAGCCGTCTCTCCAACCGACAATTTCATATTCCAACCGATTCGCTTGCACATCAACCGCCGCCGTCAAAAGCGACACTCCGTCGGGCAACTCCGCGGGATAATCTTCGCGTCGTTCAAGGAAAATATTTTCATCATCATAATAACCGGCTTGCTTATACGAAAGTCCGAAGCGCGTATTGTAAACGACTGCCTCACGATTCGCATCGCCGCGAGCCTCCAGCCATTCTCGCATGATATTTTTCCATTCAAGCCACGGACTGCTGAATCCGTTGACATAAAAAGACCGTATGCCGTTTTTCAGCGCGTCGGGATTTTGAGCAACATATTTCTGCGCGGACGACTTCATTGTCAGCTCGTCGAATTCAAAGCCGCATTGAGGACACCGCCATTTGACATCCTCAACGACGATAACTTTGTTGCCCTCCTCGTCCTTGCGCTGTTGATAATCAACCTGCATTTGCCGATAATCAAGCGGCGAAAACTCCAGGCAGTTCGGACAACGATGCGTCCATTGTTCCTGCGTGCCCAAAAGATATTCAACGTCAATGCGACTGGCACCTTCTGCCGTCGGCGTGCTGAAAAGGGCTATGCGACTGTCCCAATAAGTGCTTGTGCGACGTGCCGCCAATTCTACCGGGTCACCTTCATTGCCGTTTGCTGAATGTGGATAGCGATCAACCTCATCACACAGGAGAATTTTAATCGGCTTTGATGCCAAACCTGCAGGCGAATTTGCGCCAATCAACACCACTCTGCCGCCCTTGAAAAATTTACTCAAGATTGTTTGATTCGCGTCGCGCGTCTTATATTCTCCAAACAGCGGCGTCAATACTTTTGTATCTTGAATCATTTTCGACAGACGGGCTTTGGAAAAATCCATAGCTGTCTCCAACGTGGGCTGAACAATCAAGATTGTGCACGGATCAAGCATTACATATCGCCCGACTATGTTCAAAAGGACTTCCGAATTTTTTGTTACAATTAATTCTCGTCCTGCCAAAAACAAATGATTCGGGCTGTCAACGGCGATGCATTTAACCGGCACGCTCGCCACTTTTTCAACCTTCGACACTTCCCGAGTAAGATTCATTGTCGACGCGAAAAGATATTCCACTTGCCAACCTTCGACAGCCAAATCAATGCATATGCCCAACGCCTCTTGCCGTTGCTCCTGCGAACCGAACAAATATTCATTGAGTAACGGCGGAAACTTTTTTCGCGGCTTGTTCATGTTGAAGATTAATCTTTTGTCACTGCGCGGCTTCAAGCGCGGTAAATTTTTTTCGGGCAATTTGAGCGGTTTGACTTCGGGCAATTTCATTCCTATGCGCAACTGCGTCGTCGTCAGCAACTTGCCGTCTGCCATCCAATTATGCTCCGCGTCCGCCACAATCTTTGCGCCGTCAGAAAAAGTTATCTCGTAACAATCGCGGTCATATCTTATCGGACTTACTCCGAGCACGTTGCACACTTCGCCGTTCTCGTCAAAAACTTTGTCGCCGACTTCAATGTCCCGCATCAACTTAAAACCGTCAACCGTTGCTATCGGTGTATCGATTGAAATTGCTTTCCCGACCTGCGCGGCTGATTTGACGACGATGCGTTTAATGTTCGGCTCCGTGAACGCGTCCATCACCGGTTGCATATACGGCACGCGTGATGTTTTCCATTTGCCGGGCTCTGCACTGTCCGAAGGCAACATCCGATATGCATCAGCCCAACAACTCACGCTGACCTTGGGCACCGGGCGAAGATTTTCAAGCAGTATCTTCTTCAATGTCCGCGCAGTTTTCATCAAATGTCACCGCCTTTATTCCGCCGCTCAGTTCCGTCAATTCCTCTTCGATTGCTGAAGTCAACGTCCGATAAATCTCCGCACGGCTTTTCCCTTCAAGTTGCGGTGCATATTTGCTCGGCAAGCCCGTCAACTTGCTGCGGAAATTCGTCAACAGTTCGCTCAAGACGCCTTCGACAACCGACGCCTCATAGACTTCGCCGCGACTTTTGGACAGTTTCAGCTCCGCCAGTTCTCGTTTCGCCTTTTCATGAAGTCCGCGTTCCTTCCAAAAATTCACGCCTTCGCCCGTAACATTCTTCGACAGAAAATAATTGCGCAAGCTCTCAAACAACATCACTTGTCCCGACCGCGATTCTTCATCCCGAACGACTATTCCCTCGTCGATTAGCTGATTGATTCGCGGCGTCGACAGGCTCAAGGCTCTGCCCAGTTGCGTTTGGCTGACCGTCGTCTCCTTAATATCTCCGCTTAGTCTCAAGTCGTTTCTCCTTTTAATTACCGTCCGCCACAAAACTTTTCACTTTAAGTCGTTTAAAAATCTTTCAGCTAAAAATACGCCGGGCGTCCGCTTGCCCGCGCGGCAAGTGCCCTTGTTCCCAGAACCTACTTAAACAGCGACTGTTGACGTTGAGCAATCGCTTCGTCGATTCGTCTCTGTGCAATGTCGTAATATCGCTCGTCTATCTCGTAGCCGATAAAATTTCTGCTCAAAGAACGGGCGCATCAAATTGAAATCGGCAAACGACGACTTCACTCCGTTTGAACTTGCTCCGACACAATACGGCGGATCTGTCGCGATTAAATCAATCGAATTGTCGGCGAGTGTTTTCATTCCTTCAAGACAGTCTTCATTGTAAATCATCTGTTTCTCCAAAAGGAAAAGAGCCCGTCGAACGAGCCCTTTCCTTTGACGATTCTGTTTTCGCTTACACAAAATTACCAGTTTGATTATACTCGACCGAGAGCGTTTAGTCAAGTTTACCGGTGTTTTTTAATTCCCGCAGTCCCAATTTATGCAACGTGCTCACCCAGCCGCGCGTGTAGCCCGTTTGCCGCGCTATCTCTTTGTAGCTCATGCATGTGACGTAGCGGCATATCAGCACGCGTTCTTCTTGTTCCGGCAAATTCAGTCCGCGCAGAGTGTCCATCAATTCAAGTTTGCGATTGATTTTTTCCGCCTCCAGTTTTTGTAACCGCTCTTCGCTCTCCAATATCAAAGTCGCCACTTGTTCTACTTTCCCGGTCAAGGATTTGGCATGTGGCATCCCGTCCCAATGCGCCGTCAACTGTGCCGACATTGCACGCAAAGACGCCAGCCGTCTTTGCTCCCGCGTATATTCCCGGCACAATGTCCATACTCCGTTTAATTCGTCGACTGTCACTGCCCGATCTCCTTTGCCTGTCATTGTCAAATAACCTGTTTGTTTTTCATTGAACTTTCGTTTAAGCACTTGACCAAGCGTCGGACAAAATCTTTGGCTTCCGATTTGGACAGATACCATTTGAGCGGCGTCTCCTCGGAGCGGTCGTCAACTTTGCGCAACCAGAACACGTCGAATTTTTCAACGAGTTCAACGCGGATGACAATCGCCTGGTCAATGCCGTTGCTCGCGCCGTATTCTGTCATTCGCCACATGTTTTTTCCTCGTTCAATTCGGCAACGAGTTTGTCCAGATAAGCTTGAGCTTCTTCGCGAGTGTTGAAAATGGCAAGGCGAACGTTCATGTCGTTGACGTAAGCAAACGCACAGAGTTTGCTGTCGCTATAACCTATGCGAAGTGCCGTGATTTTGTCTTGGCGTATATATCCTTCAAGCGTCTTGATGAATTTCATTGTATTTCCTCCAGTTCGATTTCAATCAGCGGCTCGCCCTTGCAAAGTTTGATGTGCCCTTCGACGATCTGTTTGTCGTCTTGGTAGCAAATGCCGTTGAGAGCGTCGCTGATGGCTTTGGCGTGATTATCCCAATCGCCATATTTGAGCGCGGTCGGAATAATTTTCTTGCTCACTTCGATGTTGATTTTAATCGCGCCGCCAAAAGGAGCCTGCCCTTTCATCGCTTGCTTGGCGTAAAAGCCCAACGTCTCTTTGAATTCGCTGTAACGTTTCGGATTGAAACGACGTCTGATGTTTGAATCGGTACGCTTGAAAGGTACAGGCTCAATGGGCGCGCTGATTTTAATCGACGACTTCAAATTCGCCGTTCCAATCGGCAGCAAGGTCATCGTGTTCATTAAGATAAAACTGCCCGTCACCAAAAATAATGGTGTCAACGTCGCCGTCGTCGTAGCGCACTTTGTCGCCCTCAAAAATTTCACGACCGTTTTTGTCGAGAATGCCGCTGCCGAGTTCGCAGTCAAGCGTTTGAATTTGCCCGTTGATTCTGATTGTGTGTTTCATTTCAAGCCTCCGCCAAAACAATTTCTTCGTCGCGAATGGCACCGTAGTCTTCAAGCGACGCATACATCGGAAAAGTTTTCGCGCCGTCAAAGTCCGGGTCGTCCTTGTCCTCAATGCGTATCACTTTATCGCCTTCGTAAACTTCCTTGCCGTTTTTGTCAACGCCGATAAGTAGAGCAACCGATTCCGTCTCCACGCTCACATATTTTAAATCTTGCCACGAGCGGATGAAGGGCGTCGCAGTGCCCATGCCCTTAAGACAGTCGCCGTATACGTATTTGCCCGTCTTGATGTCGCGTCCTCTGAATTTAATCTGCCTCATGATTGGTTGCCTCCTTCGTTTGAAGGATCTCGCCCGTCGTCTCGTCAAAGGGAACGTCTTGGTCGAAAACTTGAAGTGCCTCGCGCATCTGACTGTCGCCGCGATTGTCGACGTAGGTGAAGGTGTTCCTGTCGACAACGGACTGGTCGCCTTGAATCGCACTTGTCATTTCTGCCGACAATATTCCCCACGTGTTTAAAAGTTTTTTCAGCACGGTTTTTTGTGCCATTGCGTCAAAGTTCGTGCTCCACGGACTGGATTGCTTATTGCTCCGCTTGTCGTATGAATAAGACTGCGAATATTTTTCCGCGTGAGCTTCAATCTCCGATTTGCTCATGTACAACGTTTTTTCAAAGCCGTTGATGAGTTTCATGTAAGCGATGTAACCGACGACGTTGTCCGAAATTTTTTCGCCGATGACAGGTTCGCCCGTGACGGGATTAAAGCCGCGAAGTTCGCCTTCACAGACTTTGCCCGCGTGCAGTGCAACGTATTTGCCCGTGCGATGTGCCAGTTGAATCAAGCCGCGAACGCCGATTTGAAATGTCGCCTTGCCTCTGAAAGGTACGACGTAAGCTTGCCCTAAGCTCGGCGTGATTGACAGATTCAACGTTGCCGCCAAACCTGCCGCTCCCAATATTGACCGCGCGTCGCACTGTTGCAGCTGATTGTTCCCGTTATAAATATTGAGCAATGCACTCGTGAAGCCCGCCGCGTTCTTGCCCAATATCTCGGCGAATCGATTCTTGATTACGTCGCTTTGCAGCAGTGCCGGCAGATTGTTAGCCATTGTTAATCTCCTCCTCAAAAAAATCACTGATTGAAACGTTGAGCGCGTCAAGCAAACGTTCGGCTGTTCTGAGTGACGTGCGCCTTGTGCCGAGCTCACATCTGCTAATTGTCTGTTGGGTCACGCCGCTTGCAATTTCCAATTCGTCTTGCGACAAGCCGCGTTTGTTGCGCCAATACCTCAGTCTCTTGCCGAATTCTTGTGTAAGTTGTGTAAGCATTCAAATCACCTTTTTTTTTTGGGCGGCCATTTGCCCGTTATGCGATAAATCTTCATGCGTTCGAGATATTCCTTGCGATTTTTCAAGTAGTAGTCGCGATTTCGGCAATGCTCGGAGCAATATTTCTGTTGCTTAATGTAAGTTTCAAAGGTTTGCCCGCAACATGGGCATTGAAGAATTTTGGGCGACCATTTGCCCGTTATGCGATAAAGCTTCCTGCGTTCGAGAAGTTCCTTGCGATTTTTCAAGTAGTAGTCGCGATTTTGGCAATGCTCGGAGCAATATTTCTGTTGCTTAATGTAAGTTTCAAAGGTTTGCCCGCAACATGGGCATTGAAGAATTCTTCGCATGTCTTTCTCCTCAACGTCGCGATGTAAAAATCTTGCAGGTGTTGACGTTCCGATTCGGTCAATTCCTCCGAATAAATCATTCGCCGAATCCACCGATCCAACTCCCTTAGCGTCTCGTCCGTAAGTTTGAGCTTGTTGTAGCGTTCAAGGTTGCGAAGCCGTTTAATCGCATTTTTGATTAGCGTTACGTCCATTTTTACACCGCCGCCATTGAGCTTTTTTACGACATTTCGCACCGCAATATTTCTGTTGCCAACGCGGATGTTCCATCACCTTGCCGCACATTTCACAGTTCATGATTTTTTCCTCCGTCAATTTCATTGCCGCCAAGCCGCCCGTTATTTGCTCGAGTGCCTTTTTGATTTTTTGTTTCATGCAGTCCAAGTCTTTTGACAAAGGCGTCTCGTCGAATTCTGCCGCTATCGACGCTTCCATATCGGCATAAAACACTGCACGATACATCTCCTGCGCGGCGGCGACGGACACTTCATAGCGTTTTGTCAACGACATCTGCGGTCGTCCTTTCCGAGGAAACATTGATACGTCATCTCTTGCAGGCGGCTCGCGATTCTTTTGCCTGCCATTGCATCTTTGCGCGAAAGTATTGCTTCCAGTCCGCGCAGATCGTAATTGGAAGTGACAACAGTCAATCTGTTTTCGCTGTAGCGGCTGTTGATTATCTGATAAACGACGCCGACATTCCATTCCGTGATGTAACCGGCACCGAGGTCGTCGAGAATGAGCAGGGCACATTTGCAATATCGCTCCAGCAATTCATTGGTGCCGCCTTTGTCAAACGTCGCCTTCAAATCGCCCAGCAACGTCGGCACGTCGCCGAAGACAACTCTTTTCTCCGCATTGATGAATTCCTTGGCAATCAGCGCGGACAGATAAGTCTTGCCTGTGCCGGGTCCGCCGTAAAGATACAATCCTTTGAGCGGTTTGTTTTCAATCAGCCACTTTGCGCCTTTCACCGCCGATTCATTGTCAGCCGTGACCTCGTAGTCGTCAAAAGTCTTGTCGGCATATTTGAGCGGAATGTTCGCCTTGCGGAAGACGTTTTTCACTCGTGCGCGAAAATGGACTTTGCATTGCATGTAGCACCGATGATAGCGACCGTTCAAATTGTCAATCACGGGTATCAGATACGGATTGCTCACCTTGTGGCAACATTCGCCGTCGCAGCCTTGACACAAAGTCATTTCCTTTTCCGCTCGTTCAATGTCGTTTATTTCGGTGTTTTCCAGTTCGTCAAAGCCGTATTTCTTCATTAAAAGCGGTCGTTTCCGGTCACATTCGGCACGATGTTTCTTTACCAATTCTTCAAGCCCAGGGAACAGATTCCATTGGAACCCGCTCATAGTCTCTTTCGAGGTCGACATTTACCTCACGTCCTTTCTTGTCTTCCAGCGTCGAACGAAAATAGGCGAAACTCACTCCGTTGCGATTGAGATGCCGGGCTTTGTCCATGGCGGCGCGTATTGCCTTTGCTCCGTGCCTTTCTCTCAAAAGGTCGAGTTCGGCTGTTAAAGTGTCGTCCAAGGGCGCAAAGCAAACCGAGCGTTGCCACTCTCCGACGATTTCCTCAAGCTCGCGCGCGCCTTGGTTTTTTTGCTCTGTCTTTACGTCTTTTGCGTCTTTGCGCGTGTGTGTATGGGAAACCGCCGCAAGTGCTCCGTTGTCGCTCTGCTTCTGCTTCACTTGCGCTCCGCACAATTTGATAATCGTGCCTTTCTTTGCGTGCCACGTTTTGATGTGACCGCGATCCGCCAAATACTTGACGGCTCGGTGAAGGGTTGCATTGGCAAGACCGGTCAATCTGCTCAATTCGCGTTCGGAAAAGACAAGCTCTTCCTGCCAATATGCCGCATTGAATTCGTACAACAAGGTGTCGTACAGAACGCGCGCACTTGCGGGATATGCTTTGACTGTCGCTTGCGAGTGAAACTCTTTGAACAAGTCTATCAGTCCCATCACCTTACACCTCCTTATTTAATTTTCAATCTGCGCGGGTTAATTTTCAAGCTTTAAGCTTTAAGCTTTAAGCTTTAAGCTTTAAGCTTGAAGCTTTTGCCCACATAAAGCACGAGCAGGAAGAATTGAACTTCCAATGGCGGTTTTGGAGACCGCAGTTTTGCCGATTAAACTATGCCCGCATAAAGCCCTCAAAAGAGGGAATTGAGGAGGGTTCTATGGATAAAAGCTGCTGTCAAAAGGACAGGTTGACGAATCAACCTGAAAGGGGATTTATCAGAAAGGGTTTTTCAATCTTTAAGCTTTAAGCTTTAAGCTTTAAGCTTTAAGCTTTTTTTCAAATTACAGGAACGCCTCCTGCTCGTTTTGCCGCCAAGGAGGCTTTTTTTAAAGCTTTGCACACCGGCATTTTCTTCCCGCTCTCTGACGTCGAAATACTTAACGACCTCTCGGGCGCT
>CAJOHG010000003.1:42374-54868 GCA_905234395.1 uncultured Selenomonadaceae bacterium
ATCTTGCTGTTGCTACTTGCCTATTGTTTCATAACTGACATAGCCCGCTGTGCTAAATCAGAAATATAAATGAATCCTTATTTAATTTCAGCACTGACATTTTATTTCCAAAATGAAAAGTGATATAATATCTATGAAAATTTTAGAGAAGGTGCTAGGGATGAGTGTCGCCGGTAACATCATAAGATTGCGGGAACGTCAAGGCTTAAGTCAAAAGGAACTTGCGGCAAATTTGAACATGAACAGAAGTGTCCTAAATCGAATTGAAAATGGCACCCGTCCTGTTCGTGATGATGAGTTAAAAACTATAGCTGATTATTTCGACGTGTCGGCAGATTATTTGCTCGGTCGCAAAATGCCAAAAGTTCCTTCTCTTTCAGATGAACAGATAGATATACTCAAGGGATTTGATTCGCTTAACTCGACAGGAAGAAATTTATTATTCGGCGTGCTTGATTCTCTGCGTGTCACTCATGCGGCGATCGTATAACGGGAGATTTGTTTTATAACCGTTTAATAGTTGTCTCGTGTATATTATATTATCGTTTGGACACTGTCAAGCAGTACCGTTTTCCGGATAGGAGTGTTATCTATGAGTGTTGCAGAACGGTTGGTTGAACTTCGTAAAGCAAGAGGATTTACTCAAAGGCAAGTCTGGGAAGGAATTGGCATGTCGCCGCTCGGCTATCAACGTTACGAATATGGCGAACGTGAACCTGTCTATCAAAAGCTCATAGCACTTGCCGATTTTTACAACGTTTCGCTGGATTGTCTGGTCGGTCGCGAAGTGCCAAAAACTCCTCTTCTTTCAGATGAACAGATAGATATACTCAAGGGATTTGATTCGCTTAACTCGGCAGGAAGAAATTTATTATTCGGCGTGCTTGATTCTCTGCGTGTCACTCATGCGGCGAGCGTATAACGGGAATTAGATTTAAACAGCATAACATGTTGCGTTTCGCGCATTGTATAACGGTACAATATGCTGTGTCAAGGTAATTTAGGAGGAGTTCTTATGGCACTGAATCAACGATTGAAAAGCCTCCGATTAGAACGACAGGTTACTCAAAAGCGTATTGCCGAGGCGATTGGTATCAACACTGCAACTGTTCAAAAGTTCGAGTACGGCACTGCTAAACCGAAGTTTGAAACGTTGATTAAACTCGCTGATTTTTTCGATGTCTCACTGGACTACTTGGCTTGCCGGACTGACAATCCCAAAATGGCTTGAAATTTTCTAGGAGGTTTTTATCATGAAGATTGGAATTATCAGCGACACGCACGGCTACGTTGACCGCGTTGCTTTGGCGATTGAAAAATTTTTTTCCGACGCCGATTTGATTCTTCACGCAGGCGACGTTCTCTATCACGGCCCGAACAATCCCAACTACAAGGGCGACGATTACAATCCCAAAGCGTTGGCGAACATGATTAACGCGTCGAAAATTCCGTTCGTGATTGCGCGCGGTAACGGCGATTCGGAAGTCGATCAACTCGTTCTAAAGGTGCCGATTCAAGCTCCGTATGCTTATGCCTTCGCGGGCGGCAAACGCATCGTCGTCAATCACGGGCATCTTATTCCGACCAATGCCGATAAAGATGAGACGGCTGCTCACTTGCACGCGGACATTTTCATCACGGGACACATTCACACGACGATTCTTGAAAAGCGCGGCGAAACGATTTTCCTAAATCCCGGAACTGTCTCGCCGTATCTGACTAATCGCCCTGATAAACGCACGAGCGTTGCGGTCATTGACGACGCGGGCATTAAAATTTTCGACCTCGACACCGGCGAAGTGCTGATGAGTTTGAATTTTTAAAACGTCGTCGGCATGAACTTTTACGATTTGCTCAAGGTGCGGAGTGAAATTTTCGGCGACAAAATTTTTCTGCAGATTGACGAGCTGACATTCACTTACCGCGAATTTTTGCGTGCAGTCGACGTTTCTGTTGACGGCGGGAAATTTTTATCGCAAGCCGTGAAATTTTTTGTCGCGATGAAAAATAATCCGTCAAACGTTTTTGAAGTTGCAACGAGCGGCTCAACTTCCGCGCCGAAAATTTTTTATCGCACCTTCGAGAGCTGGAACGATTTCTTTCCGACGCAAAACAAAATTTTCCGCGTCGACGAGACTTCAAAAGTTTTCATGCACGGCGATTTGAATTTCACGGGCAATTTGAACACGTTGCTTGCAGTCATGCACGCCGGCGGCTCAATCGTCACGACTGACAAATTTTCTCCGCGACGGTGGCTTGAACTCGTCAAAGGTGCGACGAATATTTACCTTGTGCCGACGAAATTAAATCTGCTCGCGACGGGTGCGCCGCTTGAAAACATTCGCTCAATCTTCACCGGCTCGCAAGTCTTGACGGAATCTCAAAGCCGCGCGTTGATGAAAAAATTTCCTGCCGCCGAAATTTTCCTCTACTACGGAGCAAGCGAACTGAGTTTCATCACGTACAAAAAAATTTCCGTCAACAACGCGTCTGAAGTCCACAACCTCGGCAAACCGTTCGACGGCGTGAAAATTTTCATTCGCGACGAGCTGATTTACGTCGACACTCCTTTTCACGTCAACGGCATAAAAATTCCTTACACGGTCGGCGACGCGGGACGCATTGTTGACGGCGATTTGATTTTCAACGGTCGCGGCGAAGACTTTATCAATCGCGGCGGCGTGAAAGTTTCTGCGTTGACTGTCGAAAGCAAGTTGTTGACGATTGACGGCGTGAAGTCTGCGGCTGTCGTGAAAGTTCCCGATTCGACGCGCGGAGAAAATTTTATCGCTTACATCGTCGGCAACGTTGACAGAAAAATCATTCGCCGAACGTTGACGCCTGCCGAATTGCCGCGAGAAATTCTCTTCGTGAAGTCACTGCCTTTAACCGATTCGGGCAAAGTCGACAAAAAAATTTTGCTGAACGTTCCAATGCGAAGAAAAAACTTGCAAACGCTTTGAATTTTGTTTAGAATATGCCGCGAAGTCATACGACTTGCATTTGGCTTAGGAAAAATTCGGAGGTTATCGGTTGCAAAATTTCTGGACTCTTCGCGCGAACGAGGAACGGTTTTAAAACGTACACAGCTTAGTTGAAAGAGTGGGCTTGCGTCCACTCTTTCACGTTGTAGGGGAAATTTTGGGGGTGAGAAATTGAGCAAAGTTGAAACGCAGGTAGAAAGTTTGATGGCGGAAATTTTGTCTGGCACGAATTTTGAACTCGTTGACGTGGAATATGTCAAGGAGCGCGATTGGTATTTGCGAGTGTTCGTCGACAAGACAGGCGGCATCGATTTGGACGACTGCCAAAATCTTAGCGAACAGTTGAGCGAGCGACTCGACGAGTTGGACATAATCAGCGGCGCGTATATTTTGGAAGTCTCTTCGCCGGGCATTGACCGCATTTTGAAAAAGGACAAAGATTTTCTTCGCGAGGCGGGCAAAGTCGTTGACGTGACACTTTACGCTCCGATTGACGGCAAAAAAATTTTCGTCGGCGAACTTGTCGGTCGTGATGAAAATTTTTTGCACATCAAAGATTTGTCGCCGTTGCCGCGTGATAAAGTCGCGCAAGTCAGATTGCACATAGATTTTTAGAGAGGAAGAATTTAGTTGGCAGCCAGAAGGAAGAAGGAAGAATTAAGCTTAATCGGTGCGCTGAAGGATTTGTGCGCCGAAAAGGAAATTGCGCCCGAAGTCATGTTCGAGGCAGTAGAATCCGCGCTCAAGGTCGCATACAAAAAAAATTTCAATCAGACAGACGCCGAAGTCGAAATTTCTATTGACCGCGAGGACGGAACTTTTCACGTTTACGCGCTAAAAAGTGTCGTCGAAGTCGTCACCGATCCCGTCATTGAAATTTCGTTGGAAGACGCCGAAAAAGTCAGTCCCGGTTGCGATATTGACGACGTTGTTGAGATTGAAGTTACGCCTAAAAATTTCGGTCGCATCGCCGCGCAGGCAGCCAAACAAATCGTCGTGCAGAAATTGCGCGAGGCTGAACGTGTTGTAATTTACGACGAATTCACCAACCGCGACAGCGATTTAGTTCGCGGCAAAGTGATTCGCATCGAGGACGAAAATTTAATCGTTGAAGTCGGCAAAACGGAAGCGATTCTCGTGCCCAGCGAAATGACCGTTAACGACAACTTCAAGATTGGCGATTATGTCCGCGCGTACATCATCGAAGTCAAAAAAGGCGGCAAAGGACCGCAAGTTTATCTTTCACGCACGCACCCGAATTTTTTGCGTCGGCTCGTTGAATTGGAAGTTCCCGAAATTCAAGAAGGCATCATCGAAATCAAAAGCGTTGCTCGTGAGGCGGGTGCTCGTGCGAAAATTGCCGTTTATTCCAAAGATCCCAACATTGAGGCGGTCGGCTCGTGTCTCGGTCAACGCGGCGTGAGAATTCAACCCGTGCTTGACGAACTCGGCGAGGAAAAACTTGACATCATCGAGTGGAGCCCGAAGCCCGGCGTTTTCATTGCCAATTCGCTCAGCCCGTCAAAAATCGTCAGCGTTGCGGTTGCCGACGACGATAAAAATTGCCGTGTGATTGTGCCCGATAATCAGCTTAGTTTGGCGATTGGCAAAGAAGGTCAAAACGCGAGACTTGCCGCCAAGATCACGGGTTGGAAGATTGATATAAAAAGCATGCGTCAAGCAAAAGGCGATTCTTTGCCCGACAACATGCACGAAGTCGACATTTCGGAGGCAATGGCAGTTTTCAAGCCGCGTCAGAAAAAAGGCAGGAAGCCGGCTTAAACATCGTTGCGATTCGGAGGTGAACGCGTTGTCCAAAGGCAAGACCTTCAAAGGTTTGGCGATTAAACGGATTGAAATGCGTCGATGCGCCGCGTGCCGACAAGTTCGTCACAAATCGGAGCTGATGCGTTTCGTCAAGACCGATTCAGCCGGCAACGTGACGTTGCATCCAGTGGACGCGCTCGAAGGTCACGATAATTCAAGCATAATAACCGCGCCGAAGTCCGAGTACGTCGTTATGCTCGACGAGCCAAAAAAAATTTTCGGTCGCGGAGTTTACGTCTGCAAATCATCCGAATGCGTGGCATTGCTCAAGAAACGTCGCAGTCTCGAAAAAATCTTCAAGGTCACAGTTCCCGACGCGCTTTATGACAAAGTAAAGGAGACAGTCCTTATGTGAACAAAATTTCTAACGGGGGTGGATCTATGTCAAAACCGATTAAGTATAGAATCTATGACATGGCGAACGAATTCAATCAAGATGTGCAGGTCATTATCGACTTTCTGAACAAGCGCAAGGTCAAAGTCAAGAATCGTTTCAGCGGCGTTGAGGCGGACGCTTATGAAATGGTTAAGGCGACATTCGGACGGCGCAATAAACCTAAACCCGAACCTGCACCCGCGCAACCGCAACCGCAGGTCAAAGCTCAACAGCAACCTAAACAGCAGAAGCCGCAAAGTCAGCCGCAAGCCAAAGCTCAAGCTCAACAGCAACCTAAACAGCAAAAGCCGCAAAATCAGCCGCAAGCCAAAGCTCAAGCTCAACAGCAACCTAAACAGCAGAAGCCGCAAGGTCAGCCGCAAGTCAAAGCTCAAACTCAACAGCAACCTAAACAGCAGAAGCCGCAAAGTCAGCCGCAAGCCAAAGCTCAAACTCAACAGCAACCTAAACAGCAAAAGCCGCAAAGTCAGCCGCAAGCCAAAGCTCAAGCTCAACAGCAACCTAAACAGCAGAAGCCGCAAACTCAACCGCAAGCCAAAGTTCAGGCTCAACAACAACCTAAACAACAAGAGACTCGTGCGGAGCGTCAAGATCGTGCAGACCGTCAAGAACGTTCGGAAACTCGCGGGCGTGATAATCGTCGACAAGAGGCTCGCGGGCAAGAAACTCGCACTGAACGTTCCGACCGTTCCGATAAGCAAGACACACGTCAAGAGCGCGGTGACCGTCAATCGAAAAATCGCGGCGAACGTCAACGTGAAGACGGCAACGGCAAAAATACTCGTCAACGCGGACGCAATCAACGCGGACCTGCAAACGCTAAGGAAGCGGCTAAAACTCAAGCGGCTCAATCGGGCGACAAGACTCGCTCGCCGCGTTCAGCTCGCAAAAAACGTCCTGCACCGCAACCCGTTCACAAAGCCGAAATCGCACGTCCCACGCACATCAAAGTCGGAGAAAGTATCGCCGTCAAAGATCTAGCCAGCAAAATGAGTTGCACCGCCGTAGAAATTATCAAGAAGTTGTTGCTTATGGGAGTCGTCGCCACGATTAATCAGGAAATTGACTTCGACACCGCCGCGCTTGTTGCCGCCGAATTCGGCGTTACCGCTGAAGAATTGCCGCCCGAAGTCGATCCGACGCTCATTCCCGAAATCGTTGACGATCCCGCCACGTTAAAGATTCGCCCGCCCGTTGTAACCGTCATGGGTCACGTCGACCACGGCAAAACGTCACTGCTCGACGTTATCCGCAAATCGTCAATCACTGCGACTGAAGCAGGCGGCATTACTCAACATATCGGCGCGTATCAAGTCATTTGCAACGACAGGAAAATTGTCTTCCTCGATACGCCGGGACACGAGGCTTTTACGGCGATGCGTGCTCGCGGCGCACAGTGCACAGACATTGCAATTCTCGTCGTCGCTGCCGATGACGGTGTTATGCCGCAGACGATTGAGGCGATTAACCACGCGAAAGCAGCGAACGTCCCGATTATCGTTGCCATTAACAAAATCGACAAGCCCGGCGCAAATCCGATGCGTGTCAAACAAGAACTCATGGAGCATGGACTCGTTACCGGCGAATACGGCGGCGATACGACAATGGTTGAAGTTTCCGCCAAGAAAAATCTCAACATTAACGAATTGCTCGAAATGATTTTGCTTGAGGCGGACATTCAAGAGTTCAAAGCCAATCCAAATCGCGCGGCTCGCGGCGTCATCATTGAGGCTCAACTCGACAGAGGTCGCGGTCCGGTTGCAACTGTCCTTGTGCAGAACGGCACGCTGCGAATCGGCGACTACATTGTTGCGGGCACGACTTACGGCAAAGTTCGCGCAATGATGAACGAACGCGGCGACAACCTTAAGAAAGCCGGGCCCAGTGTTCCCGTTGAAGTTCTCGGCTTAAACGACGTGCCGGAGGCGGGCGATATTCTTGCCGCACTCGACGAGAGACTTGCCAAATCAATCGCCGAACATCGTATCGAACGTCGGCGCACGGAGCTCATCAAGTCGAAGAAAGTTTCTCTCGACGATCTGTTCAATCAAATTCAAGCCGGCTCGTTGAAAGATTTAAACATCGTCATCAAGGCGGACGTTCAAGGCTCGGTTGAGGCTTTGAAGTCGTCGTTGCTCGCTCTCAATAAAAATGATGAAGTCCGCGTTAACGTCGTGCATTCGGGCGTTGGTGCAGTCAACGAATCGGACGTTATGCTTGCAAGCTCATCGAACGCGCTGATTCTCGGATTCAATGTTCGACCCGATAACAATGCCCGTAAAGCCGCCGCTACTGAAAATATCGACATCAGAACTTATCGCGTGATTTACGATGCCATTCACGACGTTGAGGACGCAATGAGCGGTTTGCTTGCTCCGAAGTTTAAGGAAGTCATTCAAGGACGCGTCGAGATTCGCAAGGTCATGAAGTTCAGCAAAGCTCTTGTGGCAGGTTCTTACGTTTTGGAAGGAAAAATTTTCAACAACAGCAATATTCGGATTCTGCGCGACAACGTGGAGATTCACGACGGCGCGATTGATTCACTGCGTCGCTTTAAAGACGAGGTCAAAGAAGTTGCGGCGGGCTATGAATGCGGCATTTCCATTGTCGATTTCCGCGACTTCAAAGAGGGCGACATCATCGAGGCGTACAATATGGAAGAGATTGAAACGTCGATTGAAGACGTGAACAAGGATTAATATAAAGGAGGCAGTCTCGATGGCAATGCGCGGATTTCGTGGCGCAATTACGGTCGACGAAAATTCAAAGGAAAAAATCGGTTTGGCGGCACAACAACTCGTCACGAAAATTTTGTCGCTGAACGAATTGCATACAGAAAATATCGGCGCGATAATCTTTTCGACGACGGAAGATTTAACCGCCGCATTTCCGAGCACGGCTCTGCGACAACGTCCCGCTTTCCGATTGGTGCCTCTCTTCGACACGCGAGAGCCTGCTGTAGAAAATTCGTTGCCGCTTTGCATTCGTGTGCTGATTTTGGCAGATACAGACAAGGCACAGAATAAAATTTATCACGTGTATTTGGGCGGCGCGAAAAATTTGCGTCCCGATTTGGAAGTCAATGAGTGACAATTAATTGGACAGCCGTCTTTGTGCGGCTTATTTTTTTGTACGTGACTGTTCAAGCCTAAAAATATCTCACTTCGTCTCTTAAAAAGCCCAATTCATAAATTTGCGGCTCCAATTTCGCTGATAATGCCGATAAATCTATCGAAACGCCTAAACTCATGCGGATTTGATACCAGCCCGCGTCCCAACTCTCGATTTTCCAACGCGCTGCGTCCAATCGCTCCAACTCTGAATAAAATCGCTTGTAAATCGTTCGTGCCGCTGATAATACCGATTTTGCCGCCGCCGACAACTCGTCGCGGTGTTTTTTTATCCATTTCGCCGCAAATCTGTCCTCTGCCGCCCGAAATATCTCCATTCGCATCGCCGGCAACGTACATTCCCAACTTTTTACCTCCGACAGCATAAACGGATAGAAATTGTTCGCTATCTGATATATTTCGCCCTCATATTCCACATTTTTTAGCGATACTGTCTGATTCGACGGCGCGAACAGGCTCCATATCACCGCGTCTACGATAAATTCTCGCGGCAACTCTCGCGTCGGGCGCATGAATTGATCGCGGTCGTTGAGCCACGTCGCCTTTGGCAATCGCCGCACCATGTGCACTATCATTGCCGATTCAAAATTTTCTGCTGTAATTGACATTGCGCCCGCGCTTACATACGGCGCAGATAAAATCGACGTGAAATTTTGGTTTGAAAACTCATTTCCCTTGCACATAAACGACGCTAAGAAATTTTCGGCAATTCTATCGCGTCGGTCTTTATTTTTTGCCGCAATATTTAACGCTCCCGACATTGGCGGGAATTTTTTTGTGCAATTAGGGCGTTCAATCCATTTACTTAAGAAATTTTCAGTCCGCGCAGGCTTAAAAGTTTTCTCTGCATACTTTTCAACATCTGAATTATAAACATCAAGCAAAATATCCTGCTCATAAAGTGAAATATGCTCCGATAAGTTCCAAATTAAAAATCCGACGGGAAATTGTCCTATGCAACCTTGAAATAACTTAGAATTGAATATAAAGCCGCGTTCAAACTTGTAATGGAATATTTTATCGCGAAATTTTCTGTCGTTGTTAGCGTTTATATATGTCAGCTTAGAAAATATGCCGAGCCACGCAATTTTATTCGCAAAATCCTTGCTGATTCGATAAATAAACTGTGAAAATAACTCGCGGCTGACTTCCTTTAGATTTTCAGCGGTCATTTGCTCGCGAATTGCAGTTTTTGATACGCCGTCTTTATTTATTGCGGAATTATTGAGTTGTTTGTTATTTGCAGTGGCGTAAGGCGGATTTATATAGATAATCCACTTGATATTCGGGTCAGCTAAATCTTGTCGGAGTTTTTCGGGCAGTTTCGATTCGTCGTCGTTGAGAAAATCGTACTGAAAAACAGTCGCCTCGCGGAAAATACTCTTGCAATAGTCGGCGTCGTCTTGAATCAGCGTGGAAATATAACAACGCTTGAGAATTTCGGCCGGAAAATTAAATTCAAGATTGCCTGTGCCCGCCGCCGGATCCCAAAGGCGAAAATTATCGTCGAGCCACCAATTTCCGACGGTTCGCGTCAGATATTCAAAGGCTTTATCGGCAAAAGCAAGCGGCGTATAAAATTCACCGGTGCGGCGGCGCAAATTTTCTTCAGTAAGCCTGTCCATCTTGCGGCGAATGGAAATAATGGCGTCGGCAGTCTTAATTTTGTCGTACATCGCCCAAAATTGATTATAATCGTCGGGTTTAATGTCTTTTTCGACGCGCTCGCCGCTATTCATGCGGAAAAGGACGCTGTTGCGTAAATCTTCGGATTTGCCCTGCTCAATGTCGGTAATGAAGTATTCGGAAGGCTTGCGACCATTTTTAACTGCGGCTCCGAACAATTTTTGCCAATAAATAAAGATTTGCTCGAAGTTTTGCTCGGTAATTTGCTTTATATTGCGGGATTTGCCGTTAAAAATGCGTTCAATGTCGGCGACAAAGGCGATTTCGACTGTGTAAACGGCTAAATCATAAATTTTGGCGTTGATAATGAGTTCGGAGACGGATAAAGCGTTTACAAGCTTTTTGCAAGGGCTTGACGGAGCCAAATCCCAATCGTAAGCGTTTTTATCGTCATAAAATGCGGCGAAAGACTCGGTCGGGAAGATAGCGGCGAAATTTTTAGTGACGATGCAGATATTTTGACTGACCGGGCGATAATCGTTGCCGAATTTCAATCTGCGGACGTAGTAGAGAGTTTGAGCGACGATTTCGGCGAGTGTTTGAGGATTTTTAAGGTTTTTATCGAGCTTGAACTCGAAAAGAATCTGCCTGGTGTAGAGGTCGATGAAATTTTTGGTGTCGAGCTTGAGCTTGAAACGTTTGGCAAAAAAATTTTTTAGCTCTTCTTCCGTATTGGCTTCGGCGAGCGTTTGGAAAAGACTTTTCTTCATTATGGTCACCTCTGAAGTGATTTTAACATAAAAAAACACCTGGCAAGGCGTTTTGAAAGTTCATTTTACGTTTTCCAATATATTGGAATTTTACAGATCGTATCTTTCAAGTTCGGTGACTTCTACGTTCGCGGCTTTAATCTTGAGCAGCCAATAAATGTCGTCGCTGTCCGAGTCGTAATTATATTCGACGGAGAAAAATTCCAAGTTACCGTTCGCGTCGAGTTCAGCCTCCCGAATTTCGCTGTCGATGTCGGAAAAAATTCTGTCGGCAATATCATCGTCATATTCAAAGAGCGAAACGTCCTCGAAAGTCACGGCGATTAAACCATTCTTAGGCGTCGTTTTGTCGTACCAAAGTTGCATCCAAAAGCAAAATTCAATCGTCAGCGTGAGAGTTTTATTTTCGGCGTCGTATTCGATTTTTTCAATGCTGCTGTCGTGCAGATAATATTGCCTTATGAATTCTTGCAAAGTCATCATGTAAAAAATTCCACGTCAATATCAGATTCGCCCTCGACGATAGATTTACCGTCGGGAAAAATTTTGGCGTTGATTAAGTCGTTAATGAAAGGCGCGCCGTCGGAAATCGCGATTGAGTAGCGACATTCGGGATTGTCACCGCCGCGCCAGATTGAAATTTTGATTCGCGAATCTTCGGCGGTATCCTTTTGAAAATCATATGGCTCTCCGCGATAGGAAAATTCTATCTCGTCGTGAGTCGTCATCGTTTGCTTGAGTTCATCTAAAGTCATGCCTGTCATAATTATCACCTGTTCAGAAATTTTGAGTACTCGGCGTATTCTTCGGGCGTAAGTTCAATATGTTCCTTTTGCCGCACGCCGTTTATATAAATGTGCTTGTGCAAAGACATTTCGCCGTCTTTCATGTGGTAATCTATATCAAATTTCGGTTTTTTGTCGTCGCCGTAAACTCTAAACTGTTTAAAAACGCCTTTTCTGTCGTATAAAAGATACGCTACGTTAGGAATATTTGATTCACGCGGCAAGCTGAAACTCTGCTTAGGGTTAGTCGGTTGAAGAACCGCGATTCCGTGAACATAATCGACAACTTGCCAACCGTTAGGGACGCTGCCGCCGCCCGCTGAACTTCCTCTACTTCCCATTCTTAATCCTTTCGTCCATTCGTTGCGAAAAACTCGGATAGTACATGATATTGTCGTATTTTTCCAATTCAGCTAACGACCGTCCGCAGATAATGATTTTGAACGGAGATTTTTGCCGTTGCAACTCCTCAACGCCGATCAAGAGCGTTTTCCTGCCGTAGGGAGTCGATAAACAACCGTTCGAAGAAATTGCAATGGAACTTTTTTCGGGCAGACCGTCAAAGCACCAATCGAAATCTTCTTGCGAACACCAGGGTATCACGTTAAAGCCGCGTTTTTGCAGGCAATAAGCGACGATTCTGTTTCGAGTGCAATTCCAAATCCTTTGTCCGGGCAACATTTCGGGCAACATCGAGTAATCGGTTGAAATTATTCCCGCAAATTTTTTTAAACCTTTGATTCCGATTTTAAGATACGTCCAAAAACTTTCGTAAAGGCAATCGTCGATAAAAAAGTCGAGCCAATGCTTTTCGGGATTGGAAACGGAGTTTCTCTCGTTAAAGCTGATTACATTTTCTGGGATTAGTTGGTTCGTATCTAGAGCGTGTTCACACTATGGAAAATAGAAAATAAAGCTGATAAAATGAAGTCATGAAAATCACACAAGAACAATATGAAAAGATAGAAAAATAT
>CAJOHG010000004.1 GCA_905234395.1 uncultured Selenomonadaceae bacterium
GAAAGTCATGTATCCTTTCGTGTGGCTGCTCAATACGACGGCGAGCTTTGTCGGACGGCACTTAGGCTTGTCGCAAGTCGGAGAAGGTGAAGTCGCGCACAACCCGGAAGAAATTCGTCTGCTGATGAAAGAGAGCCGCAAGCAAGGTTTAGTCGACGACACCGAGGTTGATTTTGTCGATAACGTCTTCGACTTCACGGAGCGCAACGTCCGCGAAATCATGGTGCCGCGTCCCGATATGGTTTGCCTGTATCTCAACAAAAGCTACGAGGAAAATTTGACGACGATTCTTGAAGAGGAAATGACGCGCTACCCGATTTGCGACGAAGACAAAGATCACATTGTCGGTTTCCTGCACATCAAAGACTTGACGAAATTTTTGCTCGAAGGTAAACGCAAGCCGCATTTAAAAAAAATGGCGCGAAAAGTTTTCTTCGTGCCGGAGAGCATGGACGTTAGCGTTTTGCTTGAGACTATGCAAAAGAATCGTTCGCAACTGGCGATTGTCGTTGATGAATACGGCGGAACTGCGGGCATGGTCACGATTGAAGATATTGTCGAGGAGATTGTCGGCGAGATTCAAGACGAATTCGACGAGGAGCGTCCCGATGCCGAAAAGCGCGACGATAATCTTTATTCGATTGATGCGAAGATGTTGCTTGAGGATTTGAAAGACGAATTCGGCATTTCGATTGACGATGAGGACGTTGATACGGTCGGCGGCTGGCTCAACGACAAACTCGGCGGCGAACCTAAAGTCGGGCAATCTGCGGCGTATGACGGCAACACTTTCTACGTTGAGGAAGTCGAAGGGTTGCGGATAACTCGTGTGCTGATTCGTCTTGCCAAAGAAAAGCGCGATGAAAATTCCGCTGACCATGATTAAATTTTCAGGAGTGATTGAATGGCAAATGTTAAACTGCTCGACACGAACACCATAAACAAAATTGCGGCGGGCGAAGTCGTCGAACGTCCTGCCTCGTGCGTCAAAGAACTCGTTGAAAATTCAATCGACGCCGGAGCACATCGCATTGAAGTTGAGATTCAAAACGGCGGCAAAGCTCTGATTCGCGTGACTGATGACGGTACGGGCATGAATCGCGAAGATGCAACTTTGTCCGTGCGTCGACATGCAACAAGCAAACTCACGACTGCCTCCGACCTTCAACACATTTCGACGTTAGGTTTTCGCGGAGAAGCTCTGCCGACAATCGCTGCCGTGTCGAAATTCACGTTGCAGACGCGTCAAGCTCAAGACGAACTCGGCACGCTGATTAAAATTGACGGCGGCAAAGTCTCTGACACGCACGAAATCGGTTGCAAAATCGGCACTACGGTTTTGGTTGAGGATTTATTTTTCAACACACCTGCGCGGCTGAAATTTCTTAAGGCGACACCGACCGAGGCTAACAAGATTCACGACTTCATTGTCAAGCTTGCGATTAGCCGTCCCGATATCGCGTTCCGATTTGTCAACGGCAATCGCACCGCACTTGCCACGCCCGGCAACGGAAAACTTATCGACACGTTGAGCGCGATTTACGGCACCGAATTAACCGATTCGCTGTTCACGCTCAAAGCCGACGTTGACGATTTGAAACTCGCGGGATTTGTAACGAAGCCGAACATTCTCAAAAGTTATCGCGGTTGGCAGACGTTCATTGTCAACGGGCGCGTCGTCGAAAGCCGAACAATTTCAAAGGCGATTGACGAGGCTTACACGTCGCTAATTCCGAAAAGCGGTTTTCCGTTCGCAGCAGTGATTATCGACGTGCCGCAAACTTCAATCGACGTGAATGTTCACCCGCAAAAGATTGAGCTGAAATTTGAGGACGAGAGCAAAATTTTTCGGACGGTTTATCATGCGGTGCGAGAAGCTGTCGCTGATGTTCATTCGAGCGGTGAACACGATTTGACGGAAGTTGCCGCCGCACCGGATACTCCGCATTTCGAGCAGCTGAATTTGAGCGAAGACTTTCAAGAGCCGTCTACGCCGAAAAAATCTTCCGAACGTAAGCGCAAACCTAAAGACGACTTCGATTTGGAAGAAATTTTGACGACCGTAAACGAGCCGCGTGAAAAATTTTCGTCCGTTGAACAAACTGTCGAGTCCGCGCAGATTGAGCCGCCGCCGATTGAAAAAATTTCACCGTCGCCTGAAAAAAATTCTGCGTTCGAGTTGGAGCCGATTGGACAAGTTGCGCGCTGTTATATCGTTGCTCAAGGCGACAATGATTTGTACATCGTCGACCAGCACGCCGCGCACGAGCGAATTCTTTTCGACAGGCTGAACTCTTACGCCGAACGAATTCCCGCGCAAGGTTTGCTGATTCACCGCGTGATGAAGTTCGATTCGCACGAAGCAGAGCTGATTGAAAAAAATTTGCCGGTCTTCGCGAAATTGGGCTTTGCAATGGAACCGAGCGGTATAAACGAATTCCGATTGATTGAGGTGCCGATTGATGCCGCTGATGCCGACGCCGAAAACCTTTTGCGAGCAATCATCACGGAAATTTTTGCGGGAGTCAATGAGGCGGACGACATTGCAAAAAAAATTCGCCGCGCAGTTTTGGCGACGACAGCTTGCAAGGCGGCAATCAAAGCGGGACAAGAACTCAACTTGCGGCAAATGCAAATCCTTTTGAACGAACTCGCCGCGACACCGCACCCGCACACTTGTCCGCACGGACGACCGACCATCATAAAATTTTCCGGCAACGACTTGAGCAAAATGTTCAAGCGAACCTAATCAAAATCAACGCGCGGAGTGATGTAAAGCGTCCGCTGATTCGTAAAAATGACAAAGCCCGGTTTTGCGCCCGAAGGTTTCTTGACGAAGCAACGTGACGTTGCATCCAACTGATCTGCTTTGTAGCCGTCAAAAATTTTCAATCGCTTATTGTGCTCAAAAATTTTTTCAAATCAACGCGCGGAGTGACGTAAAGCGTCCGTTGATTCGTGAAAATCACAAAGCCAGGTTTCGCGCCCGAAGGTTTCTTGACAAACTTACAACGAACATAATCGACGGGCACATTCGAGGAGTTTTGAGCTTTGGAAAAATGCGCGGCGATCTCTGCGGCAAATTGCAAAGTCTCGTCGCTGACTTGACTTGAACGAATTATGACGTGCGAGCCGGTGATGTCTTTGGTGTGGAGCCACAAATCATCGGGCGCGGCGATTTTGAATGTCAAGCGGTCATTTTGCGAATTATTTTTCCCGACAAGAATTTCCGTGCCGTCGGGCGCGAAAAATTTCAGCGGCTGTGATTTTTTGCTTAACGCGGTACGTTTTTTGAATTCCTTGATGTAGCCGCCTGCGATTAGTTCCGTGCGAATCTCGTCAATGTCGGCAAGCGTGGTCGATGAATTCAACGCGTGAACGATGCTTTCCAAATAAAAAATTTCTTCGCGACAAAGTTCAATCTGTTCGGCAATGAAGCGCGTCGAACGTTTGAGCTTGTCGTATTTTTTGTAGCAGGCTTGAATGTTTGCGGAGATTGTCAAACGTTTGTCGAGCGGAATGGAAATTTTTTCGCCGTCATAAATATTTTCAACGGTAATTTCGGCGTCGACGTGATCTTTTAGTCGATAACGATACGTCGACAAATTATCGGCGCGAATTCTCCAATCGTCGGCATTTTCGGCGGCGGCAAGTTCACTTTCGAGCACGGCGATTTTATTTGTCGCACGACGCAATTCGTTGCCCGCGAGCTTTGAAAATTTCTCCTTATCGGGCGGCACGTAACTGCCGGAAATTTCATCAGCGGTCTTCAAAAGTTCGGAGAGAGTTTCAAACGTGCGAATTTCCCCGCGCAGATAGTTCAGCTTGACGGCGGAAATTGCCAATACCTTGCCCGCGTCGACAATCATGCACGGTTTTGAAATTTTTGCGTCGTCACGAATGTCAATCAGCGCGTCGCGGAGGCTGTCGAAATCTTTGGCGTCGAGCGCGGAAATTTTTATGTCAACGGGCAGTCCCGCGCGGAAAATCGTTTCGCGAACACTTTGCGGCCCGAAACCTTGGCAAACGTTCATGACAGCTTTGTCGAGCCTTAACGTCCCGTCGAGTTTGATTCGCGACAAAATTTCTTCAACGTCGGTTGCGAAAATGTCAAGCTTATCTTGAGCCGGCGGCAGTTGATAAATTTGATTCGGCAAAACTGTTCGCACTCGGCTTGAGTTCGTGCCGATTTTTTTCAGCGCGTCGACAATCAGCCCGTCGTGAATCAAAATCAAGTTGCTGTATTTGCCGATGAGTTCCGCCGCGAGTGTGAACGTCTGAATTTTTCCGCCGGCACCGATTGAATCAACGTCGATGAAAATTATTCGGTCGAGTTCATGTTGACGGATTGCCGCGATTCTTCCGTTCTCCAAATTTTTTCTAAGCACCATGCAAAACGTCGGCGGCTCCGGCAAATTTTCGGGAGCTTTTGTCAGCAAATGCAGCGACGGATTTTGCGGCGCGAGCGAGATTCTTAACAGGAACGTCTTGCCCGGTTGACGGATTGTCAGCGTCAAATTTGCTTTGTTCTGTTGCGTGATTTTGTCGACGCGCCCGCCGATTAATGCCGTTGAAAGTTCGATTGTCAACGGACGCATTGAGAAGCCGTCCAAATTCAATGCAATCATCTCCGAATTTAAAATCACGCGCATTATAACATGCAAAAAAATATTTCCAAACCTTGTCATTAGTTGTATAATCGGCAACAGCAATTTTTAGGAGGTTGAAATTTTGAAGATGAACGGAGCGCGAGCTTTACTTGAGAGCTTAAAGAATGAGGGCGTCGAATTGGTTTTCGGCTATCCCGGCGGCGTTGTGCTGAAACTTTACGACGAGATTTACAAGATGAATTTCCCGAACATTTTGACCGGACACGAGCAAGGCGCAGTTCACGCGGCTGACGGTTATGCACGGGCAAGCGGCAAAGTCGGAGTTGTTATCGCAACGTCCGGGCCCGGCGCGGCGAATTTGATAACCGGCATCGCAACGGCGAACATGGATTCAATTCCGCTGGTCTGTATCACGGGACAAGTTGCCAATCCCGCAATCGGCAAGGACTCGTTCCAGGAAGTCGACGTTTGCGGAATCACCACGCCGATAACCAAACACAACTATCTTGTTAAAGACGTGAACGATTTGCCGCGCGTCGTCAAAGAAGCGTTTTTCATTGCCAAGACAGGTCGTCCCGGTCCGGTGGCGATTGACATTGCCGCCGACGTTTTCAACACGGAGATTGACTTTGAATATCCCGCCGAAATTAATCTGCGCGGCTACAGCGGCAAAAATCCCGTCAACGCGTCGGAAGTCGATGAAGTCATCAAGGCGGTTGAAAATTGTCAACGCCCGCTGATTTTTGTCGGAGGAGGCGTTACGAGTTCTGACACGTCCGAAGAATTGCGCAAGATTGTAAATTTGCTCGGCTGCCCGTCGACTTCAACGCTTATGGGTCTCGGTTGCATTGACGCTGACACTGACGGCTTTTTGGGATTTGCGGGAATGCACGGCTCTTACGGCGCGAACATGGCGATTCAAAGTTGCGACTTGTTGATTTGTATCGGAATGCGTTTCAGCGACAGAGTTACCGGGCGCGTCAAAGATTTTGCTCCGAACGCGAAGATTGTCCACTTTGAATTGGATCCCGCCGAAATAAACAAGAATGTTACCGCCGATTTGAAAGTGCTCGGCGATTTGCGTCAATCGCTGCCGTTGTTCAGAGGCAAGCTTAACGCGTCGTTGACGAACTTTGCCGAAAAATTTTCCGCGTGGAAAGTTCAAGCCGTCGAAAAAGGTTTGGAACATCCTTTCACGTGGCAAGACGAAGGCGACGAAATTAAACCGGGCGCACTTATCAGCAAAATCAGCAGTCTCTGCGACGACAACACAATCGCAGTTACGGACGTCGGTCAACATCAAATGTGGGCAGCTCAATTTTTCAAGGCGCGTAAACCGCGGCAATTTCTCACGAGCGGCGGACTCGGCACAATGGGCTTCGGACTTCCTGCGGCTATGGGCGCAAAACTCGCTTGTCCCGATAAACACGTCGTGCTGTTCACCGGCGACGGCTCAATCATGATGAACATTCAAGAGCTTGCAACAATCGCTGACCACGACATTGACGTTAAGATTGTTATCGTGCACAATTTTATTCTCGGCATGGTCGGGCAATGGCAACGTCTGTTTTACAATCATCACTATTCGGCGTCGGAGCTTAAATGCAAGCGCGACTTCGTGAAAATTGCCAACGCGATGGGCTTGCGCGGCTATCGGCTGACCAAGGCTGACGAATTGGAAGACGAGCTTGTCGAAATTCTGTTCTCAAAAGGCGCGGCGGTCATTGATGTTTTAGTGCCCGAAGAAGAAAATGTTTTGCCAATGGTGCCCGGCGGCAAACGTCTCGACCAAATGGTTTTGGGCAAGTAAAATTTTTTCGGACAAAAAAAATAAGCACCCGTTGAGGTGCTTGCAAGTCCGATTAATTTCCGAGTTTATTTCAGCGCGACGCCGACGCGGCTGTCCATCATGTAAGGCAGAGTAATTGCAACGCCTTTCATGCTGTCGAGCGGATAGGGCAGAGCGTTACCGTCCTGGTCGTAAGTGCCGACAACCCAGAAAAGTGCATCGACTTGACCGGAAGAAAGTGCGGCACCGCGAGCGTCGGAGCTGATTGAGACGAGTTCAAAGTTTTTGTTGATGCGTTTGCCGAGTTCGCTAAGGAACGCGACGTTAAAGCCTGCGGGAGTTCCGTTGGCAAGAATGCAGTCCATGCCGGGCATATCGCCGGTAACAGCAACTTTGAGCGTGTCCGCGCCGTCAATTTTGGGAATTTCGACTTCTGCGGGATCTTCCTTCACGTTGCGAATTTGTTCTTCGACGAGTTTGGCAAGCGTGCCGTCCGAGCGCATGGCGGTGATTGCGTCGTTAATTTCTTTGACGGTATCGGCATTTTTCTCTTCCATTGCCATTGAGTAGCCGAGAATCGGTTTGAAGTTGTTGTCGATGATTTTAACGTCATCATTGCGCGCCACGATGTAATTGGCAACTTCTTTGCTCGTCACGAAACGACCGATTTGCTTGGCTTTGAGCGCGGAGAGCATTGAATTGAGATCGTTGTAGAAAACGACCGTGCGCGGAGCGTTGTAGCTTGCGGGTTGACCTTCGACTTCAGCGACGCTTTGAGTCCAGCGTTTGTAGCCTTCCTCGTCAAGACCGATTGGCATGAGCACGCCGACTTTGTCCGCATCTGACTCTTGAGCCGCAGGAGCAGCAGGTTTATCGGCAGGTTTATCACCGCCGCCGCAACCCGCGAAAGTCAACATTACAATAAGTGCCAAAAGTACTCCGAATAACCTTTTCATAATGAACCTCCTTTGATAGATTGTTAGTGCCTGTCAAAGATTGACTGCCGCTATTATACAGGGCGTTTACCGAATTTTCAATATGATTTAGGGAGGAATTAATTTGCAAAAATATTTTTTGGCGGTGCTCGTCAAAACGGAAGCTGTTGAAAAATTTTACTCGTGAGCTTGATTCGTGCTGTGATTGATTTTAATTTTTTTAGGATCTACTTTTTCTTTGCTCGCCCAAAGAAAAAGTAGCAAAAAGAAAGGGCGTTCATCCGCCTGTCGTCGCGTCACGCGACGCGGTCGGCGGCGGCGCACATCCTTGTGCGCCGGGTTTCAGCTCTTTTCAATGTGTCTTTAATTTTTTGGGAGGAATTAATTTGCAAAAATATTTTTTGGCAGTGCTCGTCGAAAATAAGCCCGGCGTCTTGACGCATGTATCGGGGCTAATCAGTCGTCGCGCCTTCAACATCGAATCAATTTCCGCCGGCTACACCGAAGAACCGTCCGTCACGCGAATCAATATCGTTGTCAGCGTCGAATCGGAGAACGAACTTGATCAAGTCGTCAATCAGCTCAGCAAATTAATCGACGTGATTAAAATCGTCAACCTTAGCAAATCGCCGTCGATTGAGCGTGAACTCGTCATGATTAAAGTTCGCGCCAACAAAGAGACTCGTGCCGACCTCGTGAGCGTCGTTGACATTTTCCGCGCGCAAATCGTCGACATCACCAGCGAAAACGTCGTTATCGAGTTGACGGGCAGTCAAAATAAAATCGACGCCATCTGCGAAGTTTTGAGCGATTACGAGATTGTCGAGATTGCTCGCACGGGAACGATTGCTCTTTCGCGCGGACCAATTCCCGTCAAGGCAATGTGACATGAAAAAAATTTTTCTAATCTGCGCGGCGATGATTCTGCTCGTGACAGGTTGCGGCAATCAAATTCAGACGGTGCCTCCGTTGCCGGGAACTTTGCCCGATGCTTTGACTGCGCCCGACAAAATCGACACGGACATTTATTTTGACGCGACCGTTTCAATGAAAGGTTTCACGACTTTGGCGGCGGACAATGTTTATCTCACGTTGCCAGATATGCTCGGCGATTTATGCGGCGCGATGGGCACTGTGCAATTCTACGGTTTCGGCGAAAAAATTCGTCCGCTTGACGGCAGGAGCTATCGCAAATTCACAACGCCCGAAGTCTACACCGAGGCGATAACCGCCGTTTCAAACGTTGTCGACGCCGCCAATCCCGCGCACCTGTCGATAATCGTCACGGATTTATTTGAATCGGAATCGGATTGGAGCAACGTTACGCAGAAAATTCGCGACAAATTTTTCGCAAACCGGTTGACCGTTGCGGTTATCGGCATTCGCAATTCGTTTTACGGCGATATTTTTGACGTGGGCTTGAACGCCGCGAAGTTCAATTACAATTCGCAGGACAATCCCGAACGTTTCCGTCCGTTTTATCTGCTGATTATGGGTCGCGACGACGTTGTCAAGCGATTTTTGCGCAACTTCAATGAGCGGCAGAATTTTGCCAACGACACGGGCTGTTTGCTGTTGTCGGAGAGTTTGACGGTCGCGGCGAACGATTTTTCCAACTTTGAACTTGTGGAGCAGGAAAATTTTTATTCGGACGAGACTTTGGGATTGGATGCTCGCGTCAAAGAATTCGGCGTGGACAATTTCAACGAGTCGGCGTCGTTTATCGTGCGTTGGAAATTTGAACCGTCGCTCGGAGCCTGTCCGTTGGATCTGTCCGATGTCGATACTTCCGTGGAAATTTTTGCCGTCAATGGCGAAGAGTGGACACAACTTGAATCAACCGACATTCGCGTGCGATTGATGAAAGACGACAAGTTGCCCGATAATTTTTTCGTGAAAGTCGCGTTGACGCCGGAAAAAACTTTGGCGGAAGGAAAATTGAATTTCGTGCGCGTGAAGGTCATGCCCAAAGAATACGGCTTGAAATTACCGGCTTGGGTAAATGCGTGGAGCGTGAACGTTGACGGCTCGGCAAAAAGATTCGACGGCTCAAAGACAGTGAATTTAACTCGCGTGCTCGGTTCGCTGAAAGATTCGGTGTTCGCGACGTCACGTCCCACGTTGATGAATATTGATTTTGTCGTCAAGCCTTAACAAAAAAATCTCCCGCAAATTTTCTGCAGGAGGTTTTTTATTTCAATCGTAAATTAACCGGTTGTGAGAGTCAGAAAATTAAAAGTTTTTGTCCAAGTGCTTTAAGTTCCTTTGTAAGCTTTTCAGAAACATAACTTTTGTCAGCGAGTATGACGAAATTGACTTTTGCCGCCAAACTCAAATCTTCAAAGGATTGATCAATTATGCTATACTCTTCTTGAAACTGCGACATTTTTTGTTTGAAGTGTCTTTTATTCAATCCTCAAAACGAGTTAAGGTAACCGTTTTACATCAGGTGATTGAATGAAAGGTAACATAAGCTTGAAAGTAACTCATTCGAGGAATAACTCAACCATGCCCTTGACATTCCTGCACGCAAATGGCTGAAATTGCAAAATAATATTTCGTCAGAAGAAATTGCAATTTTGAAGCCGTTCAAAGGCATTTCAGCGCACATGAGTCAACTTCAACTGTTGCCTAAAAATCATGATTCGCTTTCCGTCATACCAAGTTATTGTTGAACTCACTTTGAATAAAGAGCTATGGTTTTGCACGACAAAAAAATTAAAGGCGGTGTGTTATGGAAACAAAGTTGAAACTAAATGCCGAGGAGCAAACTGTTCTGGACAGTGTTTACGGGCGGCAAATTGACGACTTGAACGGCTACAATCCCAATCAACTCGAAGCGGTCATGGATTTGACGGAGCAGGAGTGGAAATTTTTTGCGGGAAAAAATTTTGTGTCGCCGCACTTTTTTATTCAGACGCTCTACAAAGTCAGCGGGACAATCAGCCCGATTAAATTTAAAATCGCCGTCAATCAGCTGCTCAAGGACAACAAAAGCTTGCGCGTAAATTTTTGCAACGTCGGCACGCGCACGGTCAAAGTTATTCGCTCCGATATTGCCGGCAACGCCGAAGTCATTTTCCGCAACGTTATGCAGGTTGACGCGGACGATCTCGACGATGAATTCCGCAAGATTATGGAAGCCGATATGCGCCGCGACTTTGACATTCGACACGACGCGCTGATTCGATTTGCGGTTTACAAGACCGGCGACAGAGAATTTGCCGTGCTCGTGACGCTCGCGCAGTTGATCGCCGACAATTTCGACGCGGAAAAATTTTTCTGCAACGCGCTTGGTGTTCCCGATGAGTACGTGCCGAAAAATTCTCCCGACAAACTTCCGCCGCCGAATCAAGCCGCGATTCTCGAACATTGGGCAAAAGTTTTGGACAAAGCTCCGCCGCCCGCAGTCTTGCCTTACGAACGTCAAACCGTCGCCGCTTATCATCAACGTGCGCACCGCATGACAATTCCCGCCGATATTCTTTCCGATCTGCGCGGACGTGCACAATCCAACCGCATGATGCTCACGGCGATTTTGCAAAGTGCGTGGGGATTTATGTTGCATTTGGCGAACAAGCGGCGCGATTGTCTGTTCTGCCAAATTCTGTCGGACGAAAATTCATCGCTCAATATAATTCCCGTGCGCGTGACCGGCGACGATAATTTGACCGTCGAACAAATTGTCGGCAAGCAATTCCGTCAACTCGTCGTCTCGCAACCTTACAGCTGTATCGATTGGTCGACGCCGGAAAATTTTTCTCGGCACGGACGAAAATTGTTTGACCATTTCTTGAGCTTTAAAGAGTTTCAGTCGAACGAACTCAATTACATTCAAACGCCCGCCACGTCTCACGGAGAAATTGTCGCGCGAAATTCCTGGGACGCTCGCGGCATGAAACTCGGTGCTTACTTCCACTATTCCGAAAAAAAATTGTCGATTAACTTTCTCTGCGACTCGACGAAATTTTTTGCGAACGGCGTTGAAAATCTTTGCAAGCTCTACGAAGTTGTTCTCCAGCAAATGCTCAACGATTGGAATGCAAAATTCGCGGACTTCTTCAAACGGCTCAACATTCGCGCAGAAATTCCAACCGACATCACGACATCTTTCAAGGAAGACAATCGGAAAAAGATTCGCGATTTTTTGTCGCAGCTGCCGATTTTGCAAGGACGTTTCGGCGGAACAATCGGGCTTTTCGACGGGCAAGCGGAACTTATCACTCGCTACGAAGGCGACAGAATTTCCGGCGAATTGCTCAAGAAAAAATTTGTCTTCGTCGTGGACGGCAAACTTGCTCGCAACGTCGACAGCGGCGACGGCTGGTACAATCCGATTGACATTGTCGCGAAGAACAGCTTTGTCAACCCGACGAATTTTTTGGAGCGGCAACGGCTCACACTTTCCGCCGAAGTCTTGACTGAACGCGCAGAACTTTTGACAATCCCGCGCAACGTGATGATTGACGTGCTAAGAAAAAATTCGGAGGTTGCGTTGTCAATGATGAACTTCGCGTTGGAACAAATGGAACGTTGGCAAATTCTGTGGCTGCAGTCGTGACAATAAATCGGGAGTGATGGCTTTGAATTTACGTGAAAAAATGTTGGCAATGCTCGACAGCACCCGCGTTGAGGAATGTTGTTGCGAGATAAGCGGCGATCTTTTAGTTTCAGTTTCAATCGGCAGAATGACCAAATCAAACATCTACATCATTGCTGAAAACGACTTGCATACTTACGTCCGCCTGTTCAAAAGTTGGGAATTGAAAGTTCATCGCGTCGTTTGTTCTCTGCCGAAACCTTTTGAAATGGTTGACGACGTGAAGATCATTTCTCCGCACGAATTGTTGACGGACGAAACTCCGCGCAAATTTTTTTTCCTGTTCACGCCGGATTGTCTCGTCGGCGAAGGAAAAACTTTCTTTGACGAAAACATCTACAAAATTCCCGCCGCAGGCGAACCCAATCGCGCTTTTGTCGTCAAGGATGAAAATTTGTCGAAGCTGAATGCAAATACTTTTGACAGTTACGATTCAAACAGCATGTTTTATTATCAGTCGCACAAAGAAGAGCTTATGCAACTTTTTGACGCGCTTGCCGATGAAACTTCCAAGCGGACGTTGTATCATTACGTCGAGAGCTACGTTCTGAATTGTGCTTACAAGGGCGAGCAAAATTCTTCTCTGTGGAGATATTTTTTCGGCGGCAAATACGAGCGGCTGTACAAACATTTGGACGGCGAATGTTGGATTAATTGCGGTGCCAACGAAGGCGATACGGTTTGCCAATATTTGAGCTTTGACTTCAAGCCGAAGAAGATTTACGCGTTCGAAGGCGATAAAAAAAAGTTATGAACTCATGCTGGATCATCTTGCATTGTTGCCGCCGGAAAAACGTGCGCTTGTCGAGCCGATTAACCAAATACTTGACGAGACGACCGACTTTGAAAAAATTTTGGCTGGCAATAAATGTACACTCTTAAACGCAGACATTGAGGGCGCGGAACTGCCGATGCTCCACGCCATGAAAAATATCATTCAAGCCGACCGACCCGTCATGGCGATTTGCGTCTATCACTTCAAGGAAGACCTTTTGACCGTGCCGCAATTCATTCAGTCGATTTGCCGCGATTATGTTTATTATCTGCGCAAGTACACGTCCTATTTCCAAAACGTCAAAAAAAATTACGAGATAATTTTCTACGCCGTGCCCGCCGAAAGAATTATATAATTCGTGACCAAAAGCATTTCAAATGATATAATAGCCGCGTCGAAATTCGCGGTTTATTTTTTTGCAAAGTGACGTTGAAAATTTTTGGAGGAAAAATTATGGGTGTCAGATATATCAGCGGCGGGCAACGTGACGTTGCATCCAATGAGCGCGTTAAAATCTTTAGCGGCTGAAATTTTTTGACCGCGTGCATGTTGAAAATTTTTGGAGGAAAAATTATGGGTGTCAGATATATCAGCGGCGGCGAAAGTCACGGCTCGCGACTCGTTTGCATTTTGGAAGGACTTCCCGCCGGTTTGAAAGTTTCAAGCGATTTTGTCAACGCGGAGCTAAAACGTCGTCAAGGCGGCTACGGTCGCGGCGGTCGCATGAAAATCGAAAGTGATTGCGTCGAATTTTTGTCGGGCATTCGATTCGGAGAGACTCTCGGCAGTCCGATAACCTTGAGCGTTGAAAATCGCGATTGGAAAAATTGGCAAGACCGAATGAGCGCGGAAGGCTCACCTTGCGGCGAAAAAGTCACCAATGCTCGTCCCGGTCACGCCGATTTGACCGGTGCGGCTAAATATTCTCGTTCGGACGTGCGCGACATTTTGGAACGTTCATCTGCCCGCGAAACGACCATGAGAGTTGCGGCGGGTGCGTTGTGCAAAATTTTCCTGCAAAATTGCGGCGTCAACATCACGGGAAAAGTTTTGAGTGTCGGCGGCGCGATTGGCGATGAAAAAATTCGTGAACGCATTGACGAAGCCAAAGCTCGCGGCGATACTGTCGGCGGGATTTTTGAAGTCAAAGTCAGCGGCGTGCCTGCAGGTCTCGGCAGTCACATTCAATGGGACAAAAAACTTGACGCGAAATTTGCGGCGGCGTTCATGTCGATTCAAGCTGTCAAGGCTGTTGAATTAGGCGACGGCTTTTCAAACGCTAACAAGTTCGGCAGTGAAGTCCACGACGAAATTTTTGTAACGTCTAAAGTCGGTGAAGAGTTGCGGTTATCAAACGGTTGCAAAGCATACCCGTTGGATGCAACGTCACGTTGCAAAATTTTTCGCAAGACCAATCGCGCGGGCGGCTTTGAAGGCGGAATGACCAACGGCGAAGATTTGATTATTCGTGCGGCGATGAAACCGATTCCGACGTTGATGAAACCTTTGCAGACCGTCGACATTGCCACGCGTCAACCTGCGACTGCCAGCAAGGAACGTTCGGACACCTGCGCGATTTGGGCGGCTCAAGTCGTCGGAGAGGCGATGGCGGCTGTCGTCACGGCTGATGCGATTGTTGAAAAATTCGGCGGCGACGCGTTGATTGACACGCTTGCCAATTTGAAACATTATCGCGAACGTTTGACGGAGGAATTCGGCTTATGAAAGACAACGTGATTCTGACAGGCTTCATGGGCACGGGCAAAACCAGTCTCGGCAAAATGTTGGCGACAAAGTTGGGACGACCGTTCGTTGACATCGACAAAAAGATTGAAGACGAGACGCATTTGTCTATCCCGAAAATTTTTGAACGTTTCGGCGAAGAACATTTCCGCGAACTGGAACGCGCGGCAGTCAAAGAGTTGAGTGAACGTCGCGGGCTTGTCATTGCGACAGGCGGCGGCACAATCAAGGACGCTGAAAATCTTCGGCTGCTGAAAAATTCCGGCGTGATGATTTGTTTGACGACGGAGCCCGAAGAAATTTTCAATCGGACTGCGCGGCGCGGCGAACGTCCTGTTCTCGACGGCGGCGGCGATGAACGATTGGCAACGATTAAAAAACTTCTCGCCGAACGTCAAAAATTTTATGAGCGCGCGGATTACACGGTCGACACGACGGAATGGTCGCCGATTCAAATTGTCGATGACATCTGCAGATATTTGCGGCAGTTCAGGAGTTGAGCACATGGAAAAAGTTACAGTCAATCTCGGCGCGGCAAGCTACGAAATTTTCATCGGCACGGACATTTTGCACGGCGTCGGAGAATTTATCGCGACAAAAAAATTTACCAAGGCTTTGGTCGTCACGCAGGAAAAAATTTTCAATCTGCACGGCAAAGCTCTCGTTGACGGTCTCGACGCGCAAAAAATTTCTTACACCGTCGCGACAATCCCGGACGGCGAAACTTCCAAAAATCTTCAAGAGGCTGAAAAACTTTTCACGCGGGCGATTGAATTCGGGCTCGACAGAAAATCTGTCGTCATTGCGTTCGGCGGCGGTGTCGTCGGAGATTTGGCGGGATTCGTCGCGGCAACGTTCCTGCGCGGCATCAATCTGATTCAAATTCCCACGACGCTCCTTGCGCAAGTCGATTCTTCTGTCGGCGGCAAGACGGCTGTCAATCACGCGCTCGGCAAAAATTTAATCGGAGCATTTCATCAACCGCGAGCAGTGTTTATCGATTTGAATTGCCTTGCCACGTTGCCCGAACGCGAAATTAAATCCGGTCTCGGCGAAGTCGTCAAGTACGGCGTCATCAGCGACGAAAAATTTTTCGCGTATCTTGAAGCCAACGCCGATAAAATTCTGCAACGCGACGTTGAAACTTTGTCGCACATCGTCAAACGTTCCTGCGAACTCAAGGCGGAAGTCGTCGGCAAAGACGAACGCGAATCCGGCTTGCGACGCATTTTGAATTTCGGACACACTTTGGCGCACGCAATCGAGGAACAAACGCATTACAAAAAATTTCGGCATGGCGAGGCAGTTGCAATCGGCATGATCGGTGCGGCGTCAATCAGTCGCGAACTCGGCAAGACGACTTCCGCGAACGTTGAGCGGCTGAAAAATCTTCTGCGACGTTTCGACATGTTGACGACCTGCGCGGGACTTGACGCCGATAAACTTTACGCCGTGACCTTCCGCGATAAAAAAACCGTCGGCGGCGTGGTGAATTGGGTGCTCATGAAAAATTTCGGCGACGTGGAAATTTGCGGCAATGTTCCCGAATCTGTCGTTAAAAAAATTTTTGGAGGGTTGTGCGATGGAGATTAGAATCAGCGACGACTTCGACTTGAAAAAAATCGTCGACAGCGGACAATGTTTCCGTCCCAAAGAAATTGAGCCGAACGTCTTCCGATTTATTGTCGGCGAAAAAATTTTGCACATCAGCTCGCGCGGCGAAGATGTTTTCGACGTGGATTGCACCGTTGACGATTGGGAGCGCGTCTGGAAAAAATATTTTGACCTTGATGCGAATTACGCGGGCATTCGTCACGACGTGGAAAATTTTGCGGCGGGCAAGCCTTACGAAAAAATTCTTCGTGACGCCGTAAATTTCGGTGCGGGCATCAGGATTTTGCGTCAAGAGCCGTTTGAAACGCTAATCAGTTTTATCATCAGCCAACGGAAAAATATCCCGGCAATTCGCACCGGTGTCGAGGGCATTTGCAAACGATTTGGGCGGCGTGTCGGCGACGTCTATCTTTTTCCGCGCGCTGAAGATATGTCGGGCGTGACTGTCGACGATTTGACGGGACTCGGTCTGGCTTATCGCAAAGACTACATTATCGACGCGCTGGAGAACGTGACAGGCGGTTTTCTGGAGTTGCTGGAAAATTTCCCGGACGCTGAACTTATTGAGCGGCTCAAGACGATTCGCGGCGTCGGAGACAAAGTTGCCAACTGCGTTGCGTTGTTCGCCTATCATCGCGTTGACCGTGCACCCGTCGACGTTTGGATTAAACGCGCGATTGACGAAGACTTTGGCGGAAAAAATATTTTTGATTCTTTCGGCAAGAACGCGGGCATTTTGCAACAGTACATTTTCTATCACAAGCGGACGAAAAATGCCGCACGCCGATAAATTTTTTAGAGGTGTGTCATGCAGAAAATCACGTTGATTAAAATTGAAGGCTGTCCGTATTGCAAGGCGGCTTATCGGGCGATTGACGAGCTTAAAACGTCTAACAACGATTATACGGCGACGCAGATTGAGATTCTTGACGAAAATTTTCAGCCGGAACTCGCGGGCAAGTTCACTGATTATTATTACGTGCCGAGCATGTATGTTGGCGGCAAAAAAATTTACGAGGCTCATCCCGGCGAAAGTTATGATGAATGTTTTGCCAACGTCAAGAAAGTTTTCGAGGCAGCTTACCAATAAACTTACAAGGAGTCTGATATCTTGAAAGCTGTAGTTCTTTTAAGCGGCGGGCTTGATTCGACGACGTGTCTTGCCATGGCGGTGAACAAATGCGGCTCTGATAATGTTTCCGCCGTATCGATTTTTTACGGGCAACGTCACGTTTCGGAACTTGATTGTGCCCGCAAAGTCGCAAAATTTTACAACGTGGCTCATTACGAACTTGACGCCGCAGAAATTTTCCGCAACTCAAATTCCGCTCTGCTCGACACTTCGACCGCAACGCTTGATAAAAATTCCTACGCCGCGCAGATTGAACAGAATCAATCGCCGAGAATTGCAACCTACGTTCCTTTCCGCAACGGCTTGTTTCTGTCGATGGCGGCGAGTTTTGCTGACGGTCTCTATGATGACGACGTTGAACTTTTTATCGGCGTGCACTCTGACGACGCGGCGGGCAATGCTTATGCCGATTGTTCTGCGAAATTTGTTGCGGCGATGAGCGCGGCGATTAGAATTGGCACCTACGAAAAAATTCGTCTCGTCGCTCCGTTTTTATGCCAAAAAAAATCCGACGTGGTTAAAGTCGGACTTGAACTCAATGCGCCGTATCATTTGACGCGAAGTTGTTATGAACGCGGCGACAAACCTTGCGGGCAATGTGCAACGTGTATCGATCGCGCGCGAGCTTTTGAACTTAACGGCGTCGAAGATCCTGCGAAGTTTGATTGAAATTTTTCACTCGAAAATTTTTTTCAGCTCGAACAGATAAGCTTCGGCGAGCAGTCGCAGATTCGCATTTGATTTCAGTCGCCGATGATACTCAACGCCAATTTCAATCGCGGCTGAAATTTTTCGTTCGGGAATTTTTATTTCACGTAAGCGCGGCACCAAGTCGGGATTGAACGGCTCCATTATCTCGGCAAAGCAGATGTCGCGCAATATTTTTTGCATGTGAATCAAAAAGTCCGCGAATTTGTCACGTGACCACTCGGCGATTTGCGCACCTTTGCCGAAAATATTTTCAACGTTGAATTGTCCGCGAGAAATTTTTTCCAACGTGTCCAATGCCTCTTCGCGCAACTGTATGCCGCCCGAATCTTTCAACGTCAACGCTCGTCCGAAACTTCCGTCCGCGACGACCGATAAACGTTCCGCTTCCGAAATTTCCACGCCGCGTGAAATTAGCGCGTCTCGAATTTGTCCGGCCGTGAGCTTGTCGAAATTTACCGTCATGCACCGCGAACGAATCGTCATCAACAGGCTTGAACGGTTTGCCGTCAACAAAATGAAAATCGTTTGGCTTGGCGGCTCCTCAATCGTTTTGAGCAGACAATTCGCCGCCGCAGTGTTCATCAGCTCCGCACCGTCGATAATCATTACACGTCGCGCGGAATTTATCGGTCTCAATGCCGCTTCAGATTGCATGGCGCGAATTTGTCCGATTTTGATGTTGCGCGTAGTTTTAGTTGCTTCCGCTGCCACGACGTAAAAATCGGGATGATTGCCCGCCGCGACAAGTCGACAGTTCTCGCAAGTGCCGCAAGGTTCTCCGTCAAGCTGATTGTCGCAAAGTAAAGCCGCCGCACAAATTTCAGCCGCCAAACGTTTGCCGATGCCTTCTGCGCCCGAAAAAATCACTGCGTGCGGAAATTTTTGCTCGGCGATATTTTTTTGCAGATAATTCATCATCGACGCGTGCCCGATTAAATTTTCCCGGCTCAATCTAAAATTTTCCAAAACGCTGATACCTCACCACTTGAAGACGCCGCCGCCGTATTTGTACCACGCCGCACAGACGCCTTCGACAGAAACCATGCAAGAGCCGACAGCATGCAACGGTTGACAAATTTTCCCGAACAATGGGCAATCAATCGGCTTGACAATTCCGCGCAAAACTTCACCGCAACGACAGGCGGATTTTTTTTCGACACGTTCAATTTCAATCGGCTCAACGCGTTCAATGTCAAAGCTCGCGAACTCGTCACGCATTTTCAAGCCCGACGCCGGAATTTTCCCGATGCCGCGCCAATCAACGTCCGCAACGTCATAAACCTGCGACAGAATCTTTTGCGCCGCGATATTGCCTTCAGCTTTGACGACCGCGCGATAATCGTTTGCAACTTCAATGTGACCGCCGTCAATCTGCTCAAGCAAACTTGCCAGTGCCGACAAAATTTCATCAGCCTCGAAACCGCCGACTGCGCTAGGAATTTTGAATTCGTCCGCCAAAAAGTTGAAAGCCTTCGCGCCGATGACAACCGCCACATGTCCCGGCAAAAGGAAGCCGTCAACTTTGACCTGCGAATCGGCGAGCAACATTCTAAGTGCCGGCGGAACGAGTTTTTGCGCAGATAACATGAACAAATTTTTCACGCCGCGAGCTTTTGCCGCCAAGATCGTTGCCGCAGCAGTCGGAGCCGTCGTCTCGAATCCTACAGCCAAAAAAATTATTTTCTTGTGCGGATTGTCCAGCGCGATTTGTATGCAGTCCAGCGGCGAATAGACAATGCGAACATCCGCGCCTTCAGCCGACGCCGTTGCCAAACTTGACCGCGAACCGGGAACTTTGAGCATGTCGCCGAACGTCGCAATGACAAAATTTTTTCGCGCATAAGCAATCGCCTTGTCAATGTAATCGTCGTTCGTGACGCACACGGGACAGCCGGGACCGCTGACTAATTCGACGTTTTCGGGCAAAATTTGTCTTATGCCGGAACGGAAAATCGCGACGGTGTGAGTGCCGCAAACTTCCATGAATCGCAACGACTTTTTCCCGTCAGCGAGCCGCGAAATTTTTTTGACGAGTTTCAAAGTGTCCGCCACGCTGTCATCACTCCTGCCGAATAATTTTTTCAAGACGCCGCGCAAAATTTACGGGCGAGAAATCTTCACCTGCCGCCTTGAGATTTTCGGAATACGTCGGGAAATTTTTTTCAAAGTCGTTTATAAAAATTGCAGAGATTTTTTCCCGTCAGCGAGCCGCGAAATTTTTTTGACGAGTTTAAATGTGTCCGTCATGCCGTCATCACTCCTGCCGAATAATTTTTTCAAGACGCCGCGCAAAATTCACGGGCGAGAAATCTTCACCTGCCGCCTTGAGATTTTCGGAATACGTCGGAAAATTTTTGTCGAAGTCGTTTATAAAATTCTCCAGCACACGAGCGAGGTCGTCAAGGTTGCCGCTTTGGAAAGTCTCTCCGACTTTGTACAGCCGAAAAACTTCGGGATTCATGTCATCGCTTGCAACGACGGGCTTGCCGAAACCAATCGCCGTGAAGAGCATTCCGCCCCAATGATATTTGTAACGCGGCGCAGAATACGGCATCAACAGCGCGTCGACGTTCAAAATCGCCCGTTGCCAATCAGCACCGATCAAACCTTTGTGCAGGAAACTCAAACGCTCGTCACCGCGATATTGCCGAATAATCTGCTCAAAGTCTTGCGAATCTTCCGCGTGCATTGTCGAGCCTTGAACTTGCAATTCAACCTGCCGAGTGTAATTTCCGCGCAAAAAAACTTCCAGCAGTCCGCGCAGATTTTTTTCACGACGATATTGCCCGAAAAATCCAACCTTGAGAACTTCGCCTGCCGCAGAAATTTTCGGAGCAACTTTCAAATCTCGTGCTGTGTAAGTCGGCGGATAAATCGTGAAAATATTGTCGCGCCGCTGTCCGAAAATGTTATCAGTAAACGTGAGCACTACGGGCTTGATATTTTTATTCGACGCCAATTTATCGGTCGCCGCCAAAAATTTCGGAGCTTCTGTAGGATTTATGCCATGCAGAATGAAAATCATCGGCACTGAAATTTTTTTCAGCGCACTGTGATTCAACGCCCGCAAATATCTGTAAGTCGACGTGGGAACAATCAGCGCGTCGAAATTTTTTTGCGCATCGAAAAGTTGACGGTACCAGCGTTGCCGATTGATTTCACGCTTTGCCGCCGAAAAAATTTTCTTCAGCCCGCGCGAATTCGTGTAAGTCACTGCGTCGCCGTTTAAACGATTGACGGGCGTTTTGTAGTCGAATTGGAACGAAAAATTTTCGGGAACGTAAAATTCGACGGCGTGACCGAGCGCACGAAACTCCTCAACTAAAATCCTGTCGAATTCGACTTCGTGACCGCCGGGCGTCATTATGTTTTCAAATATCGCAATTCTCACGCCGACACCTCCCAAAATTTATTCGTCGCCGCGCAGTTCCGCAAGCTTTGATTTTTTGTCGACGGCACGCATTAAAGTTTCGCCAATCAACACGGCATCGGCACCGGATTCGCGAATTTTTTTCACGTCGTCGGCAGATTGAACGCCGCTTTCCGAAACGAAAATTATTTCGGGCGGGACAAGTTCGCGCAAACGTTTGGCATTGTCGGTGTCGACGGTGAAATCTTTCAAGTTACGGTTGTTGACGCCGATAATCCTTGCGCCGCAATTCAAAGCTCGTTTAATCTCCGATTCGTCGTGAGCCTCAACCAACGCACTCAAGCCCAATTCATCACACGTCGCGATAAAATTTTTCAGCTGAACGTCGTTGAGTATCGCGCAGATTAAAAGCACCGCACTCGCGCCCAAAATTTTCGCCTGATTAATCATGTACGCATCGACGACAAAATCTTTTCGCAGGCAAGGAATTGACACTTCGCGAGAAATTTCCGCCAAAAATTTGTCGCTGCCCAAAAAAAATTCCGGCTCCGTCAAAATCGATATGGCATCCGCGCCCGCCGATTCATACTCTTTTGCGATTGTCAAATACGGGAAATCGGGCGCGATTAAACCTTTTGACGGCGAGGCTTTTTTGCATTCGCAGATGAACGACAAATCGTCAGACTTAAGCGCAACTTCAAACGGGAAATTTCTGCGCGGCAAACTCAACGCTCTTTGCTTGAGTTCATCGGCGGGAATTTTTTCTTTATATCGGGCGACGCGCAATTTGGCACGTTCGGCGATTTTGTCAAGGATTGTCAAATGTAAAACTCCTTATCGTTGTTCCAAAGATTTTTTCAGCTCGACGATCTCCTCGCGAAGTTTTTTAATTTCCGCCTCCAACTCCTGCGTGCGATTCAGATAAAGACTTGCCTTGTTGAAAAGATATGCGGCAAAAGCATGATCGTCGTCGGCATAAAATTCGGACTTGATCCACTCATAAAGTTTGAATTCGGGTTGCCGCGAATAAAAGCCCTTAGTGGCTCCGATTCTTTGTTTCATGAACCAGTCGAGCATGTTGTAACGATAATCGGGCAAATTCTCAAGGGCGGGCAATTTCATCAGAATTCGTTTAAATTCATTGAAGCCGCAATTTACGGCGTGCATTCTCGTAAGAAAAGCCTTTTCGGGAGCAAGTTGATTTTTCGTTGCAGAACCGATTCGGCGTCTGCGAATGTACGTGACGTTCGGCGTGATAAGATACCTCTTCGCCAAGCACAACGCCTCTAACGCAAAAGGCATATCCTCGCAAACAACCATATCCGCAAAAACGATTTGATTGTCGATTAGAAAGTCGCGCCGATAAAAATGCAACACCGTCGACCAAAAACCATATGCGGGCGGATTGAGCCATTTATGTACGCGTTTGGCAACGTCGTCTGTTTCCAAAATCGGCGCAAGCAACTTTTTCTTTCGACCGTATAAGGCAGTGAAGTTTTTCGGATTCGTCAACTCGTTCATGTCAGTCATTGCGATGTCGTCTTCAGATTTTGCCTTGCCGCCCCACAACGTGAAAACTCCGTCGGTGTGAACAACTTCGGCTTGAAATTTTTCGGCAAGCGTCGTGAGTTCTTCAAGAGCAGTCTTCGTGAAGAGGTCGTCGCTGTCAAGGAAGGCGATATATTTTCCGCGGGCACTTTGAATGCCGACGTTTCGCGGAACGCCGGGCGCACCCGTATTCTTTGCGAGCTTTATAACATGGAGATTATGCCCCCCCCCCATGGTATTAAAGCGCGGCTTGAAACTTTCAACGACTTCGACGGAATTATCGGTTGAGCAATCGTCAATCACGACGACTTCAAAATTTTTCATCGTCTGATAAAGCAAACTCTCCAGCCCTTGCGATATGAATTTTGCCGAATTGAACATCGGGATTATCACGCTGACGAGCGGATTAGTTTCTGTTGACATCAAACTATTCCTCCTGACTGACCGCGACAAATTTTTTCAACGTGTCTAGAGCTTTGCCGCTGTCGATAAGTTGAGCCGCCAATTCGACGCCCGACTTAAAGCTGTCCGACTTGCCGCCGACATAGAGAGCCGCACCCGCATTCAAAAGGACGGCGTTACGTTTGTGACCGTGTTCGCCGCGCAGAATCGCACGAGTTATCGCCGCATTATCGACAGGATCTCCGCCGCGCAAATCGTCACGTGTGCAACGAGTAAAGCCAAAATCTTCGGGCGCGATGACAAAATTTTTAATCCAGCCGTCGTTAATTTCGCAGATTGAAGTTGGTGCGCTCAATGAAATTTCGTCGAGTTTGTCTTGACCGTAGACGACCATTCCGCGCTTGACGCCGAGACTAATCAACACTTGTGCGAGCGGTGCAACGAGATATTCAGCGTAGACGCCGAGGATTTGCATTGACGGTTTGCCGGGATTGGTCAAAGGACCGAGAATATTGAAGACTGTCCTAAATCCCAACTCTTTGCGAATCGCGCCGACGTATTTCATCGAGCTGTGATATTTCTGCGCGAAGAAAAAACATATGCCGACTTTGTTTAGGAGTTCAACGCATTTTTCGGGCGATTGGTTGATGTTGACGCCGAGAGCTTCCAGACAATCGGCAGCACCGCATTTTGACGACGCCGCGCGATTTCCGTGTTTGGCGACCTTCATGCCGCCCGCCGCCGCGATAATCGCCGATGTCGTGGAAATGTTAAAGCTGTGGGAATTATCGCCGCCCGTGCCGACAATCTCAAACAGTTCCATTCCCGTGTTGACCGTAGTGGCATGTGAACGCATTGCCGCCGCACAGCCCGCAATTTCGTCCGTAGTCTCCGCGCCCGCACTTTTTGTAGACAGTGCAGATAAAAATGCCGCATTCTGCGTGGGAGTCGTCGTGCCGCTCATGATTTCGTTCATCACGGCAAACGCCTCGTCGTAAGTCAAATCCTCCTTGTTCACGATTTTAACGATGGCTTCTTTAATCATGTTTGAAACTCCTTTAATGCTTTTGAAACTTTGCAAGCTCCTGATTTAGCCGCATAATCTGAAGTTGCTGAACGTTGACCGTGTTAAATAAATATGCCGCAAAAGCCGCGTCGTCGCCCGAAAATTCTTTCGCGACAAACTGATTCAGCACGGCGGAATGAATTCGCGCATAAGTTGCCGGAAAATTTTTGGCGTCACTTATTCCGGCTTTGAAAAACCAATTCAGCACGGCGTAGCGATAATCGGGATGTTCGTTGAAAAAATTGATGCGAGCCATGATTTCTTCAAGAGCCTTGAAACCGAGCGTCAAGTTGCTTACCCATTTGTGAATGAAATTGCCGACATCATCTTTTTCGCGCGAAATGGATTCGGCGCGGTGTCTGTAAATGTAGACGAGATTCGGCGCAATAATCAATTTTTTTGCCAAACACACGCAGGCGAAATTTGCAATCGTATCATCCGAGACGGGCATTTGCGGGAAACTGATTTGATTGGCGATCCAAAAATCTCTCTTGCAAAACCAAGCCCACGTCCCTCTTTGAAAGCCGTCATTCACCCAAATTTGCACGCGTTTTGCCAAATCTTCGGGCAACTCAATCACCTTTTGCAAATTCAGTGATCCCGATTCGTAAAGAGCATTGATTTTTTGATTTACGGAAGCGAGCAGAGCGTTTAAATCTTCTCCGTTGTCCGGCATGTTAAAAACTCTGGAAATATTGATAACATCGGCTTGAAATTTTTCGGCAAGCGTCGTCAATTCCGCAAGGGCAGTCTTCGTGAAAAAATCGTCGTTGTCCATGAAGGCGAGATATTTTCCGCACGCGAAGTTGATGCCGACGTTGCGAGGCAGATAAGGCATTCCCGTATTTTTAGCGAGCTTGACCACGTGCAATCGTCCGCCAAAACGTTCCGCAAAATTTTCAACGACTTCAACGCTTTTATCGGTTGAGCAGTCATCAACTGCGACGACTTCAAAATCGGTCATCGTCTGATTCAGCAAACTCTCCAGCGTCTGCGGAATAAAATTCGCCGCGTTGTACATCGGAATTATCACGCTCACGAGCGGAATTTTTTCGGTGACGGTTACGGCGGGCGAATTGACTTCGCGCCGATTTTTATTTTTTGCCATTTAATTTCTCCTGTTGCAAGCGCATAAGTTGAGACCGCCAAATGTTCACCGTGTTAAAAAGATGTGCCGCCAAAGCCGCGTCGTCGGGATGAAAAGCCTCTTTAATGAATTCGTTGAACTCGAACGGCGGCTTCTTTGCATAATAAGGTTGCGTCGAATACAAAACATCGTTCATATAAAAATCCAGCACGGCATAGCGATAATCGGGATGTTCGGCGAAAAATTTTATCTCGTCCATAATTTTTTCGTAGGCGTTAAAACCGTCATTCATGACCTTTGCGTATTTTCGGAAACGCGCAGGAATATCGTCGCGATTTTCGTAGGAAACTGAGCCCTGCCGTTTTTTATATATGTAGGTAAGATTCGGCACGCGCAAAAATTTTTCGGTTTGACACAATACGGCAAAACTAAAAAGCATGTCGCCATAGCTTCTCATTTTCGGGAATTGAATTTGATTGCGGACAAGAAAATCCCGCCTGCAAAACATTGTGTAAGGTTCCCAGTTGTAGCCGCGTTTTACCCAGTATCTGATTCTTTGAGCAAGGTCTTTGGTCTCGAAAGTCGGCTCCGATACGACGGGCAACTTTTGCAATCGACAAACCGTGACCTTGTCGTCTTCGGACAAATAGAATGTATCCGAGTGAACGACTTCCGCTTGAAAATTTTCGGCAAGCGTCGACAACTCTTCAAGTGCAGTCTTCGTATAAAGATCGTCGCTGTCAAGGAAAGCAATGTATTTCCCGCGAGCCATTTGAATTCCGACGTTGCGCGGCAAACCGGGCGTTCCCGTATTCTTTGCGAGCTTGACTACGTGCAATCGTCCGTCAAAACGTTCCGCAAAATTTTCAACGACTTCAACGCTTTTATCGGTTGAGCAGTCATCAACTGCGACGACTTCAAAATCGGTCATCGTCTGATTGAGCAAACTCTCCAACGTCTGCGGAATAAAATTCGCCGCGTTGTACATCGGGATTATCACGCTCACGAGCGGAATTTTTTCGGTGACGGTTACGGCGGGCGAATTGACTTCGCGCCGATTTTTATTTTTTGCCACAAGATCACTCCTCGCCGATGATTCGCACTTCGGGTGACAGCATGACGCCGTGAGCCTCATTAACGCGCCGCTTGACCTCCGCAATTAAATTCAGCACATCGGCAGCAGTCGCACCGCCCGTGTTCACGACAAAGCCCGCGTGTTTTTTAGAGACCATTGCTCCGCCGACGCGCAAGCCTTTTAAGCCGGTTTTGTCAATCAGCGTGCCCGCAAAGTGACCTTTCGGACGTTTGAAGGTTGAGCCGGCACTTGGCATATCAAGCGGCTGTTTGCTCTCGCGGCGTTCGGTGAAGTCTTCCATTTTGCGTTTGATGTCTTCGACGTTGCCGCGTTGCAAAATCAATTCGACTTCGCAAATTGCGCAACCGTTCTCCTGAAAAATGCTGTGACGATAGCCGAGCTGAAGACTTGCGCCGTTGAATTCGATGAGCTCGCCGTTACGATTGACCGCCTTGACGCTGGCAACCGCGTTTTTCATTTCGCCGTCATATGCGCCCGCGTTCATGAAGATTGCTCCGCCGATTGAGCCGGGAATTCCGACAGCAAATTCCATGCCCGTCAAGCCGTTTTCCGCCGCGAACATCGAGACGTTCCTAAGTTCGGCACCTGCACACGCAACGAGCCTTTGACCGTCACATTTCATGCCGCCGAAAAATTTTTCCGTGAACTTGACGACGACGCCGCGAATACCTTTGTCGCGCACCAAAACATTCGAGCCGTTGCCCAAGACGACGCAGGGCAATTTAAATTCGTCGACGAGCCGAAAAATTTTCGAGACGTCATCCGCGCTTGACGGGAAGATTAAAACATCAGCCGCACCACCGATTTTAAAAGTCGTGTACTCAAACATCGGCGCGTTGAAAATGAATTGTTCCGCACGCAAAAATTCCGCGAGCCTGTTCCTAAAATTTTCTGTCCAATCCATTGAATCAACTCCTCAAGCCGACGCACGGCAATTTGAATTCGTCGACGGGAAGATTAAAACATCAGCCGCACCGCCGATTTTAAACGTCGTGTACTCGAACATTGGCGCGTTGAAAATGAATTGTTCCGCACGCAAAAATTCCGCGAGTCGATTACCGAAATTTTTTTGCCAATTCATTGAATCAGCTCCTCAAACCTTCAAAACTGCTCCGGTTGATGCGGAAGTCGTGAGCTTGGCATAACGGGCAAGATAGCCGGTTTTAATCTTCGGTTCGGGCTTAATCCACTCTGCGCGGCGTTTGGCAAGTTCATCGTCTGAAACTTCGAGTTCGAGCTTGCGATTGGGAATGTCGATAAAAATTTTGTCGCCGTCGTGAATCAGAGCGATATTGCCGCCTTCCATTGCTTCCGGTGAAATGTGACCAATGCATGCTCCTTGACTGGCACCGCTGAATCGACCGTCCGTTATCAAGCCGACCTTGAGACCTGCGCCCGTTATCGCCGCCGTAGGATTCAACATTTCCTGCATGCCGGGACCGCCTTTTGGGCCTTCGTAGCGAATGACGACAACATCTCCGTCGTGAATTTCGTTAGCCATAATCGCGTTGATAGCCGCTTCTTCCGAATCAAAACATTTCGCCGCGCCGCGATAAACGAGCATGTCTTCGCTGACAGCCGACACTTTAACGACAGCATAATCCGGACAAAGGTTGCCTTGCAAAATCGCGATGCCGCCCGTTTGACGATAAGGATTGTCGACAGTGTGAATGACATCGGAGCGTTGAATTTGAGCGTTTGCAATTCTTTCGCCGAGCGTGCCCGTTACCGTCAACGCGTCAAGGTTGAGCAGATTTTTCTTTGAAAGTTCGTGCATGACAGCGTTAATGCCGCCTGCCTCGTCAAGGTCTTGCATGTGATGAGTTCCCGCAGGACTTAGCTTCGTGATGTACGGTGTCCGCGCAGAAATTTCATCAAAGAGCGTCGCAGGAATTTTAATGCCGCACTCGTTGGCAATCGCCGTCAAATGCAAAACCGTATTCGATGAGCCGCCAATGCCCATGTCAACGGTTATCGCGTTCTCGAAAGCTTTGCGCGTCAAAATGTCACGCGGGCAAATATTTTTCTCCAAAAGTTCCATGATGACTTTGCCGGCACGTTTGGCAAGAATGAATCTGTCGCCGGTGTACGCCGCAGGAATTGTGCCGTTGCCGGGCAGAGCCATGCCGAGAGCTTCCGATAAACAGTTCATCGTGTTCGCCGTGAAAAGTCCCGCGCAGGAGCCGCAACTCGGACAAGCATGAGCCTCAAGGTCTGTCATTTCAGCTTCTGACATTTTGCCCGCCGCGAATTTGCCTGCCGCCTCGAACGCTTGACTGACGGAAATATCTTTGCCGTGGAAACGTCCTGCCAACATCGGACCGCCGCTGACGATTATTGACGGAATATTTAAACGTGCCGCCGCCATCAACATGCCCGGAACAACTTTATCGCAGTTCGGAATTAAAATCAGCGCGTCGAATCCGCTAGCCATTGCAACAGCCTCAATCGAATCGGCGATAAGTTCACGACTTGCCAGCGAATATTTCATGCCGGTATGACCCATTGCAATGCCGTCGCACACGCCGATTGCCGGGAATTCGACAGGTGTACCGCCCGCCGCCGCAACGCCGAGTTTTGCCGCTTCCGTTATCGATTTAAGGTGCATGTGACCGGGAATAATCTCGTTGAAAGAATTGCACACGCCGATCAGCGGACGAGACAATTCGTCGACGCCGTAGCCGTTTGCGTGAAATAAACTTCTGTGTGCGCAACGTGTCGCGCCTTTTTTAACAATGTCACTTCTCATTTGCAGAGTTGCCTCCTTGAAAATTTTCTAAGGGATTTTACAGCATTTGTCATTATCTTGCAATATCAACTGCCACTGACGAACGTTTCAACTTTCAAGCTCTTTCCGTCCGTGCGAAACTTAATCAAGCCGTCGCGATCGGTGCGAAAAATTTTCGTCTGCAAATTTTCCAGCCGCTCCAAAACTTCAGCGCGCGGATGACCGAAACTGTTGCCGTAGCCGACGCAAATCACTGCGCATTTCGGATTGACGGCTCGCAAAAATTCTGCGCTCGAACTCGTCGCGCTGCCGTGATGAGCAACTTTTAACACCGTGCTCCGAACGTCGATGCCTGCCGACAAAATTTGCGCCTCAACATCTTTGACGAGATCGCCGGTTATCAAAAAGCTCAAGTCGCCGTAACGAATTCGATAGACGTTGGAAATTTCGTTGCCCGTGCCGATTTCGGGCGCGAATAAAATTTCAATCGTCACGCCGTCAACAGTGAACGTCTCGCCCGTTTGACCGATTCGCATTGTCGGCAAAAGTTCTTGGGCAATTCCGAAGGTCGCCGCGTATTCCGAACGTGATTCGCCCGCCGTGATGATCTCGCCGACAGGAAAATTTTTTATCACTGCACCTGCACCGCCTGCATGGTCTTCGTGGACGTGTGTCAAAAAAATTTTGTCGACAGCGCAAATGTTCTCGTGTTTAAGATACGGAACGACGACTCGTTCTCCGATGTCAAACATTTTCTCGCGAACACCGCCGGCATCAAAAATCAAACATTTTCCGTGCGGCGTGATGACAACTGCGCAATCGCCCTGTCCGACGTCGACGAAATTCACTTCAAGGTTGCCACTCGGTCTGAAGACGTTAATCGCGAGCAAAATTATTATCGGCAGCAAAATTATCGGGCGACGGAAAATCAGCGCGACGTAATAAAAAATTCCCGCCAAAAATCCCAACGTCGGCACCTGCAACGCGCTCAACGGCAAATTCGCGAACGAGCGATTTATTTCCGCGCCAAAACCGAATGTCAACGCCAACACTCCGAAAAAAATTCTTCCCGCGATTGGAACGAACGCCGCGATTATTCCGCCCAAAAGTCCGCCGACGATTACGATATGCAACAGCGGCAATACAAACGCATTCGCAAGCAACGCGCTCAACGAAATTCGATTGAAGTACCACACGACGACCGGCAAACTCGCCACAGTCGCCGCGACAGTCATTGACAATGCCAACTCAAAAAATTTCGGCAAGCGTTCAAACAATCGGCTCAACTTCGGTGCCAAATAGATCAGTCCCGCCGTCGAGGTAAAGCTTAGTTGAAAGCTCACGTCGAATATCAGCAGCGGTTGATTGAGCAACATTGCCGCCGCGACCAACGTCAAAAGCCGTGCGCCTTCAGCTTCCGCGTCGAGTGTCCTGGCAAGAAAAATTAACATGCCCATTGACGCTGAACGCATGACTTGCGGCAACAGTCCGCTCAAGATTGCATACGTGCCGATGATGACGAGTCCGATTGCAAACGTTACCTTGCGCGAAAATCTCAGGCCTTTGCAAAGAGCAGCCGTCGCCATTGCAAGCATTGACATATGCGAGCCGCTGACCGATAAAATGTGCACGATGCCCGTTGTGATGAATTCGTCGACGAGTTCGGGATTGATGCCCGCGTAGCCGCCGAAAAGCATTGCGAAAATTGCCGCCGCATCTTCGCGCGACATGACTTGCTCCATTGATTTGCGATAATGTTCACGAATTGCCGCGACGCCGCGTAAAAATTTCGTCCACAGCCCGCCGTCAACGCGTTTGATTGAAATGCCCTGCTTGTTCGCCGACATTCGCGCGGTAATGCCGTCAGCTTTCATGCGCGTCACGCCGTCAATACGTCCGGGATTTTTGTAGTTGCTCAAAATTTTCAGGTTGCCGTGCGCGGAAATTTTGTCGCCGATTCGCACGGACGGAAGCTTTTCGTCAGCGTCGGGATAGAATGTCAAAATCAGTCCGCCGGAAATTTTTCGGGACGTGCCGTTGATGTGAATTGTCTCCGCGTCGACGACAAAGCGCATTTGCGTCAAACCGTTCGGCAAAATTTTTGTCTGCGGCTCATCGCGAACACTGCCCGATAAAAAAATTTGTTGCCCTGCGAATTTCGACACGTCGTCGGGCGCGATGCTGTCGACTGCCGCGAATCTCAACGCTCCGATTGCAAAAAAAATTATCGGGCAGATTATCTGCGCCGTCAAATTTTTTCGCCGCCACGTCGCGAGCAAACCGATGACCGTCAACGCCGCGCAGATTGCGATTAAAAATTTCGGTGCGTGATGAAAGTGCTCCATAAAAATAATGCCCGACGCCATTGCCGCGAGCAGGACGTTGAGCATTTTATCAGAGACTTTTGGTTTCATGTTCAGCCCCAAAACATGTGTTTGCGCCAAAAAACTATCGCCGCGATGATTGACGCGAGAATTGCAATTGCGATGACGATTAGGAAGCCGGAAGGATTTTCGCTCATTGGCACGGGCACATTCATTCCGAAAAAGCTTGCGATGACCGTCGGAACGGCGATGATGATTGTCATTGCCGCGAGAAATTTCATCACCATGTTCTGATTGTTCGAGATTATCGACGAGAAAATATCCGCCATCTGCGAGAGAATTTGGCTGTACATTTCGACCATTTCGCGCGCCTGCTTATTCTCAATGATAACGTCTTCGAGCAAGTCCTCGTCTTCCTCGTAAATCTCTAAAATTCCGTCGGTGGTGCGATTGTTTCTTAGGCGCATGAGTTTATCAAAGACCGCGTCGTTTGAACGGAGTGCGGCGTTAAAATAAGTCAAACCGCGTTGCAATTCCATTAGCCGCAAAATGTCGGAGTTACGCATTGAACGGCGCAGTTGCTCTTCGATTTCGTCGGAGAGTTTATTTATTTGTCGCAGGTACCGCAGATAAAACGTCGCTGAACGAAATAAAATCTCGAACAAAAATTGCGTGCGTTTGTACGTGTGGAAAAGCCGCGCGGTGCGTTCATTGAAACTTGACACGACCGGCGTCTCTTCCAGGCAAACGGTGATGATGTATTGTTTCGTCAAGATGATTGACAGCGGCAACGTGTCGTAACTTTCCTCTTCGTAGACGATTGGCACGTTCGTTAGGATCATGATTGATTGATCTTCAACGTCCAAATGCGAGCGTTCTTCTTCGTCGAGTGCGGCGCGTAAAAAATCCGGCTCAACTTGCGTCAATGCGCTGACTTCGCGCAATTCATACGGCGTCGGGTCGACAATGTTTATCCACGCGCCTTTTTGCAACGTTTTGAGCGTGAGCTTTTCCAAATGCCCGGACTCTTGCGATTTGTAAACCTCAACCAACGGTACCACCTCCGACAAGATTGCAAGTAATAAGATTGCAAGATTGCGAGTACAGTTTGAGTAGAATTATTTTACTTATGGCGGCGAATTTTTGCAACGCGATGTTCGGAAAATTTCTGCGTCAACGGTTGCAAAGCTTGATGATGATTCGTTCCAATGCCTCGACGCCCGCGCGACCGGTCTTAAGTTTGAAGTCTGCTTCCGCCAATTCGACAAAGACTTCTTCCAAAATTTTTTCCTTGTAGCTTTTGGCAGTCTCTCCGAGTTTTTGCGCGATGTACGGATTCATTTCGAGCGGCTCACCGAGTTTGCGACCCGTCACGCCTTGTGCAATGAAAAATTTCGCGCGGAGCAATCTTCGCACGTGATTAACCAAGAGCGTCGTCACGAGCGGCAACTTTCCGTAATCGCGAGCTTGAGTCTTGAGCAGATACACGGCTTTTGATGCCTTGCGTTCGTCAACGGCGTCCGTCAATGCGAAATTCGACACTTCCGGCGGCGCGAGCATGATTCGGCGCAAATCTGCAGCTGTAATTTCGTTGCCGTCAACGTTGAGCGCGACCTTGTCCAATTCGTTTTCAAGATACCACAGCGAAATTTCCGGCAAAATTCCCAATCGTTCGTTGAAGTGACGACGAGCTTCTCCGCGCATGATTTTGCCCAGCGATTTAAGTTTTCCGTTAAGCCAATCGTCGACTTCCCACGCACGCAACGGATCAGCTTCCAACACGCCGCCGACCTTTTCGATGATTTTGTAGAGCTTGCGACGTTTATCAGCCGCCTTCGCCGTGAAGATGACGTAATTCGTCGGTTGCATGTCGCGCAAAATATTTTCGAGCCGCTCAAATTTTTTATCGCCGCCAAAAAAATTCGCGTTCTTGACGAGCACAACGTTTCGCGTGCCGAAAAACGGCGAGCTGTCAATCGCGCTGATAATTTCTCCGACCGCCGGCTTTGAATCGCAATCAATCGTTACAAGTTCCGTCTGCTTATCGACGTTGAGCCGTGACAAAATTTTTTCGCGCGCCTTGTCGATGAAAAAATTTTCTTCGCCGCAAAGCAGATAAACGTTTTTAATTTCGCCGTCGAGTGCGCTCATAAAATCTTTGAACTTCACGTTGTCACCTCCGCAAAAAAATCTTCACGGGAAATTTTGAAGTATGCAAGCCGCGCTGTCAAGTATTGACTTCGAGTTATTCCAATGTGTAAAATTTTCGCGGAGGTGTTTGAACATGAAGACAAGGAAATTGCGCGATTTGACGGTTTCGGCTGTCGGCATGGGCTGCATGGGATTTTCTCACGGCTACGGTGCTTGCCCGCCCGAAAGTGAATCGATTCGGCTCATGCGTTCGGCTTACGAGGATTACGGCTGCACGTTCTTTGACACGGCGGAAGGTTACAGCGCGGGCGAAAATGAAATTCTCGTCGGCAAGGCAATTAAACCTTTCCGCGACAAAATTGTTCTCGCGACGAAATTCATGCCCGAAATTTTTATAACCACGCCCGAAATTCCCGAAGGCAAAACTTCTCGCAAGGGCGTCCGTGCTGCCGTTGATGCGTCGTTGAAACGTCTGCAAACCGATTATATCGATTTGTATTACGAACATCGCGTGCCGGCCAATCGTGACGTTGCGGAAGTTGCAGAGTGGATGGGCGAACTCATCAAGGAAGGAAAAATTCGAGCTTGGGGCGTTTCAGAGGCGACACCGGAACAAATTAAACGCGCTCATTCCGTCACGCCGTTGACCGCCGTTCAAAGCGAATATTCAATCATGGAACGCAAATACGAGGCTGAAGTTATTCCGCTGTGTCACGAGCTGAATATCGGATTCGTTGCATTTTCTCCGATGGCGGGCGGCTTTTTGAGCGGCAAATACACGAGCAAGGACGTTTTCAAAGGCGACGACGTGAGACGAGCGATAACTCGTTTCAAACCCGAAAACATGGACGCCAATCAAGCATTGCTCGACCTGCTGAAAAAATTCGCCGCCGATAAAAATGCAACTCCCGCGCAGATTTCGTTGGCTTATCTGATGTGCAAAAATGATTTCGTCGTGCCGATACCGGGCATGCGTCGCGATGAACGGCTTAAAGAAAATTTCGGTGCGGCTGACGTTGAGCTGAGCGTTGCAGAACTTGCGGAACTTGAGGCGGCTCTTGCAAAGGTCACGATTCACGGCGACAGGAAAGATTCGGACATTCAAAAGCTCGGCACGATTAAGACCGTCGCGAAAAGTTAAACGCCGACAAAAAAAGACCGCGCATGGACGCGCGGTCGCCGGCACCACTGAGCGGGACGCGAAGTTTGCCGGCACTCAACACTACGGGCAGTCTTAACGTTAAAATCATGATGACCAAACGTTAAACGCGCTGATGATCTGAATCGAAGTGAGCGGCTGAAGTTATCGAAAAATTTTCATCGCCCCGCGCGTAGCGGTGCCCTTTCTTTTTGCTACTTTTTCTTTGGGCAAGCAAAGAAAAAGTAGATCCTAAAAAAATTAAAAGAAATTTATCGACATGCTCGGCAAAATAAAAGAGGCGTCCACGGCGGACGCCTCAAGTATTATTGCTTGCTTTAATGTGCCGGTCGAGCGTCGACAGCCCGCGATAAACGGTGCCGATGTCGATATTTTCGCCGCGACTGTTAACGTAACGTTCAAGCTTGCGTTTCACTCTCTGCAACGCGTTGTCGATTGATTTAACGTGACGATCCAAACTCGCCGCGATTTCTTGATAAGATTTGCCGTCAAGATAAGCCATGAGCACTTGCCATTCCAATTCGCTCAAAATTTCTTCCATCTTCTTTTCGATAGCCAAGAATTCTTCGCGGCTGATGACAAGTTCTTCCGGGTCGGCAACTTTCACGCCGCTAATCACGTCAAGCAAAGTTCGGTCGCTGTCCTCGTCGTAAATCGGTTTGTTTAGCGAAATGTAAGAGTTAAGCGGAATGTGCTTTTGACGCGTGGCAGTTTTTATCGCGGTGATGATTTGTCGTGTGACGCACAGCTCGGCGAAGGCGTGAAAACTTGACAACTTGTCGCTCTTGAAGTCTCGCACCGCCTTATAAAAACCGATCATGCCTTCTTGAATGATGTCTTCACGATCCGCGCCGATTAAAAAATATGAACGCGCCTTTGCACGAACGAAACTTCTGTAGCGGTGAATCAGATAATCAAGCGCAGAGGTGTTATTGTTTTCTTTTATTTCAACGATGAGCTCTTCGTCGGTCAACGTCTCGTATTTGGCGTACTCGTCGGCGATTTCACTCTCGAAAGAATTTTCAGCGTTCGATTTCATTTTGCAACCTCCAATTTACGCGCTGATTATACTTCACGACTTATCGTTAGTCAAATTTTTTCGGCGGCAAGTAGGGATTGGCGCGCGTCAAGTAGAATAAGAATTTTTTTATAGCTTGAAGTTGCGGAGTGAAAAATTTTGGGACAGATAATTTTGGTGACAGGCGGAGCTCGCAGCGGCAAAAGTTCGTTCGCGGAAAAACTCGCGCTCAAAATCGGCGGCGGACGTGCGGCTTACATTGCCACGGCGCAAATTTTTGATGACGAGATGAATTTTCGCGTTGAAGTTCATCGTTCTCGTCGCGGCGATAATTGGACGACCTTTGAGGCTCCGTTTGCGGCTGAAGAAAAAATTTCGGTTGCGGGAAAAAATTTCGGCGCGATTCTCTTCGACTGCGTGACGATTTATATCAGCAACTTTCTCTGCGCGGCGAATCTCGACAACGAAAAAATTTTATGCGACGATCTGCGCGGACTGATTGAAAAATTAATCGACGCCGCAAAAAATTCTGACGCCGTGACAATTTTTGTAAGCAATGAAGTCGGAGCTGGCATCGTTCCCGAAAATAAATTGGCGCGACGTTTCAGAGACTTGGCGGGAATTGCAAATCAAATGCTCGCCGCGAATTCGGATAAAGTTTTTCTGACGGTCGCAGGTCTCGCCGTTGACATAAAAAAAATTTCGGAGGTTATCGAATGAACGTTGAACTTATCCCGACGCTTGACAAGGAAAATTTTATCGTCAACATTCAAGCCGCGTTCAAAAAGGCTGTTGTCGAAACTTACGGCGACGACGGCAAGGAAGTTATTCCGCGCGAGGACGTTGAGAAATCTTTTGCTGCGGACGGTGCAGAAATTTTGGACATCATCAGCGGCGGACAAATCGTCGGCGGTGCAGTGCTCAAAATCAATCGCGAGACCAATCGCAACGAGTTAATGCTTTTCTATGTCAAAGTCGACTGTCACGGCAAAGGTATCGGCTCGGCGGCTTGGCAGGCGATTGAAAAACGTTATCCCGCGACAAAAATTTGGGAGACCGTCACGCCGTATTTCGAGAAGCGCAATTTGCATTTCTATATCAACAAGTGCGGTTTTCATGCCGTGGAATTTTTCAATCCGCATCACAAAGATCCGAATTTTGACGGTGACGAAGATTTTCCCGGCGGCGATTATTTCTTTAGGTTTGAAAAGAAAATGTTTGAACGCTGAAAATAATTTCGGCTATCGGAAATTTAATCGCGCTCATTGGATGCAACGTCACGTTGCTTTGAAAAGGTGATGAAAATTTGACTCAATATCTGATGTTTCAAGGGACAAGCTCGCACGTCGGCAAGAGCATTTTGACAACAGCATTGTGCAGAATTTTTTTCCGGCAAGGTCGACGCGTGGCACCGTTCAAGGCGCAAAATATGGCGTTGAATTCTTTCGTGACGGCTGACGGTTTGGAAATGGGACGTGCACAAGTCGCGCAGGCTGAAGCGGCAAATATCGCGCCACGAGTGGAAATGAATCCCGTTTTGCTCAAACCAACCGGCAATCAAAGTTCGCAAGTCATCATCAACGGCAAGGCTGTCGGCGTCATGAACGCGGCGACTTATCATCAAGGTTACTCGCTCAAAGCTTTCGACGCCGTCAAGTCTGCGCTGCAAAAACTTTCCGCCGAATTCGACACGATTGTCATTGAAGGTGCCGGCTCGCCCGCTGAAGTCAATCTGAAGGCAAACGATATTGTCAACATGCGCGTCGCAAAATTTTTGAATGCTCCCGTGATTTTGGTCGCCGATATTGATCGCGGCGGATGTTTGGCGTCAATCGTCGGAACTCTTGAGCTTTTGGACGACGACGAACGCGAACTTGTCAAAGGTCTGGTCATCAACAAATTTCGCGGCGACGTGAATTTATTTTTGCCCGCCGTCGAATTTCTAGAACGCAAAACTTCAAAGCCCGTGCTCGGCATCGTTCCGTTTATCGACAAACTCGGCATTGACGACGAGGACAGCGTTTCATTGGACGACAAAATTTCTTCGGACGGCGAAGTTTCAATCGCAGTGATTCGGCTCGGCAAACTCTCGAACTTCACGGACTTTGACAGTCTCGCGGGCGAATCGGACGTTAAACTTTTCTATGCAACTGAACCAGACGAACTCGACGCGGCGGACGTTATCATTTTGCCCGGCAGCAAGAACACGTCGGAAGATTTAACCGCTCTGCGCGGCAACGGCTTTGCGGAAAAAATTTTGCGTCGTGCTCACGAAGGCTCGGCGATTGTCGGAATTTGCGGCGGCTATCAAATGCTCGGCACGAAAATTTTTGATCCGTTGCAAACCGAATCGAATCACGTTGAGCTTGACGGCTTGAGCTTGTTGCCGATTGAAACGACGTTCACCGCCGAAAAATTCACGCGACAAGTTAACTTTGACGTTGACTTTGATTTTCTCGGCGAAAAAATTTCCGGCACGAATCTTGACGGCTACGAAATTCACAGCGGGCAGAGCACAGTTGACGAAAAAATTTTGTCGCGCGGAAATGTTTTGGGCACTTATGTTCACGGCATCTTTGACAACGACGACTTCCGTCGAAAATTTTTGAATGCCGTTCGCCGCAAAAAAAATCTTCCGCCGCTCGAATCAATGCGCAATGTTCGTGCGGAGAAGCAACAGAATTACGACCGCCTTGCAAAAATCGTCCGCGACAATTTGAACATGGAACTGCTCGAAAAGATAATGAGCGACTGTTGATAAATTAACCCGTGGCAAAGGTTAGAAAAACAGATCTCAATGCGCCGACAGCTTTCATCGGGCACTGCGTGAAACTTTTACTTGATCATACGACGAGTGCACGAGCTTTACAAAAAAATTCCCGCCACATTGACGGGGCAACGTGACGTTGCATCCTGCTGGTCTGCTTTTTAATCGATTGATAACCGCAATCGCTTTGTGCAAAAAAATTCCCGCCACATTGACGGGAAAAGCTTGCCGCGCAGATTTTATTTCTTGACGGTAGCGGAACTGATAATTTTGTAAGCGTCGTCGTTTGCGTTGAAAGTCGTCGCCGTGAAGTCGCTTAACGTGGAGGAATTTTCATTGAATTTGAGCGCGGCGGCGTTTAGATTATCGTTGCCCGTGAAGTTGAGACTGTCAAGCTTGAGCGTGTCGTTGCCGAATTCATTACCGCCACTTGAATGAATGAAATCGTCGACATCGTTATTGCCCCACAATTCGTCGTTGCTCGCATTACCATTGTTTATGGTGTCCCATTCGCATATGAAAGCACGCGTGTCGCCAACCGTTCCATGTTTGAAATTGCCATCGTTCCATTTGCCGTCAGAAAATTTATAGTAAAATTCCGCATAATCTTCATTGCTGCTTTCGCTGTTAGGTTCGCCGCTTGCCCAATTTCTGTAAGTTGAAGAATCGCCGTTTACCCAAGTCCAAGTGCCTTCTCTTGCCGCGTCGGAAAGTCCGAAATATGCGCTGTTATAGCCGGCAGCTTTCATGAAGATGAACAGCATGTGATTTTCGTCGTTATCATTAATAACAGCAAGATGCCCGCCGCGAGCCTCGCAGTAAGCTTGTGCTTCTTCCCAAGTGTTTGCGACATCAGAATAAATATAGTAGCTGTGTCCGTTATAAGTAAGAGCATCGTTAGGATCGCCATTTGCACGTGAAGGAATGGAGACATTATTTGAATTGCCGCCTTTGAGAGTGCCTTGAATGTTAATCGTTGTGTTCGCCGCGTCCTTGAGTGTAACAGAGCCTTTGCCGACCTTCAACACGACATCATTGCCGACAGTCGAGCGAGTGTATTTTGCACCCGTGATTTTGAGCGTGTCCGTTGAGCTGAAGCCCGTGATTATATCTTTGCCGTCACCGTTAGCGTACTTGTAAAGAGTTTTTGTTCCGGTGTTGATAATTGAGTCGTTACCTTTGCCGCCAATAATCGTGAGCTTTTCGCCGCCGTTATTCCAAATGGTATCGTTGCCGGAGCCTGCGTTAATCGAGACGTTTGAGCCGTAATCGTAGCTGTTGCTTTGATTAATGATTTTATCGTTGCCGCTGCCTGCTTTAACCGTAGAATTTGCTCCGTAGTTGAGAATTGAATCATTACCCGTACCGGTGGAGATTGATGCCTTTGCACTGTCGTTGCTGACCGTGTCGTCACCTGCGCCCGTATTGATTGTGTCGCGTGAACCGGCGGCGTAATAACCTACAATTTCATTGAAAATCCAATCGTTGCCGTCACCGCTGTTAATCGAGACTCGCGAGCCTGTGTTGGTGATTCTATCTTTGCCTTTGCCACCGCTGATAGTCACGTAAGAGCCGCTGTTTGTGAATGTGTCGGCGTATTTCGTGCCCGTGAGTTTTTTCTTGTCTTTTGTATTGCTGATATTTTTTCCGCCCGCTAGTGTGCCGTCAATGTTTAGCGTCGTGTTTGCCGCGTCCTTTAGAGTGATTGAGCCTTTGCCGACCGTGAGGATAACGTCGTTGCCGACCGTTTCTTTTGTGTAAGTGCCGCCCGTGATTTTGATTACGCCATTTGAACTCCAGCCCGTGATTAAATCATTGCCATCGCCCGATTTGTACTGATAGAGCACATCATAGCCGTTGCCATAAATCGTATCGTCGCCTGTACCGCCTTTGACCGTGACATCATCTGCATGACCATAAAGATCAATTAAATCATTACCGCTGCCCGCGTTGATTGAAGAACCATCTCCGCTGTAAAGTTCGATGGTGTCGTTGCCGGAGCCTGCATTTATTGTCGCGTAATATCCAATGTCATTGTAAATCGAATCGTTGCCCTTGCCGGTGTTGACACTTACATTATCGGCGTAATCGATATGGACTTTGTCTTTCTTTGATGTGCCCGTCCAAGTCGTGTAGTCCGAGCTGATAGTTTTCTTCGCCATGATGTCTCTTTTCCTCCGAAAAATTTTTTGAACGTCTCGTTGAGCTTTAAAATAATTGAGTTTGATTAAATCTTAATTAGCCGCCGTCGACTTTAATCAAAGTTTAACAAAAAAAATTCCCGCCTTTTGACGGGAAAAAATTTTTTCAGCGTAAAATTATCTGCGGAGCTTTTGAACTTCATCAAGCAAATATTCATTCTTGACTTTGATGTAGGTGCCCTTCATGCCGAGCGACTTCGATTCAATGACGCCCGCCGATTCAAATTTGCGCAAGGCATTGACGATAACCGAACGAGTGATTCCGACGCGGTCAGCGATTTTCGAGGCGACGAGCAAGCCTTCAGTGCCGTTGAGTTCGCCGAGAATGTTTACAGCCGCTTCTGCCTCCGAATAGCTCAAGGTTGCCAGAGCGATTTGAACGGTTGCCTTATTGCGAGCTTCTTCCTCGATTTTTTCGGAACGATCGCGCAAAATTTCCATTCCGACGACCGTTGCGCCGTATTCCGCCAAAAGTAAATCGTCGTCGGTGGGATCGTCATCGTAGCGACCGATAATCAACGTGCCGATTCTGCGACCGACGCCGTAAATCGGGACAATGATGAAATTTTTGCCGTTGACTGGCGAGTTGCCGTCGCTGTCAGCGTATTTTTCGGAATCAGCTTGCGTCTCGTCGATGTCGTTAATCCAGTGAATGAACGGCGCAGGAAATTTGCCCTTGCGAAGAATTTCTTGGGCGGCGGCGGAAATATCTTCGTCACCGTTGAGCGCGTAGCCGTAAATATCGCCCTTCTTGTTGGCGATGTAAATGTTGGCGTCCAAAACCTTGCTCAAGACTTTCGCGATGCCGCCGTACTCGACGTTCTCGGCGCGTTGGAGCAGCTTGTTAATCTTGCGTGTTTTTTCCAAGAGTGTTGCCATAATTTAACTCTCCTTTTTAAGTGTCCGTTTCCTAATTTCTAGTTCCCGGTCACTGAATTTATCTTGCTCAATATCCTACGTTTATACTAGCACGAAATTTTATAATGTCAAATAAGTTTTCAGAATTTTTTTGCGGGCGTCTTGAAATATTTCTTGACGGAAGTTGTAAACTTCCCGCAAAAGGGAGCATCAAGCTCCGCAGAAATGTTTTCGTATATTCAAGGGAGGAATTCAAATGGGTAACCGCAGGAAAATTGTTGTCGTCGGAACTTCCAACGTCGGTTCGGCAGTTGTCAACAAACTCGCCGACTTCCAACTCGCATCTGAAATCGTTTTGATCGATCTCAATCAGGACAAAGCTTGGGGCGAGGCAACTGACTCCAGCCACGCAACCGCTTGCGTCTACAGCACCAACATCAAATTCCGCGCCACCGGTGATTACAGTGCATGTGCGGGCGCGAACATCGTCATCATCTGCGCAGGTCCGTCAATTCGCCCGGGCGAAACTCCCGACCGTCTTAAACTCGCCGGCACCAATGCAAAGATCATGAACTCGGTCTTCCGCGCCATTGCTGAACACACCAAAGAAGCTGTCATTATCCTCATCACCAATCCGCTTGACGTTGCAACCTACGTCGTGAGCAAAATCGCTGATGAAATCGGCTATCCGCGCAACCTCATCATGGGCACCGGCACCATGCTCGAAACTTATCGCTTCCGTCGCATTCTCGCCAACAAATACGAAGTCGACCCGAAGAATATTAACGGCTACGTCCTCGGTGAACACGGCAACGCGGCATTTGTCGCTTGGTCAACCACCGGTTGCGCAGGCTTCCCGCTCGAAAGACTCGACGAATATTTCCATCACACCGAACCGCTTGACAAGAAAGCCGTTGAGCAAGAACTCATTCAGGTTGCTTACGACGTTATCAACCGCAAAGGCTTCACCAACACCGGCGTTGCGATGGCGGCTGTTCGTTTCGTCAAGAGCGTTCTCTATGATGAGCATACGATTCTGCCCTGCTCGGCTGTCATGAACGGCGAATATGGCATCACCGACGTTGCGCTGTCAATGCCGCGCATGGTTTGTGCTGATGGTCTTATGCGCGTGTTTGAAGTCGCTCTTACCGATGACGAACTCGAAAAGATGCACAAGGCGGCTCAATCTGTCCGCTCTGCTCTCGACGGCGCAGGCATCAAATAATCCACGACAACAAATTTCCCGCAACAAAAAAGCTCTTCCAAATTCGGAAGGGCTTTTTTCGTGTCAATGTTTAGTCGTGCAACTTAGGTGAACATGTTGACAAAGTTTGAAGGATTTTCGCGAGCAAGTGCGGCAGTCTGATTCAACTGCGCGGCATAAAGCGATTCGGTCAACTCGTCGCGTCGATTGTTAACGTTGTCGACGTTGTTGACATAATCGGTGACGGACGGGAAAAGATTATCGCGTTGAGACGTTGCCAGCTCAATATTTCTGTCAAGGCGACCTGCAAGACCGTTGCGACCGAGCAGAGCGTTGACGTTGGCAGAATTTTCGTTGAGCGCGTCGGCAAGTCGAGTTTCGTTGACGGTTAAGCGACCGTTCTCGTTGACGGTAATTCCCACGGCGTTAAGCGGCTCGGCAAAATTTTCCGTCCTGCCAAACGATCCGGCAAGTGCGCTCATTCTGTCGGACACGCCGCGATTTTCGTTAAAATAGGTTATGGCGTCGTTGAATCGGTTGACTAAGTTGCGAACGTTCGAGAGTGCGGCATTTGCATTTTCGTCGCGAGTCTCGTCCAAATTCTGTATAACTTCGCGTTCAGTCGTTCGAGCTTGAGTCGTCCGAGCTTGATCTTCGGAAACAAGATATTCCTGCGCAAATCTTTCCGTGCGTTCACGTTGAGTTTGAGCGCGTTCGCGAGTGACATTGGCAAGTTCTTCCGTCCGTCCGCGCAATGTTTGTTCGTCAGCTTGAATTCGTTCGCGGAGTTCTTCGCCGGAAACTGTCGCGTCGGTAATTTGAGCTTGAGCCCGTTCACGTGTGGCAGTGACTTGTTGAGCCTGTTCGCGTTGATTTTGAACGTTCTGAAGTCGTTCGCGATTCTCTTCGGCAATTTGTTCCATTTTTTCCTGTTGAGCTTGCGCACTGTTCTGCAAACGTTCACGGGTAATTTCGGCAAGCTGATCGGCGCGTTCCTTACGGTCATGTTGAGCCTCGTCGAGTTTTTCGCGGGCATCATCGGCAAATCTTTGCGCAACTTCACGACGGTCGCGTTCAGTCTCCTGTGCCTTTTGACGGCTTGCAATGCGTTCGTCTTCCCGATTTTGAACAGACTCTTGGAGCTTGTCGGCGGACTCTTTGAGCGAAGACATTGTCTTGTCGAATTGCGAATCGAAGGAGTCCTTTTCCTCCGTGTAGCTGCCGAGCATTTCGCTGATATTGGAACGCAGTCCGAAAGTTGAGCCGACCATATCGTTGGCAGTTTCCATCGGACCTTTTATCAGCGTGGAATTTCTCGCCGCGTCAAAATCTGTTCGGAAAATTTTACTCGACACATCCGCCGTCAAACTTTTTTGTTGGGCAATGGCATTAACGGTCGGCATGGCAATTCCTCCTCTCAAAAACCAAACAATCCTTGTTGGCAGCATTTTATAATTTAATCGCTTGAACTGCAAGACTTGTGCGCAAAAATTTTCGACGCCCGCAAGATTATGTGATATAATCGCCCAAAAAATTTGCAACGTGACTTTGCATCCGATTAGCGCGATTAAGTCACGAAAATTTTTATCCGTTCGCCGCACTTGACAGTTAAAAATTTTTGCGGAGGAATTGAAATGATTAAGATAATTTTTTCCGACATGGACGGCAGCAACGTGACGTTGCATCCGATTAGCGCGATTAAGTCACGAAAATTTTTATCCGTTCGCCGCGCTTGACAGTTAAAAACTTTTACGGAGGAATTGAAATGATTAAGATAATTTTTTCCGACATGGACGGCACGCTTTTGACGAGCGAAAATAAATTGCCCGAAGGCTTCGACGAGGCGATGACCGAACTTAAACGCCGCAACGTTCTCTTTGCACCGGCGAGCGGTCGACAATATTTTTCTCTGCTCAAATCGTTTGAAAAGTATCGTGACGACTTCCTGTTCCTCGGCGAGAACGGGACGCTTGTCATGCACAAGGGCAAAGAAATTTTCAGCTGTCCGCTTGACGTTGAAGCAGCTAAAAAAGTTTTGTCGGCGACTGACGGCTTTGAAAATGTTCTGCGCGTTTATTGCGGCAAAAAGGACGCTTATCTTCGCCGCGACCAGGATACGCCCGAATTTCACGCCGAGCTTGACAAATATTACACGCACAACGGCGTTGTCGACAACTTCAGCGAAATTCGCGACGTTCCGTTGAAACTTGCCTTCTTTGACCCGACTGCTCACGCCAAGGAAAATATCTACGACAAAATCTCTCACTTTCGCGACACGTTGCAAGTTGTTTTGAGCTCCGATTATTGGGTTGACGTGATGAATCCGAACATCAACAAGGGCGCGGCGATTAAAAATATTCAGCGCGTGATGAATTTTGCTCCCGAAGAGTGCGCGGCGTTCGGCGACTACCTCAACGATTTTGAAATGCTTCAAGCTGTCGGCTACGGCTTTGCTATGGCGAATGCTCATCCCGATTTGAAACGCATTGCCAGATTCGAGACGGAGAGCAACGATCAAGCAGGCGTTATCGTCGGGATTCGTCGGCTAATCGCTTACGGGTTGATTTGAAATGGTGACGGCAATTTTTCCTGCGGCGGGAGCAAGTCGACGTATGGGCGGCGGCGTGAATAAAAATTTGTTGCAACTTGCGGGCGAACCGATTTTGATTCGCACGCTGAAAATTTTTTCGCAAGTCGAGCGCGTGAACTTTTTGATTGTCGTTGTCGCGGCACATGAAGTTGAAACGGTCAAAAAACTTCTGCGCGGGACAGACGGACTTAAACCATGGCTTGTGACACAAGGCGGCAGTGAACGACAATTTTCAATCGCAAACGGCTTGAAACTTTTGCCCGACGACGCGGAAATTATTTTGGTGCACGACGCGGCACGCCCGTTAATCGGCACGCAGACGATTGACGCCGTGATTGACGCGGCAGAAAAATTCGGCGGAGCAATCGCGGCAGTTCCGTCAAAAGACACAATCAAAATCGTCGACGCAGAGGGATTTGTCACATACACACCGCCGCGCAGTGAACTCGTTGCAGTGCAGACGCCGCAAGGTTTTCGACGCGAAATTTTGTTGCAAGCTTATGAACGGGCTGCCAATGAAAATTTTATCGGCACGGACGATGCAAGTTTAGTTGAACGTCTCAACATGCGCGTTAAAGTCGTGACCGGAGATTATCGCAACATAAAAATCACGACGCCCGAAGACATCAGCGTCGCGGAAAATTTTTTAAGGAACACGATCGATTAATGGAAAAATTTTTGGAATGGGCACGGGAATTACAGAGTTTGTCGCAGACCGGGCTTTACTATTGCCACGATAAATTTTGCCGCGAACGTTATCAACGGATACGGGACATTGCGGCGGAAATTTTGAGTGAACGAACTGATTTGCCGCTTGATAAGGTCAAAAATTTTTTCTGTTGCGAAATCGGCTACCAGACTCCCAAAGTCGACACTCGTGCGGCAATCTTCGACGGCGAAAAAATTTTGCTCGTGCGCGAAAATAACGTTTGGGCATTGCCGGGCGGTTGGTGCGAAGTAAATCTTTCTCCCGCCGAAAACGTCATCAAAGAGGCGCGTGAAGAAGCAGGGCTTGATGTTGTCGTTGAAAAGGTTATCGCTGTTCAAGATCGTGCCAAGCACAATCGCCCGTTGTATGTCTTTAACATTGTGAAAATTTTTTATCTGTGCAAGGCGATTGGCGGCGAATTCATTCCGAACATTGAAACGACGGCGCGAGGATATTTTGCCGAGGACAATTTGCCCGAAATGGACGCGGCAAGAACCACCGTTGACCAAGTCAAACTTTGTTTTGAGGCAAAACGTGCCGACATTTGGGAGACGCAATTCGATTAGAGCGTGTTGGTAAATTGCATTCGGCTCGTAACTGTTTTTAATTTTTTTAGGATCTACTTTTTCTTTGCTGCGCCCAAAGAAAAAGTAGCAAAAAGATCATCCGGCAAAGAAACATCCTGTTTCTATTGCCGGCGGCGCACATCCTTGTGCGCCGGGTTTCAGCTCTATTCAACGCGACTTTACCAACATGTCCTAGGAGGAAATTTTTATGACTCGTTTTGGTATCGGCTATGACGTGCACAAACTCGTGCCGAATCGCAAATTAATTCTCGGAGGCGTGGAAATTGCTCATGAATTCGGACTTGAGGCGCATTCGGACGGCGATGTGCTGATTCACGCGATAATCGACGCACTTTTAGGCGCGGCATCACTCGGAGACATCGGGCAACACTTCCCAATGACAGACGAATTCAAAAACGTTTCAAGTGTCGAATTGCTCAAGCGGACGTGTAAACTTGTCGCGGCGAAAGGCTATTCAATCGGCAACGTGGATTCAATCGTCGTGGCTCAACGCCCGAAACTTGCGCCGCACATTCCGTCAATGCGTCAACGACTCGCGGAAATTCTCAACGTTGAACTCGACGCGATAAGCGTAAAAGCCAAGACTGAAGAAGGATTGGGCTTCACGGGCAAGGAACAGGGTATCGCGGCTTATGCGGTGGCGGGATTAAATCAGTGACCCGACTTTTTGAAACGACCGCCGACAATATCATTGACAGGATAAATCGTCACAAAGGCTCGTTCGTCCATGTTCAAAACAATTTGCTTGAGTTTGTCGACTTCCAATCGCGTGACGACACAATATAAAATTTCCTTGCTTTGACGAGTGTAACCGCCTTCGCCGTGCAACAATGTGACACCGCGTCCGAGTTTCGCGTTAAGCTCATCGGTCAGCTCGTAAGGAACATTCGTGACAATCATCACCGCGTACATTTCGTCGAGACCTTTAATCACAACGTCAATCATCTTTGAAATAACGAAGTAAGCAAACAGCGAATACATTGCCTTATCCCAGCCGAAGAGCAATCCCGCGCCGCTCAAGATGAACAGATTGATAAACATCACGACTTCGCCGACCGACCAGATAGTTTTCTTGTCAACGATTATCGCAACAATCTCTGTGCCGTCGAGTGAACCGCCTGCACGCATTATCAAGCCGACGCCGACACCGTCAATTATGCCGCCGAAAATCGCCGCAAGAAACGGATCCGTCGTGACCTGTTCATATTGACCGACGACTTCCGACCAGACGCTTAGGAAACAAATCGCCACAATCGTCGCGATGACAAAATCTTTGCCAATCTGTTTGTAAGCGAGCCAGAGGAACGGAATATTGAACGCGATTAGAAAGACGCCCAGCGGTAAGCCCGTGACGTATTGCGCCATGATTGACAGACCGACAACACCGCCGTCAATGACTTCGTTCGGGATAAGGAACAGTTCCAAGCCGAGCGACGCTATCACCGCGCCGATACACAGTTGGATATATTTTTTCACGTAGGCAGAAAAATTGTTGCGTGAAATTTTTTTTGTCGTCAATGGAATCACCTCGCGGGCATTATAAAGCACTTGTCAACGGTGCGCAACGAAATTTATTGTCAACGCAGGAATTTGACGAGCAATTAGGAATTAGGAACGAGGAACCGGGAATTAGTTCCTATAAAGGAGGCGATGGGATGCTTAAATCCTACGACGTGACAGAATTACGCGCGGGCATGAAAGTCGGACGAGCCGTTAAAGATTTTGACGGCAAAACGCTCATCAAAGGCGGCGTCAACTTGACCAAAGAAATGATTGACAGTCTGCGCGGGAAAAATATTTTTTCGGTGTATATCGACGTGACGGCGGAAGATTATACTCCGACTAAGGCAAGTCAGGAACATTTGCTAGACGAAGAGTACATGACGTGCTACAAAAATTGTTTCGGCGCGACGCAAAATCTTTACTACGGTTTCGCCAACACAGGCAAGCTTGACAAAAATGAACTCGCCGAACTTTTGCGCGCGGAAAATATCGCTGAACTCTGTGATGACGGCGCAAAGTCTGTCACGCAAATTCACAACATGAAACGCGACGGAGATTATGTAATTCATCACGCGCTCAACGTCGGAATTTTGGCGGGCATTATGGCGCGGTGGATGAATTATCGTGCCAAGCAAGTCGGCGAACTCGTTATGACCGGGCTTTTGAGCGAAATCGGCAAGATGAAAATTTCCAAGGGCATTCTCAACAAGACGGAGAAACTTGACGCGGAAGAACTCGCCGAAGTCCGCAAACACGTCGTCTACGGTTACGCAATGCTGCTCGATTCTCCGTTGCGTGCTCTGAAAAATGTTCTGTTCGGCGTCTTGCATCATCATGAACGTTGCGACGGCTCCGGCTATCCCAGCGGCTTGAAAGGCGACAAAATCAGCGACTTCGGCAAAATTATCGCGGTGCTTGACATTTACGACGCGATGGCTACCAATCGTTCTTACGCGCAACGCAATTCGCCGTTCGACATCATCAAGGTTTTGTATGGCGACGTGCTCGCGGGCAAACTCGATACTCAATTCGGCGTCGTCTTCATGAAAAAACTTTTGCAGGCAATCAACGGCTCGTGGGTCGGCTTGAGCGACGGGCAACGCGCAAAGATTGTTTACATTGACGATTCGCGCGTGACAAGTCAACCTGTCGTGCAGACGACTAAGGGCGAATTCATTGACCTCAACCGCCGAACCGATTTGAAAGTTGCCGCATTGCTCACCGCCAACGAGGCGAACTGATCTTACTTTTCTTTTGCTGCGCCCAAAAGAAAAGTAAGCAAAAGAAAAGGGCGTATAATCCGCCACGGTGCAATCCTGCACCTAACGGCGGCGGCGCACGTCCTGTGCGCCGGGTCTCAGCTCTGTTTAACGTGTTTTTAGCAACAGCATCTAAGGAGATTGCATGAAGACTATCATTAACGGAAAGTTGATTGTGCCCGATTCAAACGGCGACTTCAAAATCGTAAGCGAGGCTTTGACCTTCGACGAGAAGATAATTTCAATCGGCGACGTGCCCAACGACACTGAACTTATCGACGCGCAAGGACTGTTCATTTCGCCGGGATTTATAAACATTCACATTCACGGAGCGGCGGGCGTCGACACGATGGACGACAATTCCGACGCGCTGAAAATTTTAGCCGACTTCCTGCCAATAACGGGCGTCACAAGTTTTTTGCCGACGACGATGACAATGCCGCTTGAAAAAATTTATCGTGCTCTCAATCGAATTCGTAACGGAAAAAATTTTTTGCACGGTGCCAAAATTCTCGGCGCACATCTCGAAGGCCCGTTCATCAGCAAAAAATTCAACGGTGCGCAGGCGATTGAAAATATCTTGCCCGCCGATTTTGAGCCGATAAAAAATTTCGTCGACGTGATTAAAATTATCACCGTTGCGCCCGAAAATTGCGGCGTCGAATTCATCAGCCGTTGTCGCGAAAAAAATATCGTCGTCTCAATCGGGCACAGCGCGGCGACTTACGACGAGGCTTTAACTGCGATTCATCACGGAGCAAATCACATCACGCACCTTTTCAACGCACAAACGGGACTTCATCACCGCAAGCCGGGCATTGTCGGAGCAGCTCTCGATTCAAATGCGACAGTCGAACTCATTGCCGATAATGTTCACGTTCACGCCGCCGCTCAACGTGTCGTCGCCAAATGCAAGCCGCGAAGTGAAATCATTTTGATAACCGATTCAATTCGCGCCTGCGGAATTGGCAACGGCGTCAGCGAACTCGGCGGACAAAAAGTTTTCGTCAACGGCCAAATCGCCACGCTTGAAGACGGAACGCTCGTTGGAAGTGTCGCTCCGATGAATCAAGTCGTTAAAAATTTCCGCGACAATACCGGCTGGAACGTTGAGCAAGTCGTTGAACTCGTCACGAAAAATCCTGCGCTTGAACTCGGCATTTATGACAAGCTCGGCTCTTTAACGGTCGGCAAAGCTGCTGATGTAATTTTGTTTGACGACGCCTTCAACGTGGCAAAAAGTTTCGTCGGCGGCAGGCAAATGCAAATTGACTTTATCGCAAGGTAAGTTTAGAATTGCAACCAACTTTTTTAAATCATTCGAGGTGGTTTTTTCTATGGAACATTCTCCGGTAACGACGAATCCGCTCATCATCATGATGATTAACATGACGGTCGTCTTCATTGTGCTGGTAGTGCTGATGTATCTTATCAAGCTGATTCACTTCATCGACCCGACGAAAGAAAAACCTAAGCCCGCGCAGGTTGAGGAAGAAGAACCGCTCGTTGCAGTCAAGTCGGAGCCCGCACCTGCTCCCGCACCTATCATCGAAGAAGGTATCTCGCCCGAAATCATCGCGGCAATATCGGCGGCAATCGCGGCTTACGGTTTCAGCGGACAGGTTAAAGCCGTTCATATTGTCAATCACGAATCGACACCGTGGCGGTCGTCGGCAAAATTCAACACACTGCGTCGGAAATGAGGTGACCGATTTGGAAGCATTAAACGCATTTACAGTATCACTGCAAGCCGTTTGGAACGACAGCGGCTTTTCATCGTTCACGGTCGGCAACGGCATAATGATTCTCGTCGGACTGTTGCTTTTGTATATGGCATTCGTCAAAGAGTTTGAACCGCTGCTTTTGGGACCAATCGCTTTCGGTTGTATTCTCGCCAATTTCCCGAACACAGGATTTTTCGGCGAAGAAATGAACGTCATGAAGGCTATCAACTTCGGCATCACGAACGAAATTTTTCCGCCGTTAATCTTTCTCGGTATCGGAGCAATGACTGACTTCAGCCCGTTGCTTGCAAGACCGTCAACTTTACTGCTCGGTGCTGCGGCTCAAGTCGGCGTGTTCGTTGCACTCGGCGGAGCAATGATTGTCGGCTTTGATGTACACGAGGCAGCGGCAATCGGAATTATCGGCGGCGCGGACGGTCCCACGTCAATTTATCTGTCAACGAAACTCGCACCGCATTTGCTCGGCGCAATCGCAGTGGCGGCTTATTCTTATATGTCGCTGGTGCCGTTGATTCAACCGCCGATTATGAAAATGATGACCACTCAAGCTGAACGCGAAATCGTCATGAAAGAATTGCGTCCCGTCACGAAATTTGAACGCGTCGTATTTCCGATTGTGTCCACGATTTTTATCAGCTTGCTCCTGCCGCCGATAGCCGCTCTGCTCGGCTGCTTGATGTTGGGCAATTTGTTCAGAGAATCGGGCGTTACGGACAGACTTAGCGACACGGCTCAAAATGCGCTGATTAATATCGTAACGATTTTCTTGGGACTTGGTACGGGCATGACGATGAGCGCGGAAGGATTTTTGCGGGCTGATACGCTGTTGATTATTGCACTCGGTTTGGTCGCGTTTATGGGCGGAACTGCAGGCGGCTTAATTTTCGGAAAGATTATGTGCAAGATGACCGGCGGCGCAATTAATCCGCTAATCGGCTCGGCAGGTGTTTCGGCTGTTCCCATGGCGGCTCGTGTAAGTCAACTCGTCGGCATGAAGGCTAAACCCGGCAATTATCTTTTAATGCACGCGATGGGACCGAACGTTGCGGGTGTTATCGGCACGGCTGTTGCGGCGGGCACCATGCTTGCAATGCTCAAATGAGTTTGAAGCTTTTAGCTTTTAGGTTTTAGCTTTTAGGGACAATTCCTGACAGCTGACAGTTGAAAGCTGAAAGCTTTTTTAACTCAATCCTAACGTTCGGCGGGCAAGCAGTCTGTTATAATTCAACTAAAGACGCCTCGCGATTGAAACGATATATACACAGAGAAATTTACGGAAGGAGACAGATCATCATGACGGAGTTCAGCTTCGACTTGCAACGATTCGCCACAATCGAAGTCGCCACTCAAGCAGAATTGACAAGTGCACTAAGCACCGCTTCTGAAGGCGATGAAATTGTTTTTACGGCAAGTATTTCAAGCGGCACAGGCTTTACCGTTGACAAAGATATAACGATAGACTTCGGCAGCTACGGTTATTCCATGACATCCAACGGGCAAATAACTGTGGAGGCAGGCGCGAACGTCACTTTCGACGGCACGGGCACCATAACCAACGGAGCCATTTATAACAAAGGTGCACTCGAAATAAACGGCGTGCAACTTTCTTCAACCACTTCGCTAAGCAAAAGTTCTTCCGCCGCGACAACGCTCAATTACAACGTTTCAAGCTATGGCACTCTCGCCAACTTGATAAGTGACACTCCGGCAGACGGCACTCAATTAAATATCACTCTGACGGGAAATATTTCCGCTTCCACAAGCTACGGCGAAATCACCGTAAGCAACGGTCAATACGTCAACATTGACTTCAACGGCTACACCTACGAGGTTACAAATTCCGGTTACGGGCTGGAAATGGAACAAGGCTCCGTCGTCAATTTATACAACGGTACCGTCACTTCAAGCGAAGACGGCATCACTTATAACTGGGAACTCATTACAAACAGCGGCACGCTGACCTTAAGCGGCATGACCTTGCAAAACGGCATTTTCAACTTGACCAACTCCAATGTCGGCACCGCACAGCTTGACGACACAACAATCACGCTCAAAAAAGTTTCCTATCGCAGCGGCTACTCCACCATCACCAAGAACGGCACCGTCATTTGGCGCAACACCACAACGCAAGTTCCTACAACTTACACCGTCACGAGTACCGGCTCCGCGAAATTCACATTTAACTTGGTAACCGACGAAACTACCGAAGAGACTTCGGAAAGTATCACCGTCACGGGACTGGATACGGGCGTCACTTTCACTTCGGCAAAGGACGGCACTTCAACCGTCACTTACACCGTCACAAGCGGCGGCTTGACTGCCACACGCGACGAAGCCGTCAAAGTTTATATCGGCGTCATCAATCAGCAAACCGTTCTTTCTTTGGACGATTTGAATTTCGACAGCGGCTCACTGGTTGACGCTCTTGTTGTCGAAGACGGTGCACTTACCGTTTCTTCAAGCACTATGGCGAATTTGAGCGCGGGCACAACCGTCCAAATGTTCTCAAGTGCCGACTTCTCAATCATTTACGGCACCATTACCAAAAATGCCGACGAGACTTTTTCGCTCGCCAAAAGTGACGATTCAACCAACGACTTGACTTCAATCACGATAAGCGACAATTTGACCGTGGACTTCAGCAGCGATTACGCGGGCATTCCCATAACAATAAACTCCACGACGTTTGCCTCAACCGGCTCCGAATCTTTCACCGTCGACAGCAAAAATTCTTCCGTTGACGGTGCGACAAATATCAGTCTCGGAACGGGCAAACTCCTTTTGAATACGGAAAGTCAGACCGTCACGGCGGGCACATATAAAATCTCCGGCTATTCGGACACGAATCCTTCAAATGCCGACGGTGTAACCATTGCCGTTTCAAACGGCTCCGTCACTGTCGGCGATATTGATATGGGCGAATCTTTTTATGTCGGCTCCTTAAGCTATACCAGAGCACCGCTCGGCTTGAGAACGATTGAAAAGAACGTTGAGAAACTTTATACGGGTGCGCAAACGGTTGCTTCCACAGGTGACATTGCCATTAATCTCGCCAACCTTGAAAGCAACATGCGTCCTTACATTGCGCCAAATAATTATTCCATCGTGCTCGGCGGCGACAACACCTACAGCGCGGTCGTAGTCGATGATGACACCAATCCCACCAATAAATACGCCGAACTGCAAGTTGACGCCTCAAGCAATGAATACACTTTGACCACGATTGACGGCGGCGATGACAAACTCTTCCGCGGCGGCGTATCAACAATTTCAATTCTCGGCGGCAATACAACTTTCAACAAAAGCCTCGTCGGCTCCAACATGCAAATCGTCACTCGATACGGCGCAACGTTCATTGTCAAGGAAAGCGGCGATACTTTCACTGTCAACGGCTCGGCACAAGCTCCGACTGTCGACGACGCAACCAAGATAATTCTCCTCGACGGAACTGTCACTGCCACGAGAGGTCAAACGATTATCCTCGGTGAAGACGGACTTTCGTTTAAAGTCAATGCCTCCTCAAGCGGTATGCAACTCACCTTCGACGCGGCAACTTCAACGGCGACTATCGCAGGCAACGTCAACGATCGTTTCACTCTGCCATTGGGCGGCGCGGATAAAACTTACTCAATCGCCGGCGGCACCGAAGGCATGACTTTCACTGTTGACGCGGAAGGCAACGTCACTATAAGCGACTTGACCGTAAACGACGGCGACTCATTCTATTTCGACGGCTCAACTTATTCCGTCAAAGGCGCGGGCTTCATCAAAGACGATACTTATCTGTGGAATACAAGCGGCGTCCATTCACTCACGGGCGGGACTGTTTCACTTGCCGATGTCATTGACGACGATAATTGGGGCGTACTTAGTCTCGTCGACGCAACCAATCACTCAATTAATCTTGCCTCAAGCGTCATACCGTCTTCAACCGATGAAGTCACGCTCGTGGGCGATGATTATTCCAAAATCTACGGCACCTTTGAACTCACGGGCGGCTCATATTTCGTCACTACCGTTGATTCAACTGCCAAGCTCAACCGCGTCTCCATAAGCAACGATCTGTCCAATTTGTCCATGGGTGCGGGCTTGACAAATGTAACCATTTGGTCACCGTTTGCCTCAATCGCCGTAACCGATGACGGCTCCGACGGTTATCAAATCACGCTCTCAAGTGATATGGCATCCGTTACCGGGCAAGAGTCTTTGACTTTGTTCCACGGCACCTTGCAGGCAGATTCAAATGTCTCCGCCAGAATCGGCAACTCTATTGTCTCGGCAAGCGATTCGTCAACCATTACTCTTGTCAGCGCAACTTCTTCCGAAAATGTTTCCGTCGGCGTTGTCAATCTCGACGTGGGCGAATCTTTCGACATTGCAAACAAAGGTTCTTTCATTCAAAGCAAAATCGGCTTGATTAACGACAACTCTCAATATCTGCTCAAATCCACCGCCGGCAATATCACTCTAAGCTACCTTAACGACAATGATAATTGGGGCTCTTTGATGAGCGCATCTGCTCTTACCATTGACGCCAACACTTCAAACCTTCTGATTGTCGACGATACATCCAATCCCGTAAGCATTTACGCCGAATATACCAAGAATACCAAAACCTTAAGCAAATCCGCCGATTATGTCAAACTCGGCACCAACCTCATCAACATTGACGAAACCACAATTACAATCTCCTCAGATTTCGCGGGCACCAACGCCGTCAGCATTCACGGTGTTCAATCCGATGCTGTCTTCGTTGTCAAAGATGAAAACGTCGACTTCACCGTCAACGACAGATCCGCAGGCGCAGTCATTGGCAATGCCTCGCTTATAAGTCAAACTGCAGGACTTATATCCTTGAGAGCCAATCAGACCATAACTTCCGACGCGGGCACCTTTGTTGAGAACGTCGCAGGAAACACTTTCTCCGTAAGCGGCTCCTCTGCCACAATCGGCGCGATAACCACCACTACCGGCTCCGAATTCACTTTTGACGGCACCACTTACGACAAATACACCGTCGGCTTGTTTAAATCTGATTCACTGCTTACCGAGGTAAGCGTTGATTCCACCGTTGACGTTGCCGATTTGGATGTCGAATCTAATTGGCGCAACACCACTTCCATTTACAGCACCAGACTTGCCATCAATTCAAGTTCACTCACGGGTTCAAGTCCGTGGGTTGTAGTCAATTCTTTGCGCACCGCTCGTTACGGCACCATCGAAACTGTAAGCGGCGGCTACTCCATTTACAAAGACACTGCAGACAGCACTTGGGCATCCGGCAACACCATCAGCCTTGTAGGCACAAGCCTCACTTTGACCGACGATTTCCTTAACGTCTCCATTGCGGGCAACAGAGCCGATTCAGCTTATTTTTCCGTCACCGATTCCGACGGCAATTTCACTGTAACCGACGGTTCAAACGGCGTTTCAATCAGTTCAGACGCCAAACGCATTCGCCAAACCTATGGGCTTATTCATTTGACGGAAACGAATTCCGCTCAATCAATCGTGGCGGGCACCAACTCCAATTACACGATAACTCTTGTTGAAAACGGTTCGGGGCATTCCGACGGCATCAAAGTTTTTGTGGACGGTACTCGCGCGTCAATCTCCGCTCTTGATACCGGCGACAAATTCACCTTCAGCAATTACGACGGCGAACAGACTTACGAATTGCTTTCAAACGGCAGACTTCGTCGCGACGACGGTTCCGGCACATTGGAACTTTGGGGCGGCTCAACGCTTAGGACTACGGGCGCAACAATGACTTCCGCCAGCATTCAATCCGAAATGTGGTACGACGTGGTCACGGTGACGGGCGGCAATGTCACAATCGATTCAACCGCCATTAACTCCATAACCGACAGCCCGTATTCGGCTTTTTATGTCGACGCAACCGACGACACCATGATTTACGGCTCATTGTTGAGCAGAAAAGCCAAAGATCAATTCGCGCTCACTTCAGACGGTTCAACGACCGGGGCGCAGATTAATTCGGTCACCATAACTGAAGCCGCCTCAAAAGTCATTTTAACGCCCGACTTCAAAAACATTCCCGTTATCGTGGGCTCCGCAAGCTTTTATTCGACTGATTCAACGCACAATGCCATCGTTAACTACGACGGCACAAATGTTTCCGTTGATACCGCAACGGCTCTGACTTTGGATCAGGGCACGCTCCTTCTTGGCACGGGAAATACAAATCAAACCATCACCGCCAACGGTCACACCGTCAAAGAGGAAAAAGGTACAATTTCCGTCTCCTACGACGGCACCACGGTCACAATCGACAGCTTGGACGTTGAGAACGACGCCGTCACCGTTGACAAGAGAAAATACACCTTTGACAGCGGCAACGGTTTCACCATTGAAATTGCCGGTTCGTCGACGATAATCAAAAATATTGACGATGACGACGTGTTTACAATCGCAGGCATTTCTTATCACAAGACAAGCAGCGGTTTTGTCAAGACTTCCGACGCCACAACTTATTATCTGTGGAAAGGTTCCGACGTAACGGAGGGCGTGACACTTGCCGATTTGACCAGCTCAAGTAATTGGGACGCCATTGCCTCTGTCACTGTCGAAGACGATGCCATTATCATCAGCTCCACTTCCACGGCGGGCATACTCGTTGATGATCCGCTGGAATTGAACAAGAGCTACGGCAAGTTGACCAAAAGCGGTTCGGGATTCATTCTTAGCGGCGACGGTCAAACCGATGCGCCCGTATCAATCACCGTTGACAATCAGACCGTTGCCATAACCGATGATTTCAGCGCGATACCGATAACGGCGATTAACGGTGCGAAAATCACTACCGACGACGACAAGACTTTGACATTCACGACCGACAGCACAACCTTCAGCGTCAACGGCACGAGCTACAAGATGACCGACATCGGCTTGGCGACGACTGACGGCAGGCTCTGGAGTGATCCTTCTGCGGACGATTACGTTCTGCCCAATGATGACAATTTCCGGCTGATGTTGGTGCGCGATTCAAATGACGTTCTCGATTTATCGGCGGCTTCTGCAAGCGCGATTGTCGTGGACAGCTTGAGCACTCCGACTGAACGATTGGGCACGGTTGAAGTTACGGGCGACGATTACACAGTTGATTTCGCGACGCAGGCGACCATTGCCAAAAATGATATTTACAACGTCAACGGCGCGAGTTTCATTGGCACGACGACTTTGCTTTTGGACGTGACGACGAAAACTTCCACGCTCAACGAAGGCACGGCTCAAATCAACGACACAATTACCGCTGCGCCGGCAACCAATGACGAGACAATCACATTTGCGGGCGGAGAGACCGGCAACAACGGCATCACTGCGACGGCGGCTTCGGGTGCATGGGAAAGTTTAGGTTCTCTTGACGACGGAGACACTTTCACCATTGACGGCACAACTTACAAAGTTTACGGCACGGACGCATTGGCAATGCTCGATAAAAGCGGCAACGTGAGCAAGACTTACAAGGACACGTTCAGCAACGGCACGATGGCTTATTCCACGTTGACGGACGACGACAATTTTATTGACATAGTGACGTTGACTGACGGCGTATTGAGTTTGACGAATCGTTACACCTCGGCGATAGTAGTTGGCGGAACGAGTTCTGCACCCGACGTATCGACGCGCATCGCGGGACTTTCTTATTCAAGCGGCACTTACACGTTGACGGAACTTGATGACGGCGATTCAAGCGATTTGGGCTCCGTGGCACTTACGAAGTCCGATCCGAAATTGATAACCGACATTGAAACGACGGTCACGACGACCGACAGCGCGACTTATGTTGTCAACGGCAAATACTTCCGTGGCGGCTCATTGTCAATCGCTACCGCTGAAAGCAACGCGTCCTTAACAGGCGGCACAGTCACGTTGGCATACGGCAAAAATTGGGATTCTGTCACGACGGGCGACGGCGACACCATTGCCGCGACGAAAGGCACAGTCACTGCCACGGTTGACGACTCAACAACAATAGGCGCGTTGAATGCGGGCGACACTTTCACCGTCAACGGCACGAGCTATATTATGACTTCAATCGGTTTGGCATTGGGCGACAAGACTAAGCTCAACATTACGGTGACCGATTCGATTGACATTGACGATTTGAGCGGCTCGAATTGGAACAACGTGCTTGACGCGGACGACGGCGTATTGACCATCACCACGAGCACTCCCGCATATTTGGAAGAAGTTGTTGACCTAAACGACCCGACCAAAGCTTTGAAATACGGCAGATTGACCAAGACTGAAGGACGCTACATTCTCGGCTCAACTAGCGGTGCGACGCCCGAAGACATCAAGAGCATAATCGTTACGGGCGTGAAATTGGAATTGCCTGTTGACTGCCGGGATGCCGCGTTCACAGTGGGAGATGCCTCGTTTACAATTACTGCGCCTGCAAGCGGCACGTTAACGATAGATGCGACTTCCACGCCTTCAATCAGCGGAGTTAGTTCAATCGATTTGTCGGCGGGCGTGCTAAAAGGCAGTACCGATTATTCCATAACAGTTGACGGCAGGAGCATTGTCGCGGACACGGGCGACATCACCGTCGGCATAAATTCTGACGGTCAAGCATATGTAGGCGCATTGAACACGGGCGACATCTTCACCATTGACGGCACAAAATATGAAATGACAAGCGTCGGTCTGATAAAAGGCGATTCGGGCGATAAGATTGTTTATGGGCACAACACGACGTTTATCATTGACGACGAGATTGAGCAGAACATTTTGGCAGTCGTGGGCACAAATCTTGATCTGCGCTCTCAAACGGTCTCCGCATATGTTTATGACAATTTAATCACGCAGAAATTGGGCGAATTGACGGTTGAAGGTTCAATGACGCTTGCGGGCGAAACTTCTGCCTCTCCTGCCGATAAAATCAAAACCATTGACATAAACAATAACACTGTCTTTGACGTGGACTTTGTGACGAAAGTCAATGCTCCGAGCGGCACGGTCACCGTTAATGACAAAGTTTATACGACGGTTGATGATATTGTCATTGCCACGACTGCCACGACTTCCACGCTTTATGACGGCACGGTTGCATTGGACGGCGGCGACGACGTTGCGGCGAACAACGGCACTTTAATCGCGGTCAACGGCTCAATCTCTGCCACGGCGACGAACGGCGCGTTGACGACAATCACCGGGCTTGATACTGATGAAACGTTTACGTTCGGCGACATGGACTACACGCAAAGCGAAGTCGGCTTGATGAACGGCAGCGGCTCCATTTGCGAAAAGCTTACCGGCTCAACAATCAACGTGAACACTTTGACCGCCGCTTCCACGAAATGGTTGCCGGTACTAGCACCCGTGGGCACTGAACTTGACATCACGGCGCAGACTGTTGACGCGGGCATTTTCGACAAATCAACATCTCCGACCGAAAAGCTTGCAAGTCTCACGGTAAGCGGCAGTAAGTTCACGCTCAAGGATAACGGTTCGGCAAGTGCGATTGAACTGATTGACACCGCGGCAAATTCAACGGTTGTAGTCGATTGGGCAACGCAGATTGAAACAAGCGGCACGGTCAGCGTCAACGGCAAGAAATACGTCGGCACAACGGCATTGCTCATTGACGCGACGGAAAATTCTTCCACGCTCAACGACGGCACAATCACTTTAAACACGACGAACAATTCTGCGGACGCGACTGATAACGGCACGTTGAAGGTTGTCAGCGGCACCATTTCTGCCACGGCTGAAGACGGCTCCTTCACGACGATTGAAGGGCTTGACGTTGGCGAAAGTTTCACGTTCGGCGGCTCCACATACAAACAGACGGCAGTCGGCTTGATGAACGGTGCTACGATTCGCGAAGATTTGACGGACACGACGCTTGACCTTGACGATTTGACATCAGCCGAATGGGCGGCGGCAATCGCTCCGAATTCCGGCACGCTTGATTTGTCGTCAGTTACGGGCGATGCGATTGTTCTCGACAGCACGACTTCTGCCGATAATGTTAAGCTTGCCTCGTTCACCAGAGGTTCCGATTCTGTTTACACGCTCACCGGCACAAGTTCTGCTTCCGAGATCATCACGACGATTAAATTGCCCGCGAATACTTCCGCGACTGTCGACTTTGCGGCGAAGATTAACGTTCCGACCGGCACCGCGACAATCAACGGCGAAAAATATAATGCCGCGACGACTTTAACGCTTGAAAATGACGGCACGACTTCCACATTGACAACGGGCACTGTTACATTGACGAACGGCGAACACGTCAACACGACAAGATACGGTTCTGTCAGTGCGATAACTGAAACTGAAGGCGACGGAATCAGCGTGAAGGCAACTTCAACAACGGTGACGATAGGCGATTTGAATTCGGGCGACACGTTCACCGTAGGCGAAACAACCTATGAAGTTAAAGACGCCGCGCTTTACAAAGTCGACTCTTCGGGCAACGAGCTGATGTATATCGGTGATGTTGATGTCATTGGCAAGGGCACGATAACCGTTGCGGAAATTCTTGACGGCGATTGGGGCGGCTTCCTTGAAATTGACGGTGCGTTGTCAATCACTGATTCGACGCTTGAAAACAATGAGACCGTGCGCGTTGTCAGCACCGACCACAGCAAAGTTTACGGCACGCTTGTTAAAGTTGACGACGCATATACATTGACGGCACCGAGCAGTAAAAATGCCGACTTGACCTCAATCGAAGTGGTTGGCGTTGAAATTGAAATTGAGCCGGATTATGCCTCCGTTCCGATAACCGCAAATGACACGACAATCACCGACGTGGCATTGAACTCGAACACGAAGACTTACACCGTTGACGCGACGAATAACACACCGACGCTAAGCGACAACGTAAAAAGTCTCACACTCACTGCAGGAACGATTCAAGCGGCGACTAAGCAACAGGTCACTGCAGGCGATAACGTTCTCACTCCGACGACAATCAGCGGCACTGCGACGATAAGCCTTACTCAAATCAGCGGGCTTTCAATCGGCGACAAACTCACGCTAAACGGCGACACTTACACCTACATCAACGACGACCTCGGAATGTACAATTCGACTGACACTGCGCTTGTCACGAGCGGCTTTGACAGCGGAACGTTGAGTTTCGACTTTGAAGAGACTGCCGCCATTGCACCGACATCGGGCACGCTGAACATTTCATCGATCACGAGTAATGCGGTTGTTTTGAACAGCACATCAACTCCGACGACGCAACTTGCCTCGCTCACTGCCAACGGCACGACTTACACATTGACGAATGACAATTCTGCCGCCGATTCAATTTCCACGATAAAAATTGCCGCAGGTTCCGCGTTGACGGTCGATTTTGCCGCGCAGGTCACATCACCGATTGGCACGGTCACTGTCAACGGTCAATCTTATGTTGGCACGACGGCTTTAACTCTCGACAATGACGGCACGACTTCCACGTTGACAACGGGCACGGTTACGGTTGCAAACGGTTCTGAAGTCACGGCGACGGTTGACGGCACAATTTCTGCGACTGCGGGCGACGGCTTGACGGTCAAAGCGACTGACGGCTCCGCGACAATCAGCGGCATGAACGACGGCGACGCTTTCACCGTGCAGGATAAATCGTTTACGGTCAATGCGGTTGCTCCCATGAATGAGGACGGACAACTTTGGCGAGGCACATATTCAAGCGGCTTGACGGTCACCGAACTTTTGAGCGGCGATAATTGGACAGACATCAGCGCACTTAGCGACGGACAAATTTACGTCAACACGGTCACGCTTTCCGACGGCGATGAATTCCTTCTTGTCGACGACGTGACTAGCCCGACGAAGACTTACGGCAAACTTTCTCGCGCGGACGGCAAATACACGTTGGAAGTTGAATCAACCGACACTGCGCCCGATTCAATCAAAGTCGAGGGTGTTGCCATTGACATTTACAACGACTTCGCGGACGTGCCAATCACCACCGTAAACGACGACGGCTCCACGACGCTTTTCAACGTCCAAACTTCCACGACGAAAGATTATTTCACGGTCACTGCAACGGGCGACATTCCGATTGTCGACAACGCAAGCGAAATTGACATCACAAGCGGCAACATCACGCCCGGCACCAATAATTCAAAAGAAATTCCCGTCAAGGCGACGGAAGATTCAACTTCCGCGCAAGTCACCGTCGGCAACGGCACGCACTCCATTGCCGATAAATCTGTCACCATTGCCTCCGATAACGATACCGTAACATTTGATTTGACGAACGGAGCTGTCAGCGACATTGAAGGACTTGATTCGGGCGCGACTGTCACCGTTGACGGCACGACTTACACATCTCTTGCCGATGATTCGACACTTCACTACACCGACGCCGACGGTTGGTATTTTGACAATTACGCACTCGACGCTTACACGGTCACCGTTGACAAGAGCGGCAACGTTAAAGTCGATGCGGGCGTCAAATTCACGGACATTCTCTCAAGCGGCAGGACACTTGACGACGACGGCTCAATCAAATTCGTTTTAGATCCTTACGAAGCGAAAGTTACCGTCATAAACAACGGCTCCGCTGAACTCAACATCAGCGACGCGGACGGTAATTCACTCGTCGAAAATCTCGGCAAGGTCACGGGCGGCATCAAATTCGACGACGACGCGATAACCATTGGCGAATTTAAAAACGTTCAAGGTGCGACGTTCACTTTAAATGACGGTCAAACGCTCACTGAAGGCACAGTCATTGGCGATTCAAGCGATGATGACACGTCGACGCTCGGCTCTGTCACTTCAAATGATGACGCTTGCAAAGTGACTGTTGGCAACAAAAATCGCTTGACGCTTAGCGAAAACTCGGACATCACCGCGCAGAATGTTGAGATTGATTTGTCGACAAGCGGCTCGGTAATTTTTGACGATATGACGCTGGGCGGCAGCGGACTTGCG
>CAJOHG010000005.1 GCA_905234395.1 uncultured Selenomonadaceae bacterium
CCCTGCTACAACGAAGAGGAAGTTATTGACCTGTTCTATCCCGCCGTGCAAGCTCGCGTTGAAAAAATTCCCGACTGCAAGTTCAATTACATTTTCATCAACGACGGCAGCCACGACGGAACTTTGAACAAATTGCGCGAACTGTCCGCCGTGCACGACGATATTACTTATATCAGCTTGTCGCGAAATTTCGGCAAAGAATCGGCGATGATGGCGGGCATTGACTACGCTGACGGCGACGCGGTAATTATCATGGACGCTGACCTTCAACATCCGCCTTCGACTATCGCTGAAATGGTTTCGTGGTGGCGAAAAGGTTACGACGATGTTTGCGCCAAACGAATTGACCGCAACGGAGAGACGCGGCTCAAACGTTTCTGCGCAAATCTTTTCTATGCGGCGATGAAAAAATTCAGCACGTCTTACGAAATGCAACGCGACGTTGGCGACTTCCGATTGCTCGACCGTCGTTGCATTGAGGCGTTGAAACTCATGCGCGAAAATCAGCGTTTCACGAAAGGTTTATTCACGTGGCTCGGTTATCGCAAAAAAGAAATTCCGTTTGAAGTGCAACCGCGTGCCGCCGGTCAAACGACGTGGAATTTTCTCGCGCTGTTCAATTTGGCAATGAACGGTATGACTTCGTTCACGACCGCGCCGCTGCGAATGATGACGTTCCTCGGCGTGACGGTTTCATTCGGCGCAATGGCTTATATGATTTTCGTGCTGATGATGGCGATTCTTTACGGCGACCCGGTTGCGGGCTATCCGACGTTGATGACGGTGATGCTGTTTCTCGGCGGCATACAACTTTTGGCGTTGGGAATTATCGGCGAATATCTCGGACAAATTTTTTATGAGAGCAAACGCCGTCCGATTTATCTCGTTGACGAAATGAACGGGCAGAAAATGATTTACTCGCCGCGACGCGTGCCGATTGAACGCGACACTCAAAGCAGCGATTAGTTCACGGAACGGAGGAAAAATTTTTTTGGAGAACAAAACAAAAGCGACGGCGACTTTGGCGGCAAGTGCTCTGTTGGCAGTCTCGACATTGCCGGAAATTTCGCCGCTGAAAATTTTTTTGCAGGGCGCGACGGGCTCAATGATTCTCGGTCTGCTCAATCACGGCTTTTTAGCGGCAACAATCGGCGGCATGGCTGACTGGTTCGGCGTGACGGCTCTTTTTCGCAAACCGTTGGGAATTGGCTTTCACACGGAAATTTTGCGGCGAAATCGCGGGCGAATCATGGATGCAATCGTCGAATTCGTCGGCACGGATTTGCTCAGCACGAAAAATATCATGGAGACGATTCGCGACGAGAATACCGCCAAACTTTTGATTGACTTCTTTGAGCAGAACAAAGGTCGCGCGAAAATGAAAACTCTCGTGCGAGAAATTTTGACGGAACTTTTCAACGGACTGGACACGCGTTCAATTTCAAAAAGCGTTGCGCCGATTCTGACGACTGAAATTAAAAATCTCGACGCGGAAAAATTTTTCAACGCCGTCTTGAAAGTCGTCACGAACGATAAACACAGCCGAAAAATTTTAATCGCATTGCTGGACACCGGGCATAAAATCTTGCAGAGTTCGCACATGCAGGCGGAGATTCTGAACAAAATCACGGAACTTCGCGAGGCTTATGAAGGCGATTCGGCGGGACGTGCGCTCGTGTTGAGTTCAATGGATTTGACCGACGAAAAAATTTTGAAAATCCTAAATGAGACCGTCGAAAACAAAATCAGCGACGCCGAAAAAATTTTGAACGCAACCGGCATGGTTGACAGCTTTACGGCAAATTCTGCCAACGAGATGATTAAAACTTTCGGCGGCTTCGTCAATTCGGCGGCAAGTTCTCTCAACACGAAAAAATTTCTCGAAGACCTCAAAAACCTTTTCATGCAGAAATTCGACGCGGAAAACTTTATCAAGACGTGGATTGATGTCAACGTTAAAGGTGAAACGGATCCGAAAATTTTGGAAAAGCTCCGCCGTCAACAAGCCGCCAATCCGAAAGTCACGCGCATTGTCGAAGTTGAACGCAAGCCCGTCATTTGGAAAGACGCCGCAGATTTTCTCGTCGACGCCAAGATTGACGAGTTCATTCGCGACGAAAACCTTCAACGCAAATTCGACAAGCTCATAAAAGATTTTATCGCCGGCTTGCTTGAAGAATATCGCGATCAAATTCCGACAATGATTCGCGAACGGCTCGACAAGTTCAGCGACGACGAGCTGACGGAATTCGTTGAAGGGCACGTGTCGGACGATTTGCAAATGATTCGTATCAACGGCTCTGTCTGCGGCGCGATGGTCGGCATGTTTCTTTACATCGTCTCGCAGATTATTGAGCACCTTGCACATTGAGGATTTTGAAAATGGATTTAATCTATCGACTGCTAAAAATTTTCCGATTGAAACCGACGCAGGTAATTATCTTGAGCTTCGTGTTCATGATTTTGCTCGGCACGGCACTTTTGATGTTGCCAATCAGCACGACGAATCATCAAGGGCTTGCGGCGATTGACGCGCTGTTCGTGTCAACGTCTGCATCATGCGTGACGGGCTTAACGGTCGTCGACGTGCACAACGATTTAACAATCTTCGGGACAATCGTAATGCTCGTGCTGATTCAAATCGGCGGGCTCGGCATAATGACATTGGCAACGATGGTCGTTTACACGCTCGGCTATCGTTTCCGCCTGCAAGAGAATTTAATTTTGCAAGAGTCGCTGAATCAAGGCGGACAAGCTCGGCTTGCTGAACTGATTCGCCAAATTATAAAGTACACGTTCGCGATTGAAGGATTTTTCGCCGTGGTGCTGACGATTCACTTTGTACCGGAGTTCGGCGTTAAAGCTGTCGGTTACGGGATTTTTCATTCGATCTCGGCGTTTTGCAATGCCGGCTTTGATTTGTTCGGAAACTACGACAGCCTCTGCAAACGCAACGACGATTATTTTTTGATGACGTGCATTGGTCTGCTGATAATTTTTGGCGGCATCGGTTTTACGGTGATGTCGGACTTTGTGAATCGTCGGCGTTGGAAAAAATTTTCACTGCACACAAAAATTGTCGTCGTGATGAACGTCGCGCTGATTTTGGTCGGCACGCTTTTAATTTTCGCCGTGGAATATTATAATCCCAATACGGTCGGCAACATGAGCATTCCCGCGCAGCTGGCTCAAGCGTGTTTTACGTCGGTTTCGTGCAGGACGGCAGGTTTCAACACGTTCGACTTGTCGCACGCCGAACAAATTACACAGCTGACGATGATTATCCTGATGTTTATCGGAGCTTCGCCGCTTTCAACCGGCGGCGGCATAAAGAGCACGACGTTTTTTGTAATTGTGCTGTCGATGTGGACGGTCTTTCGCGGCAAAAGTGAACTTGTCGTTTTCGGGCGCAGAATCACTCGCGAATTGCGCGATCAAGCATTTGCGATTTTCACAATGGGCACGATTTGGATTGTGACGGCGGGAATAATTTTGTCGACGATTGACGGTGAAGTTCACGAGCTGGAAGAAATAATTTTCGAGACAGTTTCGGGCTTCGCAACGGTCGGCATGGGCATAGGAATAACTTCGGAGTGGAACGTTTTGGGCAAGCTGATTCTGGCGTTGACAATGCTCGTCGGCAGAGTCGGGATAATGACTTTCATGTTGGCACTGATAACGCAAAAAAATTCGGTGGTGAAATATCCGCCGGAAGATGTAATGGTGGGCTGAACAATGGCTAAGAAAAAACAATTCGCGATACTCGGACTGGGACGCTTCGGCAAAAATATGGCGTTGACGTTGGAAGATATGGGCTACGAAGTTTTGGGCGTGGACAAGGACGAGAACATTGCAACGGACATGGCGGAACATTTAACACGCGTGGTGAGTTTCGACATTCGCGACGCACGAGCTTTGGAGCAAGTCGGCATTTCAAATTTTGATACGGTCGTCATTTCGTCGAAGAATCTTGAATCGAGTTTGATGGCGACGATGCTTTGCAAGGAGCGCAACGTCCCGGAAATTATCGTCAAGGTTATTGATGAACGTCATGCGGAAATGGCAAAACGGCTCGGCGCAACGCAACTGGTTTTCTCTGAACGCGACACTGCCAGACGAATTGCCGCGCATTTGGTTTCGTCGAATGTCGTTGATTACATTGAACTGGACGCGGAGCTGAAAATTTTAAAATTGGACGTGCCGGCGAAATTTCTCGGCAAAAATTTGATTCAGCTGAATTTGCGTGCGGCTCACGACATAAACGTCATCGCGATAATCAACAACGGACAAACGCTCGTTCCGCCGCCGCCGAATCATATTTTCACGGCTGGCGACAAAATTTTTGTCATTGGAACTTATGCCGCGCTGTCGAAATTTGAACGTCAATTATAGGGAAATAGTTTAACTCCTAACTCCTAACTGTTAGAAAGGGTCGTGAAATTTTTGAGCAGATGGAACACGGCGGACACGACTTTACTTTGTGCCGCGCTATTTTTTTTGGCAGCGGTCGGCTTTAAAATCACATTTCCCGGCAGCGTCGTCGCGGAAGGCTTTTTATTCGTGACGGAAGCAGCACTCGTCGGCGGAATAGCAGACTGGTTTGCAGTGACCGCACTTTTCAAAAAGCCGCTCGGTTTTCCGTTCCACACGGCGATTTTGCCGCGTCGCAGAAAAGATTTCGTCAAAGCATCGGTGTTAATGGTTCAGCAGGAATTTTTTTCGCGTCGGACGATTTTCAAAAAGCTCGGCGACTTCAAACTTATGCCGCGAATCATTGACTATCTTGCCAAAGATTCAACGCATCAACTCGTCGTCACGGAACTTTTTACCGTCGTGAAAAAATTTTTCGCCGCGCAGAATAAGGAGACACGTTCAAAGCAGATTGCCAACGAATTGCGCCGAATCATCCGCGATTTGCCCGCGCAGAGTTTGATTGACGATTTCGGCTCGCACTTCAAACGCAACGACAAGGATCGCGAAATTTTTGTTGACATCGTTAAATCAATGCGCCGCGTCGCCGCAAAGCCCGAAACTTGCGACAAACTTCAAACGATTCTTGAAGAATACGCTAACGAGAAAACTAAAAACATGAGCGGCTTCTCAATGTTGATGGCGGGACTTGCGCAAATGCTTGACCTCGTGAACTTTGAAGAGGCGGCGCGAATCATGCAAACGCAACTGCTGAAATTGCTCGACGAATTGTCATCGAACACGCAAATTCATCGCCGCACGCTCAACGAATGCCGCTTGAAAATTTCCGAACTCGCAGACACGTCCGAATTCAAAGACTTGGTTGAACGAATTCAAATCGACGCCGCAAACGCCCTGCCGCTCGAAGAAGCGATTGAACTCGCGCTGATTCATTTGGAAAGCCAAATTTCAACCGTCGACGTGCAAGAGGCTCTCGCGAAGGCTCAATCATCAAAATTCGTCGGCAAAAGTCTCGGCGTCCTGCTCGTGAAAATTTTCAACGACGAATATGGCAGACTGATTCAACTCCTGCGCGAAGACAACGTTGCGAAGAATGCGTTTGAAAAATTCATCGACGAATTGACGGCACGCGCCGCACTGCACGCTCAACCGCTCGTCGGCACCGTCGCAAAATCCGCGCTCGACAAATTGACGGAAGAACAGCTCAACAATCTGGTTTACGACAAAGCGGAGCAAGATTTTATTTGGATTCGGCTCAACGGCTCAATCGTCGGCAGTGTCGTCGGACTGGCGATTTTTATTCTGATAAAACTTGCGGGCTTGACAATTTGACAGGAGGGCGAAATTTTGAAAGCTTTTTGTGCGGTCAATAGCTCAAGTTATCGTCACGTTTCAAAGCAGACCAGTTGGATGCAACGTCACGTTGCCGGCTCAATCGTCGGCAGTGTCGTCGGATCGGCGATTTTTATTCTAATCAAAGCGGCAGGTTTAAGCATATGAAGATAGCGTTCTTTGATTCGGGCATCGGCGGCTTGAGCGTTTTGCATCACGCGATGAAAATTTTGCCGCAGGAGGAATTCATTTTCTTTGCGGACGAAGACAATGTTCCCTACGGCACGAAGACGCGACAGGAAGTCTTGAGCTTTGTCGATGCGGCATTTGAATTTTTGGTCGCGCAGAACGTTTCGGCAATCGTCGTGGCGTGCAACACGGCAACATCAGTGGCAGTCAGAAAAATGCGCGAAAAATATTCGTTGCCGATAATCGGAATGGAACCGGCGTTGAAAGTCGCACTCGACACATTTCCCAACAGAAAAGTTTTGGTAGCGGCGACGGCAATAACAATCACCGGCAAAAAAATTCGTCGGCTTATCGAACGACTTCACGCGGAAAATTTTGCGGAGCTGAAAGCTTTGCCAATGCTTGTCGAATTCGCGGAGCGTCAAGAGTTCACGTCGGCGGCAGTGGAAAATTATTTGCGCGGTGAATTGAACGGCTACGATTGGGAAAAATTTTCGTCGCTGGTACTCGGTTGCACGCACTTCAATTATTTTAAGGACACGTTCAGAAAAATTTTGCCGGCTCACGTGAAAATTCTCGACGGCAATGCGGGCACGATCAATGAGCTGATTCGGCGCACAAATTTGCAACCACTCACCGGCAATCGAGGCTCCGTAAAATTTTTTTATTCGCAACGATTGGTGACGGACGCGGCTGAACTTGAACGGCTTGAAAAATTTTTGCGGCGGCTTGACGAAATGTACACGATTTGACGGAGGATTTTATGAGCAAAAAAATTTTGATTGCACACGGCGCGGGCGGCAAATTGAGCGGCGAACTTTTGCACGAGGTGATTCTGCCCGCCTTCGACAACGAAATTTTAAATGAACTTCACGACGGCGCGAAGATTGGGCAATTGGCAATGACGACTGACAGTTACGTTGTTCGCCCGATTTTTTTTCGCGGCGCAGACATCGGCAAGCTTTCAATCTGCGGCACGGTCAATGATTTGGCGGTCACGGGCGCAATTCCAAAATACATTTCCGTCGGAGTGATTCTTGAAGAAGGTTTCGACTTCGACGCGCTGAAAAAAATCGTCAACTCGATGGCGACGGCTGCTCGTGAAGCTGATGTTAAAATCGTCACCGGCGACACAAAAGTTGTCGGCAAAGGGCAAGCGGACGGAATTTTTATCAACACGGCGGGTATCGGCGAACTGATTGACGGCGTTGACATCTCGGCGAAAAAAATCTGCGCGGGCATGAAAATTTTGGTGTCGGGTACAATCGGCGACCACGCCACGACGATTCTTGCCGAACGTCACGGACTTGAATTGCCCGAAAAAATTCAATCGGACTGCGCACCGTTGAATAAACTTGTCGCCGAAATGTTGACCGTTGAGCCGAAAATTGCCATGCTCCGTGATGTAACTCGCGGCGGACTTGCGGCGGTGATGAACGAAATTGCACAATCGGCGAACGTCGGAATTTTGCTTGACGAAAAAAAAATTCCCGTGCGTGATGAAGTGCGCGGAGTTTGCGATATTTTAGGCTTTGACGTGCTTGAACTTGCCAACGAAGGAAAAATTGTCGCGGTCGTGCCGAGTGAGTCGAGTGAAAAAATTTTGTCCGTCATGCGAAAAAATGTTTACGGCATCAACGCGGCGGAGATCGGTGAAGTCGTCGGAACTTCTGCGGGAAAAGTCGGCTTGCGGACGGAAATTGGCGGCGTGCGAATTGTCGATATGCCTGCCGGTGAACTTGTCCCGCGCATTTGCTGAATTCAACACAGCTCGTGAATTTTCTGCTTGATGTAAAAGAGCACGCGTAATTGTTCGTCGACGGTCGACAAATTGATTTTGCGTTGAGGCACGACATTGAGCGGAGTCGACTTGCCGTTGAAGTCAATTTGCCCGGTCACGGCATGATTGACGGCACTTTTTAGCATGTTCACGGTTTGAGCGATTTTTTCCGACAGAATTCTGATTTTGTCCGATTGCGCGGCGTTCAAAAAATTTTTCTCGTCGACAAAAATTTTATAGTGGAAGTCGGCAATTCCCGCAAGAAGTTTGCCAAAACTTTTCACCGACGCGACACGGTTGCCGGAAATGATTTTAACGTCCGATTTGAGATACGGCGAAAATTTTTCCGACAAGAGCATTCGCTTGCCGGTCAAACATTCAATGCCGATTATAACGCCGGCTTTTTGCAAACGGTCAACAACTTGAGCAAAAGTCATGTCTTCATAGGCGGCGGGAAAAAATTTTGGGTGAGTTATTCCGAGCGCGTGACATTCGTCAATCAAAAGCTTTGTGTAAGGCAGACGGTTGTTGAAGACGCAGACGAATTCATTGGCGGGAATTTGCGCGATGTCCAGAAAAAATTTCGTCGTCGGGTGCAGGTCAAAGATAAAAATGTTTTCGCGCGGAATTTTCTCAATCAGACACGGCTCTTGACTCTTGGCGCAGATGTAAAACGTATTTTCCTCGGCGCGTTCAATGCTTGATGTGGCAACGGCGTCGATAAAAATTTCTTTGCCGAGAAACGATTCGGCAATGGATTTAATTTCGTCGGCAATGAGCGGACTGCTGCCGACGGCTTTCAATCAGCAAAACTCAAAATGCTTGCCGCCTGCAGATTTTCTTTCACCACGACAAACTTTGCCGATATTTTCCGCGAAAATTCCCAGCTGTCGTTCGACTTCCGAGAGTGATTAATACTCCGCACCGTTCTCAATGCAACGCACACGTCTGCGACAATCAGGCGCAGGCTTAAAAATTTTTCTTTCCGCAACGGGCACGTCAATCAATACGAAATGAAAGCCGCGAACGTTTTCTTGCTTACCGAAGCAAACTTTCCTAATGCTGTTCCGTGGAAGATTTAATTTGCGCGACGCCTCGGACATTGAATCGTAAATAACTCCGTCTTCAAGACAGAGCACGCGACGATAATTTTTCGGAACTACACGCGAGATTTTCATTTCATCAGCGAACGCAAATTTTAATTTGTGAGTGGACATGCGCTTGCCTTTGCAAACTCTTTCAATGCAAACTTCGTGTATGCCGAGCTTGAGCGACGCCTCCGCCAAAGATTGAAATTTTTCACCGGTCGTCGTGCAGATTACCGTTTTGCAACGCGAACGCGGAATATTGTTACCGACAACGACGTTAAAGCCGTGCGGTGCTGTGCAGTTGAAATATTTCGTCCAATATTTTTCGCGGGCGTCAAGTTCTTTGACAGATGTGCAAATGTCAAGCACGCCGACTTCAAATGCGTCGCGCCCTTCCAAGCGAATAATTTTATCGACGAACTGTTTTTTGCTGCGACAGTGTTGCCGAATTCGGTCTTTAAGTCGTCGTATTGTTTGACCAACATAACAACAGCCTGTTTTACGATGAATAATAACGTAGATAACCATTTTGAGATTTGCAATCGACGAATGAATTTTCATAACGGCAAGCTCCTTTTGATTGACACCTACAGGCAAGCTTGCTAGAATTGCAAAAAGACTTTGCCGCATGGTGCTTTTGTTTGTAGAATGAATAAATGTTACCATACGTCAAAGTTCTTTTCAATGTTAGCAACAAAAAAACGTCGGAGAATCATCTTCGGCGTTTTTTCTATTTGTCTGAATACAGAAGCTGCACTTGCCAAAGCTCAGGGTGAACTCGGCGTCATCCCGAAAGACAAAGCCGACATCATCAACGAATACGCCAAAGCCGAACTGCTCGACGTTAAGGCTATCGGCGAATTCTTCAAAAGCTCGATAACGATTGTGCCGCTCCTCAAAGAGTTCAAAAAAATTCTGCCCGAAAACGCCGGCGAATACGTTCATTGGGGCGCAACCAGTCAAGACATCGTCGACACGGGAATTGTTCTCCTTCAGCGCGACGCCTACAAAATTATTCTGCGCGACATGAAAGCTTGATTTATTTAAACGCGTCCGCAAAGGCAAATCTCAAGCCGTGAGTGGATTTTATTTTCCCGATGCAAACGTTGCGAATGCTCGTCCGATTTATTCCTGTCTTTCGTGCGGCGGCGGCTAATGAATCGAACACTTCACCGCTGTTCAGACAAAATATTCGGCGTCTGTTTTTATAGCTGAAAACTTTTCTTTCTTCAATCGGAATATCTGCAAAAGCGAACTTCAAACCGCACGCACGACCTTTTTTGCCCGAACAAACATCGCCAATGGTTCTCCTGGTTATATTCAACTTTTTTGCGGCAGAAACAATGGACTCGAAAATTTCTCCCGTATCAATACAAATCACGCGGCGCGGCTTTCCATTGCTCTTGATCAAAAAAGGTTCTTCGACATCAATTTTAGAGTCTGCAAATGCGAAACGCAAACCGCCGACAGTTTTTTTCCTGCCGTGGCAAACACTGCTGATTCCCGACGGACAAATATTAAAGTGTTCTGCAGCGTCAATAACGGAGTTGAACTTCTCGCCGGTATCCGGGCAAATCACAGGCTTATTGCGTCCGTTGTTTTTGCCGTTGTCCTCGCCGCCGTCAGTCATGTTAAATCCGTGCGGACACTTGCAGTTGAAGTAAACAATCCAATGATGTTCGCGCTCTCTCAATTGTGCAAGTGAAGTGCAAACGTCGAGAACGCCTACTTCAAATTTGTCTCTGCCCTCAATGCGAATGATTTTATCGACGAATTGTTTTTTGCCGCGAAGATGCTGAACGATTCGCTTTTTTAATTTGTGCGATGTTTGTCCGACGTAACAAAAGCCGGTTGGTCGATGAATGATAATGTAGATGACCATTTTTAAATCGCGTAAGCTCGAATGAATTTCCATAGCCGCTGCTCCTTTCGTTGACACTTGCAAGCAGGGCTGTTAGAATGACGCTAACGACGAAGACCCTGCTCTGCTGTTGACTGTACTCTTCAAAGACAGTTTAACACAGCGCAAGGTCTTTTACAATGGAAAAAGTTTTGTCCACACATCGAAGAAATCACCGATGTGGCCTGGCACCTGTTTGCAATTTTCGCGGCGACGATTCTCGGCTTCATTCTTCAACCTATGCCGATTGGCGCGGTGGCTTTTATCGGCGTGACAATGGCGGCTCTTACCGGCGTCGTTACAGTCGGCGTTGCAATTTCCGGTTACGGCAACAGCACAATCCGGTTAATCATCTGCGCATTCCTTTTGGCACGAGCATTTATCAAAAGCGGTCTCGGTCGCAGAATTTCATTTTTAATCATTAAGGCTATCGGAAAATCTTCGCTGACTCTGGGCTATGCGATAACTCTTGCAGATTAAGGAGGCGTTGTCATGGAAAATCTTTTCAGCGACGAACCGGGTGCACCGGGCAATGGGCGTGTAGCCGTGATTAGCGAGCAGTATCAACAATTTAACGGATATATTTACATGCGCGACGAAAACGGTCGCTATTATCGCAAGTTTAACAAACGGGAACATTATCTGCATCACGATGTTTGGCGTTTTCATTTCGGTGAACCGCCGCTTGATTATTACATCATTCATCGCGATGATAACAACGCTAACAATGACATTGAAAATTTGACGCTGATTGAGAAATTGGTATTCTTCAAGAAACGTCATGCAGATTCTGCGCCCAAAGAAACGGTTTGCGAATGGTGCGGCAAAAAGTTCACATATACAACGGCAGGTCGTCCGTCACGCTTTTGCTCAGACTTTTGCAGGAATAAATTTCAGCGGGCACGTTACGAGGAAGAGCGTCCTTGCATCATTTGCGGCAAGTTTTTCAAAACGTACAAATATCATCCCGCGCAGACATGTTCCAACGAGTGTCGACCGGAACTTTGCAAGCGACTGCGTGAGCCAAAATAAAGTCCGGCTTCATCAAGACAGTTTCAACGTTGGCAGGCAAAGTAATTCTCGACGCGGGCTTCTCGTGGCTTATGGCATTCATGATTCTGATTTTAATCTACGTCTATTCGCATTACGCCTTCGCAAGCGTCTCGGCACACATCAGCGCAATGTACGCGGCATTTCTGTCGGTCGCGGTCGTCGTGGGAACTCCGCCGCTTTTGGCAGCAATAGCCTTCGCGGCACTGTCAAACATTATGATTCCGTTGACGCATTACGGCGGCGGCGCGGCTCCCATTCTCTATGGCGCAGGATTCGTCACGCAGGGCAAATGGTGGCAACTCGGCTTTATCATGGTCACGGTCAACATGGTTATCTGGCTCGGCATCGGAAGTCTCTGGTGGAAAGTTATCGGGCTGTGGTAATCAATCGACGACTTCGCCTTTGACAAGAAACGTTTGCGCTTGAGTGATTTTGACGCGAATCAAATCGCCTGCACATTCATCACCATGCGCGAACAGCACAAGCTTGTTTGAACGCGTCCGTCCCGTGAAAATTTTTTCGTCAGTCTTACTCGCTCCTTCAACGAGCACTTCTTCAATCGAATTGACGAGCGCAAGATTTTTGGCAAGACTGATTTCATTTTGAACTTTCATCAGCAAATCAAGGCGGCGATGCTTAGTCTCGTCGTCTATTTGATTTTCAAACGTCGCGGCAGGAGTCCCGGAGCGTTTCGAGTAAATAAACGTGAACGCGGCATCAAATTTGACGGCACGCAAAAATTCCAGCGTCTCTGTAAAATCAGCGTCAGTCTCGCCGGGAAAACCGACAATCAAATCTGTCGTCAAGCTCACGTTCGGAATTGCCGCGCGAATTTTTTCAACGAGCCGCAAATATTTTTCGACGGTGTAGACGCGATTCATGCGCCGCAAAATTTTGTCGGAGCCGTATTGAACGGGCAAGTGAATATGTTCGCAGATGTGTTGACCGTTGGCGATGGCGGCAATTAATTCGTCGGATAAATCTTTCGGGTGGCTTGTCATGAAACGCAATCGCTCAACGCCGAGTTTGTCGACTGCACTCAACAATTCGGCAAAAGTCATTCCGCCGGCGTAAGAGTTGACGTTTTGTCCGAGCAAGGTAATTTCTTTGAAACCTTCGGCGACGGCTTGATTGACCTCCGCGAAAATTTCTTCGGGCTTGCGAGAACGTTCACGACCTCTGACATAAGGAACAATGCAATACGTGCAGAAATTGTTGCAACCGTACATTATCGGCACGAACGTCGAGACTTGCCCGTTTCTAATCGGAAAGACTTCAGCCGGAATATCGCCGCTTACGTTTGAAACGTCGACGAAATGTTTACGTTCACGCTCCAAACTTTTGACGACGCGAGCAACTTCAGAACTCTGACCCGTGCCCAAAACGAAATCGACATGCGGCGCACGTTTGATGAGATTCGCTCCTTCCTTTTGCGCCATGCATCCGGCAACACCGATAATCAGCGACGGTTTGATTCGCTTGAGAGCTTTGAACCTGCCGATTTGCCCGAAAACTTTATCTTCGGCAGTCGCGCGAACACAACACGTATTAATCAGAATCAAGTCCGCCGCGTCGAAGTCGTCCGTCAAAGTGTAGCCGATTTGTTGCAGAAGTCCGCTCATGCGTTCAGAGTCGGCGACGTTCATTTGACAACCGTAAGTTAAAATTTTTAGTTTCTTTTTCATGCGGCGCATTGTATCATGTTGAGCGGCAAGGAACAAGATTTTCTGTGATGTAATTGACAATGAAGACTGTTCCGCGTCTTATTTGAAGGTTTGAAGATTATGCCGTTCAAACAGATTTATCTGCGAATCGGCGAGGCAACGACCGTTCATCTTGACAACGCGCTGTAACTCATGACGAAAATTTTTGTCGCTCAAACGGGCGGCGATTTTTTTTGCGGCAATGAAGGAACTTTAACAAGTCAAGCGAATACTAAAGTGATTAATTGCTTTGAAACGGTTGACGGCACAATTCGTCAATGCAAAAATTTTCAAAGGGGAGGCGTCCAAAGTGATTCGTGTTTTGATTGCTGACGACTCGGCTTTTATGCGAAAAGTCCTCTCTGATCTGTTCAACAGCCAAAGCGACTTTCAAGTCGTCGGCACTGCCGTGAATGGTCATGACGCCATAGAAAAGGTTAAGAAACTTCATCCCGACGTGTTGACGCTGGACGTTATCATGCCGGTGATGGACGGTCTCAACGCGCTGGCGGTCATCATGGAGCAATGTCCGTTGCCCGTCGTCATGGTCAGTTCCACAACTCAAAAGGGCACCAACGAGACGATTCGCGCACTTGCACTCGGAGCAGTCGATTTCGTCAGCAAGGCGGGCGGTGCCATTTCCAAAATCGACACGATTAAAGACGAGATTTTAGCCAAATGTCGATTGGCGGCAAAAGCTCACGCGAAGAAAAATTTATCCGCGAGCAGACCGCTGGTTTATAAGCCCAAACCTGCACCGACTTTTGACGATTTGCCCACGCGCAGGATCGAAGTTAAGCGCAGAACAGGTCTCGTTTTGGGACAAAAGCCGACGATTAATCGCGTGCCGTCAACAACCGAGCCTGTCAAAAAAATTATTCCCGGTACCGGCAAAAAACTTGTCGTCATTGGCACATCAACCGGCGGACCGCAAGCACTGCAAGCGGTTGTCACGCGTCTGCCGAGCAATCTTCCCTGCGGCGTCGTAATCGTCCAACATATGCCTGCGGGTTTTACAAAGTCTTTGGCGGACAGGCTCAACTCAATCAGCGCAATCGCTGTCAAGGAGGCGGAACACGACGAAATTATCAAACCGGGACAAGTTTACATTGCACCCGGCGATTATCATTTGCGCATAGCTCCTGCCGGCGGCGGCGAAAGAAAGATTGTCCTAAGTCAAGAGCCGCGCGTGGGTAACCTTCGCCCGACTGTCAATTACATGTTCGATTCTGCCGCGCAATTCGGCAGAGATTTGGTCAGCGTGATTATGACCGGCATGGGAGCCGACGGTTGCGAGGGCATGAAAAAAATCAAGGCTACGGGCGGTTATTCCATTGCGCAAGACGAAAGCAGTTGCGTAGTTTACGGTATGCCGAAAGCCGTTGTTGATGCAGGACTTGCCGACGAAGTGCGCCCTTTAAATAAAATCGCGGAAGCTATTGTCGAGGCTGTGAGGAGATAACACTCCCGAAGGAGGATTAATTAATGTCATTAGAAACAAACCAGTACATGGATATGTTTTTGGATGAATCGAAGGAGCATTTGCAGTCACTCAACGACGGATTGTTGGGTTTGGAGGACAATGCGGAGGACTTGTCGATTCTCAATGAGATTTTCCGCAACGCCCATACTCTTAAAGGCATGTCGGCGACCATGGGTTACAATAAAATCGCCGAATTGACCCACGAGATGGAAGACGTCCTGGACGCTCTGCGCAAGGAACAATTAGCCGTCTCTTCCGACATCATCGACACGCTCTTTAAATGTATTGACTCTCTGGAGCAAATGATTAACAACGTTGCCAACGGCGATCCCGAAGACTTAATCGACGTCTCTGACCTTGTCAATAAACTTTCCGCCATCCTGCGCGGTGAAGGCGCACCGGCTCCCGTTGCCGCCGTGCCGCAATCAACCGCTCAACCGTCCGAAAATCCGCCAACCGTCAATACCGATTTGCCCATCCAATTAACAGACACTGAAATCAATCTCATCAACGAGGCTCAAAAGACCGGTATGCGCGGCGTTTATCTGAAGGTCACTCTTGCCGAATCTTGCCTGCTCAAATCTGCCCGCTCTTACATGGTCATGAACGCTCTCGAAGAAATTGGCGAAGTCATCCGCACCATTCCTTCTGCCGAAGACCTCGAACAGGAAAATTTTGAACGCTCTTTTGAAGTCGTGCTTATTTCTGCTGCCGACGAACACGCCATTCACGACGCTGTTTTGGGCATTAGCGAAATTGAAGCCGCAGACACTCAAATTTTAGGCACAAGCACTGCGCAACAGGTTGTCAACGCTGAAACTGTTAAGCCTGAACCGCCGCCCAAAGTCGAACCTAAAACTGAAGCTCCTGTCAAGCAAGCTCCTGCCAATAAACCTGCTCCCGCTACTTCGACACCACCCGCTCAAAATCCCGCCAATCAGAAAAAATCTCACGCAGGGCAATCCGTTCGCGTAGACATTGAAAAATTAGATACTCTTATGAATCTCATGGGCGAATTGGTCATCAATAAAGTCCGTCTGGAACAAATCGGTCAAACTCACCGCCTCTCCGAATTGACCGAAACCTTAGAACAAATGGATCGCGTCACCACCGACCTTCAAAATATCGTCATGAAAGTCCGCATGGTGCCCGTTTCTCAAGTCTTTAACCGTTTCCCGCGCATGGTTCGCGACGTGACCAAAGAGCTCAACAAGGAAATTAACCTTACCATCGAAGGCGAAGATACCGAACTTGACCGCACCGTCATTGACGAAATCGGCGATCCCATCATGCATCTGTTGCGTAATTCTCTCGACCACGGCATTGAAATGCCCGATGAACGTGAGGCTAAAGGCAAACCGCGTATCGGCGAAGTCGGCTTAATCGCCAGACACGAAGGCAACAACGTCGTTATCATGGTCACTGACGACGGCAAAGGCATTGATCCCGATGTCATTCGCCGTAAAGCTGTCGAAAAAGGTCTTTTCACTCATGATGAAGTCGATCAAATGGAAGATGCCGATGCCGTTCGTATCGTCTTCTTACCGGGTTTTTCCACTGCAGAAAAAATCTCCGACATCTCCGGCCGCGGCGTCGGAATGGACGTTGTTAAATCCAAAATCGAATCTCTTTCCGGTCAAGTCGACGTTGAAACCAGAGTCAATGAAGGCTCCGTTTTCAAAATCAAACTGCCGCTTACTCTTGCAATCATTCAAGCCATGCTCGTTCAAGTTCAAAACGAAATGTATGCCATTCCGCTTGCTTCCATCGACTCTACTCTTTCTGTTCAACAAGGCGACATTCGTACCGTTCAAAACAACGAGGTCATCGTTCTGCGCGGCGAAATCATTCCCATCATTCGCATTGAACAAACTCTCATGGTTCCACATCTTTTCGATTCTAAAGAGCTCTTCATTGTCGTTGTTCACGCCGGCGACTCCAAAGCAGGCATCGTCGTCGATAAACTCATCGGTCAACAAGAAATCGTTATTAAAACTCTCGGCAACCTTTTCATGGGCTTGAAAATGTTCTCGGGTGCCACTGTTCTCGGCGACGGCAGAGTTGCTCTCATTCTCGACGTCGCCACCATGCTTAATTAAGAGGTGATTCTTTTATGGCTAATGACCAAATTGCCAATAAAAACGTTGCTATCGACGACGACGAACAAGTTGCCGCCATGCAGATTGTCGCTTTCAAATTGCGCGACGAGGAATATGGCGTTAATATCTTCCAAGTTCAAGACATTAACGGCATGAGCGACATCACCAGAGTTCCTTTCGCCGCCAGTTTTATTAAGGGCGTTATCAATCAGCGCGGCTCAGTTATGCCCGTTATCGATTTGAAAAAACGTCTCGGCATTGAAGAAACTCCCTATTCCAATGCTGCCCGCATCGTCACCGTCATTGTCGGCGATTTGCAAGTCGGTATGCTCGTCGACGCCGTAACTGAAGTTTTGACCATTCGTTCCAAACTCGTTGACCCGAAAAAAACCGTAAGCGATCGCGCCATGGAAAAATTCCTTAGCGGCATCGGCAATATCGACGGTCGTCTTGTCACCATGCTCAACCTTGAAGAAATCGTTAATGCGAACTAGGCAAAGAGCGAAATAGTGAAGTAGTGAAGTAGCTAATTCCCTATTTCCCTAATTCCCTACAGAGGAGGTCTTTACATGATTGATGAATTTGATTTGACTCCGAATCAGCTCGACGCTCTGCGCGAAATCGGCAACGTCGGCGCGGGCAACTCCGCAACCGCTCTTTCGCAAGTCATTAACAAGAAAATCGATATGAACGTCCCGAAAGTCTCGCTCATTCCGATTGATGAAGTTCCCGACCTTGTCGGCGGCCCGGACGCAATAATCGTGGGCGTATTCCTGCGCGTCTATGGCAAAGCTCCCGGCAATATCCTGTTCCTTATGCCGAAAAAAAGCGCGTTCTATCTCGTCGACGATTTGATGGGCAGACCGCACGGCACCACGCAAACACTTGACGAAATGGACGTTTCCGCACTGAAAGAAGTCGGCAACATTTTGACCGGCTCATACTTAAACGCCTTTTTCCACTTCACAAATATTTCCATGATACCTTCGATACCGTCACTTGCCGTTGATATGGCGGGCGCAATTTTGAACGTCGTTTTGGCAATGCTCGGACAAATGGGCGATCATGCCGTTGTTATAGAAACAAAATTCTTGGCGGAAGATGACAGCGTCAACGGACACTTTTTCTTGGTGCCCGATCCCGGCTCGCTGGGCATTTTGGTCAAAGCAGTAGGAGTTGAATAATTATGGCAGACCTTATCAAAGTCGGCATGGCTGATTACAAGGTCGGTCGCAGTCCGTCAACACTCATAAGCTACGGTTTGGGTTCATGTATCGGAGTCTCACTTTACGACCCGCAAAGAAAAATCGGCGGGCTGTTGCACATCATGTTGCCCGACTCCACTCAAGCGCGCTCTTCCGACAATCCCGCCAAATTCGCTGATACCGGCATTCCGCTGATGATTAACGATGTGGTAGCTCTCGGTGCCTCAAAAGCTCGTCTCGTCGCCAAAATCGCGGGCGGTGCTCAAATGTTCGCATTCTCAAATGCAACCGACATAATGAAAGTCGGCAATCGCAACGCCGAATCCTGCAAGCAAATTCTCCGTCGCAACGGCATTCGCGTCATCGCAGAAGATACAGGCGGCACTTACGGACGCACCGTTTCTATCGACTTGTCCAACGGCTCCTACAAAATCAAAACCATTGACCGCGGCGAAAAGTCAATCTAAGGGGCGGTTACTTTGTTTTTAAATTTTCTCAATGACATTTTGCCGCTCAATCGAATTCTGGTTTCCGGTGCCATCGGTTTAGCCTCATTTCTTATCGTGCTTATCGGCGGTCTTTCCAGCGATTTTGTCACCGGCGCGACGGTCGCTTCAAGGTCTCTTTATGCTTTTGCCTGCACAGGCTTGGTGACATTTTGTATCATGATGTGTTGCGAAGAATATGCCATCTTCACCACCAAACGCGAGTTGGAACATTTCATCGACGACGCTCCGCTTGCCGATACCGAAAATTTCAACCGCAAGGAATATCTCGGCGCGGAAGATACCGAAGACACCTCTGACGACTTCCGCCCAATGGATTTTGAAAACGCCCTACCGAATCAAGGATAAATTCTTACTGCGAACGACAAACAATTACGCATTGCTTTTCGGGACGGTGAATCGACTATGGAAAGTGACTCGAAGACACAGGATATGACGGCGTTGTGGCTCAAATATCGCGATACAAAATCCGTGGAGCTCAGGAACGAGATCGCCGAACATTATCTGCCGCTCGTTAAGATTGTCTGCGGGCGATTGGCGGTGAGTCTGCCGCAACATTTGGACAAGGATGATTTGCTCTCAAGCGGCTTCTTCGGCTTGCTTGATGCGATTGACCGTTTCGACATCACGCGCAACATAAAATTTGAAACTTATGCGGGCGTGAGGATTCGCGGCGCAATGATTGACTATCTGCGCTCAAAAGATTGGATACCCGTCTCCATGCGCCAAAAAATTCGCCGATATGAGCAAACTGTTTGCCGATTGGAAACGGAACTGGGACGCAGTGCAACCGACAAAGAATTGGCTCAAGCATTGGAAATTTCTGTCGAGGAACTGCAAACTCTGATTAATCAGTGCAATTCGGCGACGGTCATTCCGCTTGAAGAATATTTAAAAACCGACGTTGCCGAAGCTGTCGACACCAACCCGGCAAATTCGACGGAACTTTTTGAGCTGAAGGAAACACTTGCCAAAGCGATAGATCGTTTGCCCGAAAAGGAGCGGACGGTCGTGTCGCTTTACTATTACGAAGAAATGACGCTGAAGGAGATCAGCTTGATACTGCATTTGACGGAGGCGCGAATTTCTCAACTGCACACGAAGGCGATTTTCCGTATGCGCGGCTATTTGGCGCAAATCAAAGATGAATTATTGTAGGGACTGGGGACTGGCTTAACTCCTAACTGATAGAAAGGGGGACGTTGCGTGAATGAGCAAAAGATATTGGGCGGAGCGTCTGCGGGCTATAAATTCGAGTTCAAAAAGGAAGGCGTCTATCTGACAATCTATCCCAACGTCGACGGCGAACGATTGTTTGAACTGTCGGATATGCGACAAATTCTGCGAGAATGCAAAGTACTTGACTACGACGTTGGAGTATTAAGTCGGACGATGCGAGAGGCAAACGGTCGTCCGCAGAAAATTGCCGAACCCGTTGAAATCAGTGCCGAAGAATTGAACGCCATTGAAAACGGAGAGCCGCCGATTGAACAGGAAGAAGCCTACGCGCGACTGATTGTAGAAATGCCGCGTGATAAAATGCACGCCACGATTCGCTACGACACGCGCGAAGGAGCGAAGTTGCCGACAAAAGAAATGGTGCTGACCGCTCTTGCCGACGCAGGAGTCGTCTACGGCATAGACGAGGAAGCGATTGACGTTGGAATTCGCAGTTTAAGTGCGTTCACAGTGGCAACGGGTGATTTGCCCGTCAACGGTGAGAATGCCTACATAGACCGCAAATTTAATCTGGGAGTGCAAGGCAAGCCCGTAGTCGACGAATATGACAAAGTGGACTACAAGGATTTGAATTTGTTCGTATTGGCGAAGGAAAATCAGACTTTGGCGATCCGAATTCCGCAGACAAAAGGCACGCCCGGCAAAAATGTATTGGGAGAAGTCGTTCCCGCGCAGAATGGTCGACCGTGTCCGATGCCCGAAGGGAAGAATACCAAAGTCGTCGGAGAACACCGCTTGATAGCTGCGTGCAACGGTCAAATCGTCGACAAGGGCAACCGAATCAGCGTGGATCCTCGCCTTGAAATCAAAGGCAGTATTGGCGTATCGACGGGCGACGTTGAATTTGACGGCACCATTAGTATTCGCGGCAATGTCGATTACGGTTTCACGGTTAAGGCTACGGGCGACATCGAGATTAAAGGCTCTGTCAACGGCGGCGTGGTCGAAGGACGGAATGTTTATATATCAGGCGGCGTGACCGGTGCCGACAAGGCGAAAATTATAGCTGAACGAGACGTGCGGACGGCATTTGCGGAGAATGCATTTATCGAGGCGGGCAACGACGTTTATATTTCGGATATCGCGTTGCACAGTCAAATACGTGCGGGCAAACGATTGATAATGGAGCAAAAGCACGGTCAAATCGTCGGCGGACATTGTGTAGCGGGTGAATTTGTCGGCGTTAAAGTTATCGGCAATTCGGCTTATGTGGTAACGAAAGTTTCAGTGGGTGTTGATCCCAATTTGCAGCGCGAATATCAAGAGCTGAAGAAGACTTACAAGGAAAGTCGTCGGCGGTTGACGCACATCACGCAGACATTGAATACGCTTAGTAAGTTGGACATAAACAAATTGCCGCGCGAGCGAGTTGAATCGATAAATGCGTTGACGCGCAGTCAATTTCCGTTGGCGGGACAAATAAAACGAGACGAGAAACGCATCCTGGAAATAGAATCGCTTTTGACGGAAATGAAGAACGGGAAAATCAAAGTCGCCGACACGATCTATCCGGGCGTGCGCCTTTCAGTGAACAACCTGCTAAAGAGCATTCAAAGCGAATACAAACGTTGCACAATCAGCTTGAACGAGGACGGCGAAGTCGAAGTCGGTCCGTATTAAATCTCGAAAGGAGTTGACGACTTATGGAAATTGCACCGGTTGGCGTTCAAATGACTTATGCCAATGCAAACAACGCCGCTCAAGTTCAGCACGATTTGAACAACGCGTCGGCATTGCAACAGAATTTTCAAATGGTGCGCGAGAAACTTGACGCAGAGCTTAAGCAAAAACAAGTTCGCACCAAAGACGATGCCGAGGGCGGCAGAATCAAAGACGATCCCGACCGTCGCAACAGGCAGGGCGGTCATTATTACAGCAGTCGTCGGCAAAAACACGAGCCTGAACCCGAAGACGAAAATTATGCCGTCGATCCCAGGCGCGGACATTTTTTGGACATTTCCCTATGATTATCGAGTTTATGTTTTTGCTTATCGTTGTCGGCGCGGGAATAGTTTTCGTGGCGTGGACAAATACACGTCGGCGTAATCGAGACCTTCAAGAGCGCAGAGAAGTCGCCGATTCAACCGGCAAGCTCAAACAGGAATTGGAACGCACTGCCAACGAAATCATCGGGCGCATGGAAAATCACGTCACGCACCTTGAAAGCGTCTTGGACGAATCGGAACGCAATCGTACACAACTGGAAGGACGCGTTCTTGAGCTGAAAAAGTTGCTCAAAAAAAGCGAAGGTCAATCGGGCGAGATTCGTGACTTGTTGGCAAAATTGGACGACGCAGGCTCCGAAGTTGATTCAATGCAAAGGAAAATGGATGTTGTGGAACGCAAGCTTAATTTGGCAATGACGGCACCGTTTCCCGTTCAGCAGCCCGTGACAATTCCGCCGATAACGCAATCTATAATTTCACAGCCGCCGGTTATGCCGATAAATCCTGCACCAATGCCGCGACGAACTCAACCGCCGACACAGGTAACGACTTCGCCGCCCGCTCCGCCGTTGAATCCGCTCGGCTCAATCACAATACCGACAGTTGCGCGACAAACTCCGCCCGAACAAAACGATAAGCCGCCCGAAAAAGAATTCGACAAAATTTTGGAAGAATCAATCGCCGAATCGCCTAAGCCCGAAGTTCCGCCGCAACGTGAATCAATCGTGTTGTCGCCCGAAAATAAACAGCCGATGAAAGTCGTCGAGGCAGATCCCGTCAAAATCGAATCGACGCGCAAAAAATTGGCAGAGGCATCGGCGAAAATGGCTCAAGCTCAATCGGAAGAATCGGACGACACGGAAACGCAAGCGCAGAATCTTCGCAAGAAACGCGTTAAACGTAAACAACACGACGTGCGAAAGGCGGCACTTGATGCGATACGTGAGGCAGAAAAAAACACTTCACCCGAAAAGCCGCGCGAAAAAGTTGCGCCCGAAAAAGTTCAACGTCCCGAACGCCGCGAAATCAAGCTTGAAACAACGGACTCATCAATCATCAAGGAAATGATTTTGGCGGGCATGTCAACCGAAGAAATTTCGCGCGAGACGGGACTCGGACGCGGTGCGATTGAATTGGTGCAAGAAATGATTCGTCGACAATTCGGCAAACGTTAAAGCAACGAAGCTCATCAAATACAGGCTGTCGCTCATTTTCGATGAGCGGCAAATTTTTTTGCAAGGAGAATTTTTATGGACGCGCCAAAAATTTCCGTCATCATTCCAATGTATAACGCCGAAAAATTTATTCGCCAATGTTTAATCAGCGTGCTCGCGTCGAAATTTGCGGACTACGAAGTTCTTGTCGTTGATGATTGCTCAACCGACAACAGCCTCGCCGAAGTCGAAAAGCTTGCTCCACATTTCAACGGACGACTGAAAATTTTTCGCACGGAAAAAAATTCCGGCGGCGCGGGCATTCCGAGGAACATCGCCCTAAAAAATTCTTCGGGCAAATACCTTTGCTTCGTCGACGCCGACGACATGATTTTTCCGACAGCTTTTGACAACTTCCTCACCGTTGCCGAAGACTTTCAAGCCGACGTCGTTCACATGGAAAAATTTTATTTCTGTAAAGACACGGACGGCAATTTTCGGCGCGAAGAACTTGTGCTGCAAAAATACGAGGCGGGCGAAGCTGTCAATGTGCCGACGCCCGAACCCGACGATCTGCGCGGTCGAATTCAACGTATGCTTGAAGGCAGATTTATTTGGATGCCGTGGGGAAAACTTTTTCGCCGCGAATTCGTCGTTGCGAACGAAATTGAATTCGTGGACGTGCCAATCACCGCAGATTTGCTTTTCTGGTTCAAATGTTTGTGTCTCGCGAAAAAATACGTCCGCGCTCCGCAAGTAACGAACATTTACAGGCGAGGACACGCTTCCGCCTCGAATATAGGCATCTCCTCGTCAAAGGGCGTCCATCTCTGGCTCGATGTTTGTTTGAAAAATATCGCGTTGATTGACGAGTTCACGGGCGGATTGGAATTTTTCCGCAACAATCCCGACGTTCGGCACGACACGTTGAAATTTTTTATCGGCAAATATTTCGAGCTGATTGAAGATCTTTTCACGACCGTTCAACCGCACGAAGTCCCGAAAATTTTTTTCAACGCGTTGGAAAATCCCGCGCTCAATCAACACGGAAAAAATCTTGTCGCGGCGTATCTGTTCAGCGAACGAGCTTTGAACAAATGATTCAACCGCAAGTCTGCTCGGCAAAACGTCGGGCAATTTTTTTTGACGCGCCGAAAATTTTTGTGATAAAATTCGGCGAGCTTATCATTTGACGAGGTGATTTTATGATAATGACAGGCGCACGGGCAATCGTCGAGTGCCTGCGAGAACGCGGCGTCGATATAATTTTCGGCTATCCCGGCGGAATGATTTTGCCGCTCTACGATGCTCTTGTCGACGAAAAAGAAATCAAACAAATTCTCGTGACGCACGAACAAAATGCGGCTCATGCGGCGGACGGTTATGCGCGGGCGACGGGCAAAGTCGGAGTGTGCATGGCGACATCGGGACCCGGTGCTACGAATTTGGTTACAGGAATTGCTACGGCGTTCATGGATTCAATTCCGCTCGTTGCAATCACAGGACAAGTCGACACGAAACTTTTAGGGCGCGATGCATTTCAAGAGACGGACATTCTCGATATTACCATGCCCGTGACGAAACACAATTTCAAGGTTAAAGAGCCGAGGCAACTTGTTCCGACGATTCGACAGGCATTTGAAATTGCGTTGAACGGTCGACGCGGTCCGGTGCTCGTTGACGTGCCCAGAGATATTTTTTTCGCCGAAGTCGATTGGCGGTCGCAAGAAGTCAAAGAAAAAATTTCTTCGCAACCCGATGCTGACTTCATCATCTGCGCGGCAGAAGCGGCTGAAGAAATTGCCAAAGCTGAACGTCCCGTTGTGATTGTCGGCGGCGGAGCAATATCGGCGGGCGCGTCCGAAGAGATTATCAAGTTCATTGAGAAATTTAATTTGCCCGTTGTGAGCACGTTGATGGGAATCGGAGCTGTTCCGCGCAGTCACACGCAAAATTTGGGATTCGCGGGAATGCACGGCAAAAAGGCGGCTAATCACGCAATCGCGGCGGCAGATTTGATTATCGCGGTCGGCAGTCGATTCGGAGACCGTCAAACCGGCAACGTCGACAAATACACGCGCGCGAAAAAATTTATTCACATCGACATTGACCCGGCGGAGATTGACAAGAACATTGAAGGCAGTCTCGGACTCGCGGGAAATATGCAAGTGATTTTGAAACTTTTAATGCGGCACGAGGCGACTAAACCGCGCGTCGATTGGTGGCGACAAATTGACGGTTGGCAGGAAGAATACGACTACGATTATCAAGTTGACCGCTTGACGGTGCCTTGGGCGATGAATCAAATTGCCAAGAATACGGCGGGAAAAAATTTTGCATACGCGACGGACGTCGGACAGCATCAAATGTGGGCGGCGTTGCATTTGCATGTTGAAGAGCCTCGCACGTGGTTGACTTCCGGCGGACTTGGAACAATGGGCTTCGGACTTCCTGCGGCTATGGGTGCTCAACTTGCTTACGGGAAAAATCGGCGCGTGATTTGTGTCAGCGGCGACGGCGGAATTAAAATGACGGGCAACGAATATTATACAATCGCGCGGCTGAAACTCCCGATAATCTCGCTGATTGTCAACAACACGAGCCTCGGCATGATTCGACAGCTGCAGAAAGTTTTTTACAAGGAACGCTACATTGCCTGCGAATTCGATTACAACATGGATTACGTTGCTTATGCGCAGAGTTTCGGAATAACGGCGGAGTCTGTCTCGACGCAGGAAGAATTTGCTCACGCGCTGTCAAAAGCTCTCGACGACGTTGAAAATCCTCGCGTCATTGTGCTGAACGTGTGGCGCAGTTTCGTTGAGCCGATGACCAAAGCAGGCGCGAACGTCAATGAATTTGTCGAATTCAAATGAGTATTGCCCGTGAAAAATTTTTGACAAACTTTGGTGCAGTAAACGCTTGTGGTTATCATGTCAATGAGTTTGTCGAATTCAAGTAGGAACATTGTATGAATAAAATTGCTACCATTCCCGACGGCAAGATTCGCGATTATGTTGACGGGAAATTTCGCAACGACACTGCCGAGGAATACGTTCGCCAGACGATTGAACGACGGCTTGTCGACGAGCACAGGTATCCGCCGAATCAAATTGCCATCGAATTCACACTGCAGAACGGCTCAAAACGTCCCCGCGCAGATATTGTCGTCTTCGATAAAAATGCCGAGCGCGTTCAGTCGACGGTTAAAATTATCGTCGAGTGCAAGCAGTCAAAGATAAAACCTTCCGCCGCCAAAGACGGTATTGAACAGCTCAAATCGTATATGAGCCTTTGCATCAACTGCGAATGGGGCATGTGGACGAACGGCATCCAGCGATTCGTTTTTCACAAGGTCGAAGATTCATCGACGGGCGAAAGAACTTTCGAGGAATATAACGACATTCCGTCCGCCGAAGGAAATATCGCCGAGATTGATCGTCCGACGCGCACGAGTTTGAAAAATGCCGTCGACGATAATTTGTTGTTCGTGTTCAGAACGTGTCACGATTACATTTACGGCAACGACGGGCTTCACAAGGACAAGGCGTTTTTCGAGTTCCTCAAGATTATTTTCTGCAAGATTGAAGACGAGAAAAATATTCCGCACAAGCCGGAGTTTTATGCCACGTCGCTTGAACGCAAAAATCCCGACGGTCAGCTTGTCGTCAAAAATCGCATTGAAAAAATTTTCAGCCGCGTCAAATCTCGTTACTCTCAAATTTTCAACAAAGCCGATACTCTTGACTTGACGCCGCGAAGTCTTGCCCGTGTCGTCAGCGAATTGCAAAAGTACAGCCTGCTCAACACCAACATCGACATCAAAGGCAAAGCTTACGAAGAAATTGTCGGTGCGAATCTGCGCGGAGACAGAGGCGAATTTTTTACGCCGCGCAACGTGATGAAAATGGTCGTCGAGATGATTGCGCCTCAAGTCGACGAAAAAATTTTGGACAGCTCTTGCGGAACAGGCGGCTTTCCCGTCATTGCGATGACTTACGTTATGGACGCGTTGGAAAAAATTTTCGTCGATGAATTTCAAACTCCGCGCGCAGATTGGAACGAAGACATTCGCCGACAATTCCAAAGTCAAATCGCCGAACTCGCGGGCAGAAATTTTTTCGGCTTCGATTTAAATCCCGACCTCGTCAAGGCGGCTAAAATGAATATGGTCATGAACAACGACGGCAGCGGAAACATTTGGCAGGCGAATTCACTTCTTCCGCCGCACGAATGGAGCGATGACTTCAAACGCGGGCTTGCCAAAATTTTCAATGTGTCGCCCGAAAATTTTCGCAACGCCAATTCAATCGCGCTGTTCGATGTTATCGTGACCAATCCGCCTTTCGGAAGCAAAATTCCGATTGACGACGAACACATCTTGCGGCAATTTGAACTCGCGCACATTTGGACGTTTGACGGCGAAATTTGGACTGTGACTGACGAATTGCGCAAATCTGTCCCGCCCGAAATTTTGTTCGTCGAACGCTGTACGCAACTTTTAAAGCCCGGCGGTCGCATGGGAATTGTCCTGCCCGATTCGATTCTCGGTTCGCCCGGACTCGGCTACATTCGCACATGGCTGATTCGCAACCACAAAATTTTGGCAAGCATTGATTTGCACGCGGACACTTTTCAGCCGCACAACGGCACGCAGACTTCCGTATTGATTCTGCAGAGAAAATCGCCTGAAGAAATTTTGTCGGAAGAACGTCACGGCATTACAGACTACGAAATTTTCATGGCGCAGGTTGAAAAAGTCGGGCACGACAAACGCGGCAATGCCACTTTCAAGCGCGACGACGACGGCAGAGAAATTCTTATCGACGGCGAAAAAATTATCGACGACGAGACTTTTGAAGTCGCACGCACTTATCACGCGTGGAAAAAAAAACTTCATATCGACACGACGATTAAATTCTGCGCGGTGAAACTTTCCGACGTTCAAGCTCGCGGCGGACGTTTGGAAGCAAGTTTTTTCGACGCCGATGCTCTCAACGCCCGACAAGCCGTCATAAAAAATTCTGTGTCGCTCGGTGAAATGATTAGTGCCGCTTATTATGGCGGACGATTGAAACGCCAATACGTCAGCAAAAAAAATAATCGGGCGATTGGTTTTATCGGTAGTTCGGAAATGCTCGATTGTTATCCAAAGCCCGTAAAGTTCATGATTGATTCTGATTCTGTTGATGACTTGAGAGTTTCTAAAGGAACGGTTTTAATTTCACGTTCGGGCACGGTCGGCAACGTAACTTTCGTCAATGAAACTCTGTCAAAACTTCTTGTCAGTGAACACGCCATTCGATTAATCTGCAAAGATTATTCAGGATATGTTTACGTTTATTTGAAGTCGAGGATAGGACAGCTTTTGATTCAATCGAATATTTATGGCGCAGTCATACAGGAGATTGAGCCGGAGCACCTTGAAAAAATTCCCGTGCCCGATGCGCCCGAAGACCTTAAGCGTAAAATTCACGAGCTGATTGTCCGTTCGTATGAACTGCGCGACGAATCCAACGCACTGCTTGACGAGGCAGAACGAATTCTGATTGACGAACTTCATTTGCCGCCGATTGAAGACTTTCAAACGCAAAAAATTTTTTCCGTCAAGTTGAGCGATCTGCGCGGACGATTGGACGCATCATTTCACGCGCCGATTGTTCAGAGGATTATTGACCACTTGAAAATTCACGCCGCCGAAGTCACGACCGTTGCCGACAGCCGAATCAGCCGCGCAGTCATTTTGCCGGGACGATTCAAGCGCGTTTACGTCGACGAAGGACACGGCAGAATTTTTATCGGCGGCAAACAAATCGGAGAGCTTGACCCGTCAAATAAAAAATATCTGTCGAACATTCATCACGCCGACAGAATTTCTTCCGAGCTTGAACTTCGCGAGAACATGACGCTGATAACTTGCAGCGGCACGATTGGTAAGGTTGCTCTCGTTCCAAAACATTGGGAAAATTGGACGGCAAGTCAGCACATCATCAGAATCATTCCCGCGAGCGTCGACGTTGCAGGTTATTTGAGCATGTTCCTTGCGTCAGACTGCGGACAGGAATTGATTAAGCGCAACACTTACGGTGCAGTTGTCGACGAGATTGACGATAAACAAGTTCGCGAAGTTCCTATACCGTTGCTGAAAAATTTTGCCGCGCAGATAAAAATAAATTCTCTTGCACTTTCGGCGAACGAAAAACGCTTTGAGGCTTATCGGCTGGAGCAAGAGGCATTGAAACTTTTGAACGATAAAATTCTTTCAGTCTTATGAAATGAGGTTTTGCCAATGAAAAAATTTTTCGTAACGTTTCTGCTGATGATAACGGTTGCTGTCACGTCGACGGCACGCGCGGCAGAATTTGAGATGGTTGAATATTCGGCGCAGGTGAAATTGCAGTGGTTGACGGCGGCGGGCGTTCCCGATGCAGAAAATTTTTTGAAACTGCTCAATCGTCCCGTATTCTTCAACGCGGAAAATCTTGACGACTTCGAGCGCATTAAACTTGTCAACAGCTTGTATCAAGAGCTGAACTATTCCGCCGCGATTGAATATGTTCGCGCGAAAAATTATCGCAACGTCTTTGATTTGGCGTGCAGTTTATCTCCGCGAGCAATGCATTTGGGCGATGAAGGGCGCAAAGTCGTTGTCGGCGAATTGCAAACCGTTTGTCTTATCGGCGACTGGTGCATTGACGAATTCGGCAAGAAAGCCAAGCGCAATGTCAAATACGACGCCTTTTGGTTGCAAGACACCGCCGGCATGATGAAGAGTGCCGACAAACTCAAGGGCGAACTTTGCATTATCGAGCAGGGCGTGATGATTTATCTTGCCGATGACGTTCGCGCGCAGATGTATGAAAATATTCGTGCCGTCCTCAAAAAACACGGCGGCTGCTTGATAACTTCGGACTTCTGCCAGAAAAAATATTTCACGGACGTTGCGGCGGCTCTTTACGGCGATTCGGAAGCTCCCACGCTTTACGCCGAGACTAAGGCGATGTATGAAAAAGTTTTCGACGACAAACTTGCCGATGACGCTTTGCAGGACGAGCAAGAGGCGATTGAATTTTTGGCGACGCATGGACTTCGCGCCGAAAAAATTCCGCTCTTCAAATCGACGCCGAAACTTAACGTTGCAAACAAGCTCACGTCCGCGCAGATTCAACGTATCAACGCTGTTGCCGCGAAAAATTATCTGTGGGTCATCACGGCGATTTAAGGAGGATTTGAATTGGAAAATCCATTGGGTTTTGACCGAAATATTTTTGACTACATTGATTCGTTGCCCGACGTGGAAAGCGTTAAATCTGCCTGCGCAGGCGTGGACAACAACGCGTTGAAGAAAATTTTTTGGGCGTCGTTCAAAAAATATTTCAAAACAAAATCTGCGCTCGAAAAGCAAAAAGCCTCTCTCAAGTGCACGGTTATCAATCGCTATTTCGGTTCGGGCATACCGCTGAACGCAAAGATCACGCCCTTCACGACGCCGCACGCCTTCTACGGAATTTTCATCTCTGCCAACGCGAAAATCGGCAAGGGCTGCACAATTTTTCAACACGTCACAATCGGCAGCAACACGCTCCTTGACAGCAAAAGTGCCGGCGCACCGACGATTGGCGACAACGTTTACATTGGCACGGGCGCGAGAATTATCGGCAACGTCAAAGTCGGCAACAACGTCCGAATTGGAGCCGGTTGCACAGTCACGCGCGATGTTCCCGATAATTGCACCGTCGTTCAAGCCGCGCCGTTTGTCATTCAAAAAAATTCTCCGCAAGACAATCGTTGGATTTCAATGGCAAAGTGGCGAAAGATTAAAGCCGAAAAAACTAAATTAATTATCCCCCCCCCCACGGCATAAATCCTTTCCGCCGTCTGTCGACGTGCTCGCCGTGCATGAAGAAAATATTTATCGCATCGTCGATTCGCAGACTCAAGCAAAGTACAAGGACGCGTTCAGGATTTTGTTTTGCGGCGATTTGATTTTGTTGGAAGATCAAGTAAAACGAGCTTTTGACGGGAAAGATTACAACTTCAACGACATGTTCGACTTCACGCGGAAATATATTTCGGCGGCGGATTTTTCAATCGGCGTCTTTGAAGGACCACTCGGCGGCGATAAACAGTTGTATTCCAACAGCAATTACGGTGACGGCAAACGGCTTCGACTGAATTTCCCCGACGAATTTGCCGACGCGATAAAAGATGCGGGCTTCGCTCTCGTGACGACTGCCAATAATCATGTGCTCGATTGCGGACTTGACGGCGCACTTCGCACGATTGAAGTTTTGAATCAAAAACAAATCGACTTTATCGGCTCGTATGCAAATGCTGAAGACAAATTAAATTCACGCGTTAAACTTATTGAAAAAAACGGGCTTAAGCTTGCGATTTTGGCTTACACTTACGGAGCGACCGGTTACAAAGTTGAGCGGCTGTTGAGTGACGATTTGGCGCATGTAACGTCGATGATTGTGCGGCGCGACATTCCCGAATTTGAAAACGTTTTGGAGAGCGTTAAGAAAGACTTTGCTCTTGCCAAAAGTCACAAGCCCGACTTGATAATTGTTTTGCCGCATTGGGGCACGCAATTTGTTGATGAGCCGAATGACAATCAGAAATTTTGGCGCGACACGTTCATTTCACTCGGCGCGGATATAATTTTGGGCGACCACACTCATTCCGTTCAGCCGGCTAAGATTGAGACGATTGACGGCAGAAAAACTTTCACGCTGTATTGTCCGGGCAATTATTGCAATGTTTATCGCGAACACGACGGCGACGCAAGTTTGATGACGGAAGTTTACATTGACCGCGAGACGAAAAAAATTTTGGGCGGCTCGATTATCCCGATGTGGACGCGTTCGACATTGGAAGGAAATTATCGACCGTTGCCGATTTACGAAATTTTGACAAACGACAAACTTCGCCGCGAGATAAGCACCTTTGAGCTTGAGCGAATTTCTTACGTGCTGAAACATATTACACGCGTTGCACTCGGAACGGAGCTGAACGAGACTTTGATTCAAGAACGTTATTTTTTCGACGCGAAAGGTTTCCAAAGAGTGAACGTCGCGCCGCTTACGATTGACGATGAACTTGCCAAAGGAAAATTTTTCACTGCCATCCAAGCCGCGCAGGACGTTTGCTTTGTCGGCGATTCGATAACTCACGGCACAAAAAACGGCGGCGTTCCGTGGTACGAGCCGATTGCACCTTTCATCAACGGGAAAATTTTCAACGCGTCATTCGGCGGAGCAACGATTAAACGTATGATTACGGAAAAATTTTTGAGCAAGATTGTTGCCGCGCCCGCTGATTTATTTGTCGTCGCCATTGGCACAAATGACGTTCGCTATCGCAAGCCCGATATTTGCGCGATGACTTCGGAAGAATATATCGCCTGCATGAAAATTTTGCGCGACGAGATTTTGAAGAACAATCCTGCCGCGAAATTTGTTTTTATCGCGCCGTGGACTTCGACTGACGGCGACAAGATCAGCGCGTTGAAATATCGTCCAAAAATCAAAATGAACAATGAATATTCTGCCGCGCTAAAGAGTTGGTGCGAGGCGCAAGATGACGTTTTCATTGACGCTAACGATTATATCAAAACTCGTCTCAACAAATTTTTGCATTCTGATTATTTGACGGATTATATCCATCCCAATGCAAATGCCGGAGTGATTTTGTATTCCAAAGCCGTGTTGAGCAGTTAAAATTTTGGAGGTTGATTGATATGTTTAGATTTGCGCACAACAATTTGAATGTGCTCGATTTGGAACGGAGCATGAAATTTTATTCGGAGGCTCTCGATTTGCACGAAGTCGGCAGAATTGAGACGGAAGACTTCACGATTGTTTATCTCGGCGATTCTTTCGACAGCCATCACAAATTGGAATTGACGTGGCTCAAAGATCGCACGGAACCTTACAATCTCGGCGACAACGAATTTCATCTGGCATTCACGACAAAAGATTTCGACGCCGCTCACGCACGCCACAAGAAGATGAATTGCATTTGCTACGAGAACGAGGAAATGGGCATTTACTTTATCACAGACCCGGACGGCTATTGGCTTGAAGTTTTGCCCGAATGAAGGATTAACAATGACTGAACTTGATTTTGCAAAAAAAATTCACGAACTCGGCGGCAAGGCTTATCTTGTCGGCGGAGCAGTTCGCGATAAATTTCGCGGCGTACCTGCGCACGACAGAGATTATTGCGTCACCGGCATTGACGAAAAAACTTTTGTCGAGGCTTTTCCGCACGCAGAGAAATTCGGCAAATCTTTTCCCGTTTATTCCGTCGACATTGACGACGCTTATTGTGAAGTCGCCTTCGCACGCACTGAACGCAAAATCGGCGCGGGCTATCACGGCTTTGAAATTCTCTTTTCGCCCGACGTGACGCTTGAGCAAGATTTATATCGGCGAGACACCACGATTAATGCGATGGCGATTGAACTTTTGAACGGCGAACTTGTTGATCCCTTCGGCGGACGCGATGACGTGTTCAATAAAAAAATTCGCGCGGTCAGCGAACATTTCACCGATGATCCCGTGCGAGCTTTGCGTGCGGCAAGACAGGCGGCTCAATTCGACTTTGAAATTTGCGCGGAGACTGTCGCGGCGATGAATCGTTGCGGCGAAGAACTTGCTCATGAACCGACGGAAAGAATTTTCAACGAACTTGAGACCGCATTGAAAACCGACAAACCGTCAATTTTTTTCAGGAGTTTGGAACGCGCGAACTTGTTGGAAACAATTTTTCCCGAAATTGCTCAACTGCGCGGGAAAATTCAACCGACACTTTATCATCCCGAAGGCGACGCTTACGAACACACATTGGCGATTGTCGACGCCGTGGCAAAGGTCAATCCAAATCCTATGGTCAGATTCGCGGCACTCATGCACGACATTGGAAAAGGGCTTACTCCGCCCGAAATGCTTCCGCATCATTATCTGCACGAGAAACGCGGACTTGAACTCCTAAACCAAATGAATCGTCGCATGACATTGCCCGGCGAGTGGAAAAAATCTGCGGCTTTTGTCATTCGTGAACACATGCGGGCACCGCGACTTGAAAAGCCCGGTAAAATCGTTGACTTGCTTTTGAGCTTGAACGGCTTGAAATTCGGCGTTAACGGCTTTTGCGACATCATTCGCATTGACAATCACGGACTGCCGCCATATCTTGAGCACGCGCAGGAAATTATTGACGAGCTGTTGAAAATTGGCGGTAAGGACGCGCCGCCGGAACTTGTCGGCAAATCGATCGGCAAATGGATTCTCAACGCGCGAATTCATCGTTTCGTTCAGATTTATTCAAAATTCAAGGAACCGCTCAATCAGTCGTAACGTTTCAAAGCAAACTGGTTGGCTGAAACGACACGTTGCCGCCGTTTCGTTCAGATTTATTCAAAGGAAAATTGATCGCATGATGAATTCGTCTTGCCCGGCAATTTCGGTTATCATCCCGCTCTACAATGCAGAAAGATATATCGGCGAGTGCCTTGAAAGTCTTTTGGTGCAGACGTTCCGGAATTTTGAAGTTATCGTCGTTGACGACTGCTCAACCGATAACAGCGTTGAAGTCGTGAAAAATTACGCGCCAAAATTTGACGGACGACTCCGGCTTGCAAGGATCAGAGAAAATTCCGGAAGTCCCGGTGAACCTCAAAATATCGGGCTTGCACTTTCGCGCAGAGAATATTTTTTTCATACTGGAAAATGACGATGCAATTACTTCGACGGCGTTTGAAGAGCTTTATCTCATTGCAAAAAAGTTTGACGCCGATGTCGTTGTCTGTGAAAGTTGTTATGCCATTCCCGAAGACATGTGGCACAACGTTGAATTTAGGCGGCAACTCGAACCGAGCAGTTATCAACGAGGCGAATTTGTGACCGAGCCGACGCTAATCACCGAGAGCATTGAGGAGCGCGTGAAAAATTGTTTCAACCGCAGATGTTTATGGACGTTATGGTCGAAATTGATTCGCCGCGATTTCTTCATAAGAAACCATCTGCGCTTTGCAAACAACGTCATTCAAGACTTTTTAACCACTTTATGCATAATGTACGTTGCTGAAAAATATGTTCGCGTTCCTTACGTCATCAATTACTATCGCGTTCGCAATGATTCGATATCGCACGAAAAGCTCAATGCAGATAAATATCTGCGCAAGTACGTTAAATCTTTGATTGCGGGCTTTGAGTATATGGAAGATTTTTTCAAAGGCAGAAAATTTTTCCAAGAGCATTCCGACATGAAATGTCTTGTTTTGGAAACGTGTTTTAGAGAACTGCAAAATTATTTTTTGCAAGCCTACACAGAAATTCCAAATCATGAACTCGATGCTCTGTTGCGAGAAGAATTCGCTGATTGTCAAAATACAGCTTTGATGGTTTATACCTTCAACGCGGCGAATTTTCAACGACTGCAATTATTTCAAGCTCAACAAGCCAAAGCTCGAATCGCCGAGCCGGAAGCCGAAGTCAATCGCCTGAAAAACAAGGAGTGAATCTTTTGGCAAAACATAAACAAAAAAATTCTCATGCCAATATCAAACCCGTTGCAACGGCGTTTAATTGCCCTGCAATATCGGTGGTCATTCCCATGTACAATGCGGAAAAATATATCGGCGAATGTCTCGACAGCCTGTTGAATCAGTCGTTTCAAGATTTTGAAGTTATCGTCGTGGACGACTGTTCTACTGATTCAAGCGTAGAAATCGTCAAAAATTATGCGGAGAAATTCGGCTGGCGACTTAAACTTTCTCAAACAAAGACTAATTCGGGCGGAGGCGGTTACGTTCCGCGAAACATCGGGCTCGGACTTTCTTGCGGCGAATACGTTTACTTCATGGATGCCGACGACTTCATAATGAAGACTGCACTGGAAGAACTTTTTACGGCGGCAAAAGAATATGATGCCGATGTCGTTTACACGGGCTCTTGTTATTTTCATAGAGGTGCAAACGATAACAAATTGGAACGTGACCGCGAAGGACAAATTTTAATCCAAAAAGGACTGGCGGACAAACCGACTTTGACAATCGATGATCCAAATAGAAATCTTCAACGACTTTTGATGGAAGGAAATCGGCGCGAGCCGTGGTCAAAATTCATTCAACGAAAATTCCTTATCGAAAATGAAATCGTATTTCCCAAGATAATTTCCGGCGGAGACTTTATTTGGTTGTGTTGCTCGAAGAGATTTTTACGCATTCCCAATGCAATTTATTTTTGGCGCGATAATTCGCCGGAATCCATAACCAGAAAAAAAAAGAGCACCGACAGAACAAATTACTTACTGGGTCTCGTCATTTATTTTTTGGGCAAAAGCTTTAAATGAACTCTCAAACCACACGGAAATTTTAAAGAAAAATCCAATTTATACTTACATTGCCGCAAGAGATAATTTTGATTGGTCGTTCACTCGTTTCTTTAATGAAAGGATGCAACTTAAACCTCAAATCATTTATGAAATTTTGTATCGCGAACTTGCCAAAGAAAATGATTCGTCTGCTATTATGGTGCCGTTCTTATTCAGCGCGATTGACTTTCAACAGAAAAACTCCGTACAGCTGCAACGGCAATTTCAAAAGTTTGCCGCGCAAGCCAAAGCCCGCATTGCTCAACTTGAAGCGGAAGTGAAGCGACTAAAAATTAAGGAGAACATGTCATGGCAAAACACAAACGAATCACCAAGAACATCACAACTACCCTCCCCCGTTTATCATTTCCGAAAGTCTCGGTGGTCATTCCGCTGTATAATGCGGAAAAATATATCGGCGAATGTCTCGACAGCCTGTTAAATCAAACGTTGCAAGATTTTGAAGTGATCGTCGTTGACGACTGCTCTACCGATTCAAGTTGCGCGATTGTCGAAAGTTATGCGGAGAAATTCGGCGAACGACTTCGGCTCGTCCACATGAGAGAAAATACGGGCAGCGGTACAGAGCCTAGAAATCGCGGGCTGGAATATTCTCGCGGCGAATACCTTTATTTCATGGACAATGACGACGTTGTCACGCCGACTGCGCTTGAAGAGCTTTACACAGTTGCAAAAAAATTCGATGCCGATGTTGTTGCCTGCGAAAAAATTTACAAGGTTCCCGAAAAAATTTGGAATGACGCCGAGTTACGCAAACAACTCAAACCTATCGGCATGATGGGACAAAATTTTTTTGTTCACGAGCCTTTGCTTTGGGAAGGTAATTTTGAGGAGCGCGTGAAAGTTTTAAGTCAAAGGAAATTGCTCTGGAATTTCTGGGTGCAAATTATTCGCCGTGATTTTATTATTCAAAACTCAATAAAAATGGTCGGGATTATGGCGGACGACGTGGTTTTTACAATCTGTGCGCTTTGTTCCGCCAAAAGATATGTTCTTGTACCGAATGTCATTTATTTCTATCGTTTGCGAGGCGATTCGCTCATTCACAAGAATTTTGACGTGCCGAAGCATTTGAATCTGTGGCTGACGATGTTGAAAGCGGGAATGACATATCTTGACGATTTTTTGAGTCGGAGAGATTTTTTTTCGCAACGCTCGGATTTGAAATATGCTTTGTTCAATCTTTTTGTCAATGAAATGCTGATGTATTTTGTCGGGATTTACAGTCAAGTGCCCGCGCACAAACTCGACGAGCTTTTGCGAAAAGAATTTTCAAGCGGCGACAATGCGGAGTTGACAAGTTTTATCTTCAGCTCAATGAATGTTTATCGCTTGCAATTAATGGGAGCCCGCAGACGCATTGCCGAATTGGAAGCAGAAGTGAAAAGACTTCAAACATAAATCGAAAGGATTGATTTGATGGAAGCCGTTATTTTGCCGTATAAGGGCAAGCAGCCCAAAATTGCAAAGGATGTTTTTGTCGCGCCGAATTCTTCCGTTGTCGGTGACGTTGAAATTGGTGCAGGCTCAAGCATTTGGTTTGGCGTCACAGTGCGCGGAGACTTTCAGCCCGTCAAAATCGGTTGCTACACGAACATTCAAGACAACTGCACGGTGCACGTCATGGGCGACACGCCTACCGAAATTGGCAACTACGTCACCGTCGGGCACAACGCGATTATCCATTGCCGCAAAATCGGCGACGACTGTTTAATCGGCATGGGCTCGATAATTTTGGGCTACTCGGAGATAGGTCACAACTGCATAATCGGCGCGGGCACAGTCATCACGCAGTATAAAAAAATTCCGAACAACTCGCTTGTCTTCGGCAATCCTGCAAAAATCATGCGTGCTTTGCGTGAAGATGAAATTGCCGCGTTGAGAGCTTCTGCCATGCATTATTACGAGTGCGCAAAAGAATACGTCGTACATTTGGGCATGACTGCTTGGCGCGATTAAAACAGCGGTAGAGGTCAGGGTTGAAAAAACCTTGACCTTTTTTTGTGTACAAATGCGCCTTTGCAATGTTATAATGCCGTCGAAAAATTTTAGGGCGGTGAAATTCGTTTGGAGAGAAAATTTTTTGCGGGAGTGCTCGTCGTCGGAATGATGCTTGCCGGTTGTGCAAAGGACGTTGAGCCGCCTAAACCGCCCGTCGTCAAAGTTCAGCAAGTCAAACTGTCCTCCGCCGCGCAGGAAGAAAATTATTCGGGCGTCGTCCGTGGTCGTTATGAAACAAATTTGTCGTTCCAAGTCGGCGGAAAAATCATTTCTCGTGACGTTCAGGCAGGCTCGCGGGTACGTGCAGGCGAAATTTTGATGACGCTCGATCCGAAAGATATTGTCGAACAATCGCGCAGTGCATCGGCTCAAGTCGCCTCCGCACAAGCTCAACTGCAACTCGCCAAATCGAATCTTGATCGCTACACGGAACTTTTCAAATCGGAAGCAATCGCCGCCGCTGTCTTAGAGCAATACAAAACTCAATACGACGCCGCCAAAGCCGCTTACGACGCCGCGACAGCGCAAGCTCAACAAAGTCAAAACGCGCTTGAATACACGACGTTGACTGCAAATGCCGATGGTGTTATTTCTGTTGTCAATGCGGAAGTCGGACAAGTCGTTGCGGCAGGACAAACTGTTTTGACGCTCGTGCAGACATCTGAACTTGAAGTCGTAGTAAACATTCCCGAAAACAAAATTTCCGCCGTGCAAATCGGGCAACGCGTCTCGATAAATTTTTGGGCGACAAATGACCTCGTTAGCGGAACCGTACGCGAAATTTCTCCGATGGCTGATTCTGCGTCGCGCACGTTCGCCGTTAAAATTTCTCTGCCCGAATTGCCGCCGAATCGAATTCAACTCGGCATGACCGCCAACGTTGCGATGACTGCCGAAAATTTTCCGAACGCGATTATTTTGCCGATGAGCGCGATTTATCAGACGGGCGACGTTGCGCAAGTTTGGATTGTCGACGGCGGCAAAGTTTCGTTGCGAAAAGTTGAAGTCACTGCCTTTGACGACAACAATGTTCGTGTGCGCGGACTCAAGTCGGGTGATACGGTCGTTGTGGCAGGAGTTCACAAATTGCGCGACGGTCAAGAAGTTAGGATGATCAATTAACATGCGCAACTTAACGGAAGTTTCGCTCAACAATCGCAGTCTCGTCTGGTATTTTATCGTCGTGGCAGTGGTCGGCGGAATTTTTTCTTACTTCGCGCTCGGTCGCATGGAAGATCCAAAATTCGTCGTGCGTCAAATGATTGTCGCCGCTTATTGGTCCGGCTCGACCGCTTACGAAATGCAGGAACAAGTTACCGACAAGCTCGAAAAAAAATTGCAAGACATTCCCGTACTCGACAACTTGAAAAGCGAAACTCGACCCGGCTCGACGGTCATTTATGTTGAACTCGATGACACTGTCGAAACTGCGGCGATTCGTGACACGTGGCGCGACGTGCGAAACTACTGCAAAGACATCACGGACTTTCCCGAAGGCGTTATCGGACCTTTTTTCAACGACACCTATGACGATGTTTTTGGCTCGGTTTATGCTTTGACGGGCGACGGTTTTTCTTATGAAGAGCTGCGCAAATACGCGGAAGAAATTCGCCGATTGCTTTTGACTGTCGACGACGTGAAGAAAATTAATTTGCTCGGCGTGCAGAGTGAAATTGTTTACGTCGAAATTGAGCTGATGAAACTTTCCGAACTCGGCATAAGCCCGCAAGTCATTTCAAACACGCTCGCCGCGCAAAATTCGATGACGCCCGCAGGAATGGTTGAGACTTCAAGCGACAACGTTTATCTGCGCGTGACGGGCACTTTCGACGACGTGAACGAAATTAAAAATCTGCCAATCAACGCCGGCGGAAAAATTTTTCGGCTCGCGGACATTGCCAAGGTTGAACGACGATTCATTGAGCCGCCCGAACCAAAAATGTTTTTCAACGGACAGAGCGCGATTGGAATTGCAGTTGCGATGGAAGACGGCGGAAACATTCTCAAGCTCGGCGAAAATCTGCGCGGCATCACGGAAAAAATTCAGCAAGAGTTGCCGCTCGGAATTGAACTTAATCAAGTATCGAATCAACCGCAAGTCGTCGAAGAATCAATCGGAGATTTTGTGGAGACGTTGCTTTTGGCGATTGTGATTGTCCTCGGCGTAAGCTTTGCAAGTCTCGGCGTGCGGACAGGCTTAGTCGTCGCGGGATGTATTCCGTTGGTTTTGGCGGGAACGTTTTGTTTCATGTACGCGCTCGGAATTGATTTGCACAAAGTTTCGCTCGGCTCGCTGATAATCGCGTTGGGACTTTTGGTTGATGACGCAATGATTGCCGTCGAAATGATGAGCGTCCAACTTGAACGCGGCTTATCGAAATTCGACGCGGCTTGTCACGCCTTCAACGTCACTGCAAAACCGATGCTCACGGGCACATTGATAACTTGCGCGGGATTTATTCCGGTCGCGTTCGCAAAAGGCATGGCAAGCGAATTTTGCCGCGATATGTTTTGGGTCGTGTCAATCGCGTTGCTTTTATCGTGGATTGTCTCGGTTATGGTCGCGCCGCTGTTCGGAATGCACATCATCAAAATCGCCAAAATTCCTGACGGCGAACTTTATCAGAGCAAATTTTATAAGCTGTTCCGACGCGTGCTTGAAAATTTTTTGCGCAACAAAATTCTCGTGTTGAGCGGAACAATCGCGGCATTGGCGGCAACAATTTTCGCGTCGAGTTTCGTGCAACAAGAATTCTTCCCGCCGTCGATTCGCCCGGAAATTTTGATAAGATTCACGTTGCCCGAAGGCTCGTCGATTGCGGCGACTCAATCGGAAGCTGAACGTTTTGCAAAGTTTCTGAACGGCGAACGCGACAATCTGGAAAATTTTTCTTATTACGTCGGACGTGACTTGCCGCGATTCGTCTTGACCGTTGCTCCGAAGACTGACACCGACAATCAAGCGCGATTCGTCGTCGTTGCAAAGTCTGAAGAGTTGCGCGATGAAGTCATCAAAAAAATTCGCAATGAGCTCGCCGAAAATTTCCCGAACGTCCGCGCGAATATCCAACTGATTCAGACCGGGCCGCCTGCCGATTATCCGATTATGCTCCGCGTCACGGGCACCGACGTTGAAAAAGTTCACGCACTCGCCGCGCAGGTTGCCGA